>DCKY01000077.1:6245-26495 GCA_002320775.1 Planctomycetes bacterium UBA1662
GACATCGACATCTCCATCTGTATCAAAATCGAAAACAATCCACGCATCAGGAGCGTAATCGCCTCCGGCGGAATTCTTCAGAGTTCCCACCTTCCGGAAAGAGAAAGGATTGGCACTGGTGGTCTGGTTTCGATAGAGAACCAGGCTTCCAGCAGCCAGGTCGTCGGCCATCGCCTCGCTGACCAGGTCCAGGCGTCCATCGTTGTCGAGATCCGCAAGCTGGATCTTCCGGCTAGAGTCAAATCCCGAGATGGGATTGCGCAGAGGCACGAACTGGAGCTCGAGAAGATTCTCGGGATCATTGAGGTCAAACTGGCCATCAGCAGGAAGGCCCATGGTCAGCTGAAAGATGGTCAGGTAGCCGGTAGACTCCGGCTCTTCCTCTTCCACCGGGAGTCCGAGATCGCCAAGATCTCCAAAGTCGCCAAGCCCGGCGGGAAGACCAGGCACCGCGTCAGCGGCAAAGCTGCCGTCCCCATGCAGGGCCATCAGCTCCGGCAAACCGTCTGAATCCAGGTCCGCAAGATAAAGACTGGCGGCGGGAGCTCCCTCACCCCCATCGAAAAGGGTTGCGAAATCCAACCGGGCCTCGGAAGAGGAGATGGAGCCTGAATCGCCGACACGGTATTCCTGCAACCGCAGCTCACCCTGAGAACCCAGCAGCATCGCCACGATCTGGACCGATCCATTAGCATCCGCATCCACAGCCACCGCATCCGTAAAGGTCCAGCCTGCGGGCACCGCGGCTGTACCCTGGCGGCCCTGGGAGCTGTAGAGAGTCATCAGGGTGGAGCTGACCGTGAGCAACTCAACCGCCCCTGAACCCGGCATAAAATCAGCCGCCAGGACTGCTACAGCCCCATCAGGCGCCAATGGCTCGAGATAATCCGGCTCCCAGCCGCCCTCGTTCAGACCGGGACGAACCTGGAAGGTCAATTGGTAAGGAGACAATGGAGACGAATCGGCACCGGTGATATTGCTGGTGAAGGCCACGCTGACCTTCTCCCCGGGCAGGAAACTGTCAGAGGCCTCAAGGACATGAACCACGCTGGTCAACACATCGTTCTGCTCCAGCCGCGAGACACCGCCCGCGTGGCTTCCAGACTGCCCCCCCATTACCCGGACCGCGTCACTCTCGGTCCCGGCGGTGATGTTCTCGCTGAGATAGGCTGTCACCGCTGGTCTCAGGCCGGCGGCCCCGGAAGACTGCGGCGGGATGGCCTCACGCACAAAAAGCTCTCCCTCCGAGCGGGCCTCTCCGCCTTCAACGGTAAAGCTGAAAACATAGGGAGCTGAGAAGGGAACGTTGAGAACGGTAACGCTTTCAGACACCTTCACCGTAATCCGTTCACCGGGCTTGAACTGCTCAAGCGGGCTGAGCAGGAAGACCAGGGTGTTGTCCCCCGCCGGCTCCTCAGTTCCTTGTGATGGATCCAGGGGGTCGATCAATTCGGGCGGCTGGTTGATTCCAGCCTGGAACTCCGCAATCGTCTGGCCGCTGAAAACATCCTGTTCATTGGCGGCTACAATCGTGCCGCTGTATTCACCACTGGTCTGGTCACCGGTCACGGTCATCATCCCCGACTCTGTATTCGTGATGTCGGACGCGGTCATCGTATTGGTAAGCCGGACAGCTATGACCGGCTGAGCCATGACTTCGCTATCACCGCGGGCGGGAATGGTCCATTCAACATCCGCGGAATCGTATTTACAGGCAGGCAGAACCGCCAGGGCCGGAAGCACCAGGAGACTCAGCAGGCGAACGAAACGCGAAAAAACAGGGAGGGAAGACTCTCTTAGCATGATCACTTCTCTGGGGGTGGAAACCAGTCAGATGCCAGGAAGATCCGGAAAGAAGATCGTATCACAGGAGGAACATCCGGCATCCTGCCAAAACTCATTAAGTACCCCTCTACCGGATTTCTCCAGGTAGCCCACGGGAACTTTTATTCAACTCGGGAAATTTCAGGCTGCCTCAGAGACCCGGATTCTCCTCAACTGGAGGTCCGTAGCTTGCGAAACTGAAATTCCCCTTCATCAACTGCCATATTATTCAGAACCATTCTGCCCGCTGGAATCGCGAACAAAGGTATGTTACGGGGATACGCTCAATGTTAAGGCCTGAACAGGGAGAATTCAACTTTCCGCCCACGCCTGAAGCCATAAGGATATTATTTTAAATGGCTTACAGAATATTCCGGTTGTCACGGAAATCTGCCGCTATGGTGATAATTTTCTCTGAATCCCCATCCAGCCGTTAGACAGCCTCGAAGGAGTCGCCTTCTTGCTGGCAATCTTCAGTTAGCTGGGAAGCATATATGTGACCCAGGCTCGCAATCATCAATCCCGAGGCCTTCTACTGTCCCGCAATCGGGGTAGGGACCATCGGGCGGAGCGTAGAGCGCGAAGTTCGTGGAACCTGGCTGCAGCCTGTAGTTGATGATGTACAGCGCATCGGAGATGGATAGCGCCCCATCATTGTTGGCATCCGCAGCCGGAAGACAGGCTGTCATCTCACCGTTGTAGAACAGCATCTGAACGATCCAGATTCCATCGGCGATATCCACATGGGCATCGTTATTGGCATCTCCACGAATGAATGTCGGGTCGAGAGCGACTGGGATACCCTGGAGGACCACGGTCTTTGTTTCTTCTACGAACTCAGGAACAACCCCGTCACCGTTAACGACAAACAGGATCTCCAGCGGCCGATCTTCACCAAGGGTGGTGTCGACAAAGCTGAGCTCCACATCTCTCGAATCGTCTCCAACAAGCGAGACCAGTGACCTCAACGTAATAGAATCGAGATGGACGGCAGACAGGGGGTCAAGGCTGAGAACCTCCGTACCCGGAGCGCCCAGTTCCACAACAGCCCCGACACTGATGCCGGTGATCGTTCCATCTATATCCCGGTCATCGAGCTTGTAGTTCAGAAACTCAGGCCCCTCGCCACCATTCAGGGCGGCGACAGCCGGCCCGGGAGTGACCGCGATACATTCGACAGCCTCGTGATCGACTCTCACCGAATAGGACCAGCCCTGCAGGTCGACGGGATTTTCCTTACCCAGGTTCGACACCTCGACCTGGACATCGATCGTGTCCTCTCGATTAGCCGGCAACACGCATGGCTCCTCGGAGCTGAAAGAGAGGCCCAGGGAGACTTCGTCCTCAACGGGCGGAATGGCGCAGGCGACGTTGACGCCGGCTCCCGTTATCTGGTCGGGAAGAATCGCCTGGCCATCGATGGTCAGGTTGATCTCAACAGGAACACGCCCGGGCTGCGAAAGATCGGAGACAAAGTTGATTTCCGTCGCCAGCCCTTCAACGCCTTCGGCGCATCCGAGCACGGTGTAGTTGGCGAAGCAGAAGCTGAAGAAATCCGACACCGGAACCTCGGCGGGCTCGATAAAGGAGAGTACGACACCCTGGATAATGCCGATTCGAGTTCCATCATCTGACTCGATAATCTCGGTGAGAGTAAAGCTGGGAGCGACGAGCGCCGCCTCAGCATCAGACCCCTTCATGGTGACGCTCTCAGCCTGCAAGACCGTCGGATCGTGGCGAACACCAAAGGACCAGCCCTGCGTTCCACCCGCCCGCGAAACGACTCCGGGCGTGGCCATGACCGTATCGCCCGGCCCGTAGGCTCCCCCTTCCCCCCTGTCGAGTCGGATCTCGAGGTCAAAATCCCCGGCCTGCCCGAAAAGAACGGGAGACAGAGCCATGACGGTCAGAACGACCCAGGACCGCCATAATGTATTCAAGGCCTGCATTTCACTCTCCTTGCGCATTGAAAATGCGACAATAAAAACAATGCAATAGAAGCCTCCACTCGGGGCAGGCTTTACCGCTAATGAACTTGGTTTTCCAGTAATGGCGCCACTGTTCTCAGCCGCTTCCGCCAATCCGTACCAGGCGGTGGCTTCAGTTGAAATCAGGCGCCAATCTCTTCAATGATTCAGCCAGTTTCCGGTCAACCGGACTGGCTTTCCTCCGCTCCACTGCCTTTAGCCCAGCTGTTTTCCACCAGCAAAAGCAATACTCAACAAAGGCAGAACTTACGGAAGGCGGTTCATTCAGACACAAAAAAATGAGACCAGTCACGATTATATGGCTCACCCAGAAGGCTGTCAACGCAGGTAAATAAAGGAGCCAATCCGAGATAGAGAAATGGCTTCAAACGGTTGATTTCAGGTAAAAACAGCGGAATTAGGGTGTTGTAAGGTGTCTCCAGCGCCAGGAGGGCCATATCCAGCACAGAAGAGATTTTTCAAATACCGGCCTGCTTCCCTCCTGAACCACGCCTTGAACGCTGCAGAAGCCTCCTGGAGGGCTCTCGAACGTCTCCAGGCACTCGGACAGCCGCTTTTCAGCAAGCTGAAATACCGCCCAGGACAGGCCAGGAATTAGAAAAATCCCCGTGACCGGAGGAATCCTGTCACGGGGATCTCATACTCTTCATTTAGCAGCGAAATGGATCAGGAACAGCCCTGCGTATCGCTGTCACAGCCGAGGCCATCCTCATCCAGAATCGAATCGCCATCCCTGCCACAGGAGGGGAAGGGAGCCGAAGGAGCCGCACCCGCGCGGAACTGATGATTGATCATCAACATGACGTCGGTAACGTCGACATTGGAGTCGTCGTTTGCATCAGCCGCATCTTCACAAGAGGGCTCAGGACCATTTCGAAAGAGGTAGTTGACCACATTGATAGGATCAGCAATGTCCATCTTGCCATCGCTGTTGACGTCACCGCGAAGGAAAGAGCTCCTGAGATCTTCGATCTCGGTGAACGAAACATTCAGAACCTGGCGGGCACAGAAATCGGCCGAGCTGCCGCCAACAGTGGCGACGTTGGCCACCGGCTGGCCAGCTCCAACCAGCCCATCGTCCCAGGAGATGCTGCCTGCAATCGCATCAGCCCCCTGCTCCGAAGCTGACTCGAGCGAGAGTGCGAGTACGGTCGCCGTACCGACAATATCCAGAGTGATCGGCATGGTAAAGGAGAGCACCACGGCGCTTACCGCGCCCTGCTGGCCGCCGTTGTCGTCCGGATTGACCACCTCGGTCTTCTCAAAGCCGGTGTTGCGCAGTCCGCCCTGGCTGACATCTGCAGAGGAGGTGCCATCGGTCGTGGCGCCGACGATGTTCACGCCGCCGTTGACGGCAGCTGAGAGCGACCATCCCTGCACTCCGTCGCCACCGGTGTTGTTACTCACAATCGCGGCGAAAACGTCGACCGCTCCAATTCCTCCGGTAGGAACCTCAACCGAGAGGGAAGCATCATCATCGACTGACCCGGCCAGCATACCGGCGTTCAGCTCAGCAGCCTGGCCGAGGCTCTCGGCCTGGAAGATCAGGTTCGGGCTCGCGCCCTCACAGGTAACCGCTGCAATGCAGTTGACGGTTGCCGAAGAGAAGGACGGATCGACCGTCTGGCCATTCCAGGTGACCGTGTTCTCCACCGGCTGCCCGGCACCTTTACACCCATCGGCATAAGACACGGTACCCGCGCCGCCCTCCTCGGGGATCGTCGCCTCAACCGCGACCTTGGCGATCTCGTTGACAGAATCGCTGGGCAAGGTGATGGGCTGCACAAAAGACAGCACCACGGCGCTCACGGCGCCTTCAAAGCCATCGCAGGGAGATCCCGCTCCAGCCTCGGTCGTTGTCTCGCTCTTTTCAAAACCGGTATTGCGAAGCCCGCCCTGTGAGACATCGGCCGCAACCGTTCCATCCGTCGTAATTCCAGTGATCGCGACACAACCTTCAGCCGCCAGGCTGATCGACCACCCCTGAGCTCCTCCATCCGCATCCCCTCCCTGGGACATCGTGCAGGTAAGCTCGAGGGAATGAGCCGAACCAGGATTGCCGGCAACATCTCCGCCGCCGCCGATTGCAAGATCGAAAGTCGGCTGCGCAAAAGCGGTGCCGGCTCCAAGTACAAGTAATCCTGTGAGGATTACGCCACGGAAAACCAGACTTCTCATTTTTTCCTCCCGAAACTAAACACGATCCCCTCGTTCTCCGGAATCAACATCATGCCAACCGGAATGTTGAATTTCCGGATGCAACTATCTGAAATCCCAAGAGTCGGAACAAGTCGTCGTCTCACGACACGGATCACAATTTCTATTTAAAACCAGCCGCCCTCTTTCATGACCCTGAAGAGAACACACTGGTCCGATAACACTATGCGAAACCAATTCTATCCCTTGATCACACCGTGAGATACTAGCATTTAATAAAAGAAGCCAGTTTTGGCGAAAAGCTCTCTGAGCTGCCTGCTGAGGCCTCTCCGGTGAAACACTTAACTCTCCACTAACATCAAAAAGAGACGGACCTGGAAGCTTTCAGCTCACCAGGCCCGTCTCTTCAGATTCAGTATGTTCCAGGCTTGAAACCTGACGGCAATTCAAGCCCGGCTCAGGTTTCACTCACCTAATTACAAATCGACGACTCGCAATCAACATCACCGGCCTCTCCACAGGAAGGATACGGAGCACCTGGCGCCGGGCCTCCGGAGAATCTGAAGGCAATATTGTAGAGCGCGTCGGAAACGTCATTCAGTCCGTCGCCATTACAATCTACGCTGGCAAGGCACGTTGCCGCCGCCCCGCCGCGGAAGAGACTGTTAACAATGAAAATCGCGTCCGCGATATCGGACTGACCATCATCATTCGGATCACAGCGCAGGAACGAAGGGTAGACGACCCTCTCAAAAATGACATCGGCGGCCTGGCACGTACAGAAATCGGCCGTGGCGCCGCTGACGGTGGCTACATTCGCGACCGGCTGGCCAGCGCCAACGAGACCGTCCTGCCACGCAACCCGTACTTCCTGGGGCTCGGCGCCCAGGGGCTCCGAGGTGGCGATATCGATATTCAAGACGCCAGCGGTTCCAGAACCGCTCAAGGTCACGGGCATGGTGAAGGAAAGCACCACAGCGCTTACCGCGCCCAGAGCTCCCTCGTTGCGATCAGGATCCACGACCTCGGTCTTTTCAAAACCGACGCTGCGCAGTCCACCCTGGCTGACATCAGCGCCAGCGGTCCCATCAAGATTTGCACCGGTGGGAATTCCTCCGGTAACCAGGGCGGAAAGTGACCAGCCCTGGACACCGCCGGCAGCGATGCCATTGGAAACAATCGCGGCATGTACAGTAGCGGTACCGATCTCGCCCTCAGCGGCATAGACGGTTGAGAGACGAGACTCGTCAATACCATCAAGAGCGCTGAGATCAGCGGATTCGACAATGGCCTCGTCGACAATCGCGATGCTCAGTGACGCCTCCGCACAATCCCCGGCATTGACCACACCTGCCAGGCAGAATGCCGTCAAAAAACCGAAACAGCTTCCGAGAAGATATTTCATATCATTCTCCTCCATGTTGTCAGTAATCAAAAAGCCCCTGCGGCGACCGCCGATCTATCAAGACAGATCTCCCCCCCCGGGGGCCGCATTGACCTTAATCGTTAATTGAAATGAACCACCAGGTGAGCCCATATAGTCTCAGCCAGCGAATCAACAGCTACAGTCACAGTTACGGCAATAGGGAACCAGGACTTCCTGGAAGCATAAAGCCATCTCTTACTCTCCGCCTGCAAGACGGAGGCGAACACCCCGGCCCGCGTAGAGCGAAGGGGCTCACCATAAAACCGGTTCACCTGGCACATCGAGAAAGTTCCAAACCACTCCTCGACAGAGCTCTGCGCGAACCGAAGCACGGCTCAATGGCTCGAGTCCAAACGCTCTCGAAGCCTGAGAACTCAGATAAGAGAAAAGACACCATGGGCAAACCAACCCGTCCTTTCAAACACCTGAGCCATCGAGTGTACCGCCCAGAACCCCGGATGGAAGTCCTATATTTTTTTCTTCAAAAGGCTCTTCCGGCCCCGGCTCGAGGCAAAAAAAAATGGGCGGCATCTCGAAGATGCCGCCCAAGCAACCCTAACTTAACCCGATCTTATGGACAGGAAGAACTCTCACAAGCCAATCCGTCCGGCGTAGCATCTTCTCCACAGGAGGGAAAAGGAGCCGCCGGTACCGGACCAGCCATGAACCTGTACGCGATCGTAAACAGCGCATCCGAAAGGTCGGTTTTGCCGTCGTCATTTGAATCTGCAGAGGCGATACAGGCCGGGGTCGGACCATTGCGAATGAGCCAGTTGATCGTATAGATCGGATCGGCAATATCGACCTTGTCATCATTGTTCGCATCAGCGCGTACAAACACGGCGCTGGGAGGCGAACAGGCATCTTCGCTATGAACAACCGTAATCCCGCTAATCTGGCGGGGAGCCACCGTCTGGCCCTGGACCGTCAGCACGGTATCAACCGGCTGGCCGGAGCCGATCAAGCCATCGGTAAAGTTAATCTCCGAGGAGAAGCCCTCTCCACCGGCGCCTTCAGCGACAACGTAACGCGCCCGGAGTATGGACTGATCCTGGGTGGCATCGAGAACGATCGGCATGGTAAACGAGAGCACCACGGCTGAAACAAGACCGGCACGGCCATCATTCCTCCCCGGATCGACAATCTCGGTCTTTTCGAATCCGGTATTCCTGATCCCGCCATCGTTCACATCGCCGGCAACCGTCCCCGAGGTTGTCGGGTAGGTGTCGTTGGTGATCGTGAGCTCGGCGGGGTTGTGCTCGATTCCGAGCGACCAACCCTGGGCACCCGCATTCGGGGGATCGTTGGGATCATTCGGCCCAATATAGGCAGTCACCAGCGCCTCGCCACCGCCCTCTGAGGAACAGAGAACGATCTCGGAAGCATCCGAATTGTCCGGGGTACCAAGCTTGAGGTCCGTGCCGCCGGCACAAACCGCCGCATCGGCGCAATCGGAATCGTCACAATCAACGGCACCATCTCCATCGTTGTCCTCGCCATCTTCACAGTCAGCCTCCGGCGGTGGAGGCGGCTCAATATTGATAGTAAGTGCGGCCAGGGTCGGCGTAGCCGTCTGACCTTCAAAGGTGACATCGTTGTTCACCGGCTGGCCCGAGCCAACCAGACCATTGCGATACTCAACCGTTCCAGTAGAGGCCTCAGCTCCTACAGTAGCTTCGTAATCGACAAGGCCAACAATCTGATCGGTATTCGGAGGCAAGGTGATCGGCATGACAAAAGAGAGCACCAGGGCCTGAACGATACCCTGCTGGCCGCCATTGTTATCAGGATTGATAATCTCAAAGACCTCAAAGCCGGTATTGCGAAGGCCGCCATCGGCTACATCGGCTGCAGCCGAACCAGCGGTGGTTACCGCTGAAACATTGACTCCATCATTGGCGACACCCAGGGACCAGCCCTGTGGGCCCGTGGCGCCGTCAAGTTCGCTGGAACTGAGAACCAACTTCACCTGGAAAGGTACCGTTGATCCCGCTTCCGCCTGGATGCTTGCAGGCGCATCCTCAAAACCGTAGCTAAAGCTGCCTTGAGCCTCTAAAGCCGCTGTCCAACAGAGACAGAGGAATGCAGCGACCAGGGTGGTTGAGATCCTACCCATCATATTCTCCTATTCACTTTCAATTAACTCGGGCGAAACCGCCCGTCGATTGGTCTTTGTTTCCGAAGATGAGTTTCCGCCTCAATTCGACTTCACCCCCAGGCTCGAGCGGACACTCTTTTCTTTGCGATCCGGGGAATTCGTTATTTCGTATCCTTCTTTTCCCGCTGGCGTATCCCCCCCGGGAAACCAGCTCAGCCCCACGATCCAGGCAGAGCAACCTGAGACCTCAGCAGGTCGCGTCCCTCTGCGAAGTACAAGCCGGGAGCCGGCTCTACCCGTCGGCCAAGGCCGACGGGTAGAGCCTTCCCGGAAACAGATTACTGGCCAGCGACAATGTCACAACTGGCTCCGAGAGCACAGTCGAGACTGTCTTCTGTCGGATCTCTGCCAGCAGGCGTACCGGCCTGCGAAGCCTTGTCCCAACCGGGACCAGGAGCGGGCGGCTGCATGCCGTCCTGGAAGAGATACATCAGAATACCTACCGAATCCGCCAGGTCCACACGGCCATCATCGTTCGCATCACAGGCGTCGAGACAACCGGGCTGGAACTGCCAGGCACCGGGCAGGAAGAGATAGGCGATCACAGAGGCGGCATCCGCAATGTCGACAGCAGTCGTCCCCATGAGGGAGAAGTTACAGTCGCCGCGGAAGAAGAACTCGTCTCCAAAGATACCGACGCTGCAGGACTCAAGAGAAGGACTGCGCGACTGGTTCTCTGCCGAGACAAGGTTCCTGATCGGCACTCGGCCGACGCCATTGATACCGTCAGTGAAGCTGATGTCGACACTGGTTCCACAAAGAGCCGAGTCATCTTCGACGTCAAAGGTGACATAGCCCATGGGCTGCGGCGTCGACAGGGGCGGGATCGAGGATCCGTCAAAAGGAGGCAGGGCGTCGATCAGAACACCGATGATAAGCTCGCGGCCATCACCATCGTTCTCGTCATTGTCGACCTGCATATTGACGAACTCAGCACCCAGCGCCTCGAGGATCGTGCCGCTGGTGTCAAGGTTCTCGCTGGCTGTCAGGACCGAATCAAAGGTCACCGCCATCGAAAAACCTTGCAGGTGGTCAGGCTGACCAAGCCCCACGACATTGTCTTCGGGGTTGAAGATCGCGAAGCAAACCTCGACCGAGCCGCCATAACCGGCAGTGATCTCACCGCCGCCACGAGCCTGGCAAAGGAACGTTGTCGCACAATTGGGATCGTCGGCATCCACAAGGCCGTCCTCATCGTCATCCACACCGTTATTACAGTTTTCCTGCGGAATGACAATCACGACAGGACTGCAGGTAAAGGTGCCGTTCTCGAGAATGAGACCGTCATCTGCGCCGATCGAAAGACCACCCTGAACAATCAGGTTATCCTTGGCGGGATCACCAAGAACACCGTCACAAAGAGTGAGCGGAACGGTCATATTGCTGTTGTTGTTACAGGTGTAGTTGTAGGTAGCGATATGAAGACCATCGCCAGGCCCAATCACGGGAGGATTGGCCATGGGATCTTCAAGATCCATAACCACGCCCAGGGCACCGCCAGCCTCACTCACCTCTTCGGTCGAGAAGTCCGCCGCGGCAGCGGCAGAGCCGACACTGATCGAGTCAAGAGTGATGCCATTGCCATGACAGACGGCAGTGACAAAACCTTCGACTGCGCTGTGGGCGCTGAGAACGACGCGGGCGGAGCCTTCAAGGCTGTCGCCCATGTTGCCGCCATTGCGAATACTCATTCGCTGCGGGGGAGGCGTACAGCTGAAGGAACCGGAATTGAGGCCGAGACCATCGTCCGCTCCTACCGACTGACCATCGACAACAATGATGTTGTCCAGGGCCGGACCACCATCGACGGTGGCATAGGAACCGTCCTGGAAGTTGACGGCAGTGGTGGAAGCAGCCGGGCCATCTCCGCACTGAATCTTCAGAGTAGCGACAACACTGTCGCCGGCGGGGATCGCCACGGGGCCGGCGCCATCGGTATCAACGACGACACCCATCACGCCATAACCTGACTCGATCCGAGTCTGGACAACATCCGCATCAGCCAGGGCGGCTGAAGGAACCAGGTCCACACCTGATCCGTTGCTGTCATCCCAATCGAATGCAGCGACGAGTCCCTGGACATCATTGTCCGAGCCGAGGCTCAGGGAAACGTCAACTACCGTACCAAACTCTCCGGTGGCATCGCCAAGCGACATGGACTGGCCATACACGGTACTCGTGCAAACCAGAGCGCAAATCACCGGCAGGAAACCCAATAACTTTCGTTTCATTTTTCCTCCTAGAGGCATTTCAGACTAACACCTACTGATTTAACCCGTAATCTCCGAAACTCATCGTGAGCCGGGAAAAGACAATCAACTCACTACAGAATCGGAGTTGTTAGACAACTGAAAACAGTCCCCCCCTCGGGAGACACAAAGATTGGTTTGAATTTGGTGAGTGATTCAAAAATTCTGCTGAATCAGACCCAGGGTGAATACGACACGTTGCGGGTTTGGATTGTTGTCAAGAGCCGGGCCTCATTACCCGTGCACCTCAACAGAAACTCTCAAAATCATGAAAGTCTAAGCAGCAACATGTCTCCACGCTGGAACGGCCAGCACGATTTTTCCACGGCGCGTTTCCTCGTTACTTTATACGCCGTAGACGGATAACAGATCCTAATCCCAAACTTAAGGAACCGATGATACTTCTACAAACTGGGCTAGTCAATTGCAGTTAAAAAAAGAAATAGAACCCTAACTGCGGCTCGTTTGAGACCATCCCGATTCCTTCCACCGTCGGCTCGCGCCTGCAGTAAAAAAGAAACGGGACCGACCAGGCCAGCTTTTTCTCTACCTGAGAGAGGACCCCATTGGTATTACTCTCCCGGGATTCTCAGGCGTTTGATGATTCGGAGCGCCTGGGCGCCCCGAAAACCAGTCAATCAAACACGAATCGAATCCATGGAGGCAATTTTACAGCCCGCAAAGTGAAGATCTAAGCCAATTCAGAGCAATTACATACCTGACTGAACGACAATGACTTAGATCATTTCTTCCGGGCTGCTGCCGGGTGACCGAGCTGACGTAAGCCGGCAGATAGCCACTCGAGGGCAGTCGAAGTAATCCAGGGAGCGGCTACAAAGGCTGTGTAATGACCCAAAGGCAACAGATAGGCCTCCGGACTCCCTAACATCCGGCGAAGATCGAGCCCTTCAGTGTAGGGAACCACCTCATCGTAGACCGCCAGGAAGAGCAGCACCTCTCCCGGAGAGATACTCGCAGCCAATCTCTCGGGGTTTGAGAAGAAATACTGCTGGAATTCGAGTTCGAGCTCACCAGTCGAGATTCCCTCCATCTCCTTTCGGGTTGAACGGTATCGCAAGACCATCTTCTCCCTCGACTCCTTGATGATTCCACTTAGATCCAACCCGCCAAGGCAGAGCACGTTGACCTTCAACCGCGGTTCGGCGGCAATGAAAACAACATTCCTGACAGCCCCAAGGCTGACGCCGAAGGAGCCCATTCGTTCAGAATCGATCTCATCGAGAGTTGAAAAAGCATCCAGGGCACTGATATTGTCTCTCACCCCCTGGCGCATTCGAGCCTCGAGCCCAAGCGCATCCCTCGAAGGAGACAATATGGATCGCTCCTGGTAGAGAAAATAAGCTGAAAATCCCCATCGACAGCACTCCCGCGCAATAAAGCGGGCCACGAGATAGTCCTCTCCTTGCCCGCCCAGGATCGGGGAGACCGCGATCAAGGGACGCGCAATGGCCCCCTGGCAGCGCAAGGATTTGTAGTATTCTCCGCTAATGCGCCTGAAATCAGCGGCCTGATCACAATAGACCTGAAAAGCAAATCTACTTCGCTGCCACGACGAGGTTCCATCCAAGGCCTCCAGGGTAATCGGACCTGAAGGGTAAACCGGTCGCAACACATCAAGTGCGCTTTCAATCGCCGGAGCAGGACGATCCGAAACGTCCTCAACTCCTTCACGCATCGGTAGATGTCCGCATCCCTGAACAGCAAGAACCGCCAGCAATGCGAACAGGACCAGGCAGATTTTATGCACTTCTCTTCTCCTCGGGCTGCGAGGTTCGCCCCCAATGGCCGAGGCGGGGGAAAAGGACAAGTAAGCCCCTTGAACTCTCTTATTCTCAGGTCTCCGACCCTCGCTGTCCACAAGGCTGGCAAAAGAGAAGGAGAGCGCAAGGATGTCCCTGCGGACGCATCAAGGCCGTAAGAACGACGAATAGCGGCTACCACGTCTCGGGAAAGACGCGTTCATCTGCAAAAAGCAGCCTGGCAGGCCTGCGAACTGGCAGGAGGCTCTCGAACCCGTCAGAAGGCCGGAGAAGTTCCTCTATGCGCACGCGCCGCTTTGCGAGACGCAGGGCAGGCAGCCATCTTATTTGAGAGGGACAATCCGGCCACAACTGGAACCCGGCCGGATGATTATTCCTCCGCCGAGTCAGCGACCGCGACAGTCTCAGCCGGCCGGTCGAGGACAAATCCGAACAAGGCCATATTGGCTTTGTCACCCAGGCGCTTCTTAGCTGTACGTACGATCCTGGTATAGCCGCCGGGACGCTCCCGATAGGCCGGCCCGATGTCATCAAACAAAGTTTTGACGGCATCTTCATCGCCGAGGAGTTTCAGTCCCCGCCGATAGTTATGAAGCGTGTTGTCCTTGGCCAGCGTAATCAGCTTTTCAGCGAACGGCTTCACGAACTTGGCCTTCTCGACCGTAGTCAGGATGTACTTGCTCTCGTTATAAGAGAGAAACAGGCTGCGAACCAGGTTACGTCTCAACGCGAGGCGATGGGCCGTACTACGCCCGAGTCTCTTATTACTCTTACGATGCCTCATTAGATCGTCCCTGCACTGCTATCAACGCTGGCTTCCGCATCGGAATCGCCTGCATCCACTGGACCGGGGACCGGCTCCTCCAAATCGGGAGCAGGAATCTGCGGTTCCTCAGGAATCTGCGGTTCCTCAGAAATTGGCGCCTGGTACTCAGCCATCGGATCCTGGGGTATGGCAGCGGAAATATGCATACCGACGGGCTCGACGGAAATAGAGGCCGGAACCTCCATACCCAGATCGAGTCCGATTTCAACCAGCTTCGACTTGATCTCGTCGAGCGTAGTCTGACCGAAGTTCCTCACTCTGAGAAGATCGGGTTCTTTCCAGGCGACCAACTGGCCTACGGTTCGAATCGCCTCGCCATCGAGGCAATTATAGGCCCTGACACCCAGGGCCAAGGCGCTGATCGGCATCTCCAGCTTCTTGCGAAGCTCATCGAGATCGGGAGACTCAACCGTCTCCTCTGCCATAACCTGTTCTTCAGGCTGCACCACGGCACCGATATTCGAATACTGGATGAACGGGTTGAGATGCTTGCGAAGAATCTTCGACGCCTCCACAAGAGCCATCTCAGGCTTCAGGGCACCGTTGGTCCAGATCTCAAGGACCAGGCGGTCGTAATTGGTCAGCTGACCAACCCTGGTATTCTCCGTTTTATAACGAACCCGGCTGACGGGAGAGAAAGAGGAATCCATCCAGATAACCCCGATCTCATTATCACCGTCACGATTTTCAGGAGCGGTAGTATAGCCACGTCCCTTGCGTGCTCTGAGGTCGATATTAAAAGGGATATCCTGGGTCAGCTTGGCAATGTGAAGGTCAGGATTGACAATGGTTACCTCGGGCCCATGCTCGATGTCGCCCGCAGTTACATCTCCGGCCTTGTCGACGCGAATCGTCAGTTCCACATCATCAGCGTTGCCCTCAATCAGCATGAGCACGTTCTTGAGATTGAGTACAACCTCGGTAACGTCTTCGTAAACACCAGTCATGCTGGTGAATTCGTGCTGGACTCCTTCGATCTTCGCGTAAACGAGCGCAGCTCCTTCCAGCGAGGAAAGAAGTATTCTTCTGAGGCTATTGCCAACGGTAATCCCGAACCCTCGTTCAAAAGGCTCTACGTAAAATTTACCGTAAGTGGACTTCCGAGATTCATCTTCGCAAATGACTGAATTGGGAATCTCGAAGTCTCGCCACCTTATACGCATCTAAACTCCTCCCGGGATCTTCTCGCCAGAAAGTAGATCTTCAAACTTTCTAACCAAGCACCCGGTCATTTAATTCCGTAGAAAAATCCTTCCTGCAGCGCCCCGGGCTCCACAGGAAATCAAAAGCCTTCAGACACGCCGCCTTTTCTTCGGACGACAACCATTGTGCGGAAGTGGGGTGACATCCTCTATCATCTTGATGTCGAGACCAGCCGCCTGGATGGCCCGGATCGCGGACTCTCGCCCTGAACCTGGCCCTCTGACACGGAGATCAACCTCTTTCATCCCCATCTTCTTGACCGCGACGGCACATAGCTCAGCTGCTCGCTGAGCGGCAAAGGGAGTACTCTTCCGGCTACCTTTGTAGCCCATGGAGCCGCCCGTCTGCCATGCCAGGGTCTGCCCGTTCTTGTCGGTAATCGTCACGAACGTGTTATTAAAGGTCGCCTTGATATGAACGATCCCCTTAACGACGTTCTTCCTGACTTTCTTCTTTGCCATTTCTCACCGTTAACACATCGAATCCGCTGCCAAAGGCAGCGGGAAAATACCTGCAGAATTACATCTGCTTTACACTCTTTTTGGTCGCGACAACTTTTCGCGGCCCTTTCCTCGTACGAGAATTTGTCTTAGTCCTCTGGCCACGAACCGGAAGCCCCTTCTTATGACGAATTCCACGGTAACTATTAATCTCTTTCAAACGCGTGAGGTTCTGCTGAATCTCACGACGAAGCCGACCCTCGATGACATATTCGTCCTCAAGCGTAGAAGCTATTCTACTGAGCTCTTCCTCGGTCAGATCCCTGGCCTTCACGGTTTGGCCAATCCCAACCTTATTGAGCAGTTCACCAGCCAGGGTATGGCCAATGCCTTTAATGTAGGTCAATGAAATGCCGATTTGCTTGTCGGCTGGAATATCGACTCCCGAAATCCGCGGCATAGAACCCTCTTATACTCTTGTATTTAAACCAGTTACCCGTTGCCGCCCGATCCGCTTTACCAACCGTCTCGAGCTAACCACCTGGAGGAAAACGCCAGTAATTGGCCTCCAAAAAAACTTCAAACCTGCCGTTGTTTGTGCCGGGGATTCGTGCAGATAACGCGCACAACACCCTTGCGACGGATGATCTTGCAGCTCTCGCACAACCGTTTTACAGAGACCTTGACCTTCATGGCTCGACGCTTTCCCTGCTTTTACCCACCCAAACAACAAATCATTAGGCAGCAAGCACTTAGACCAATTTTTAAAATTTTTCCAAGTCGGAGAGTATAGATGACTTACCGAAAAATTTACAAAGAAAAAATCCGGATTCTTTTGAAGAACCACGCATTTATACGGATTTTCAGCAACAAGTCAGTATTTTCGGTCCTTCAGGGGTCACAGCGACCGTATGTTCAAAATGAACTGACAAGCTTCTGTCGGTTGTAACAACCGTCCAGCCATCATCCAGCACCCTGGTCTCCTCTGTGCCGAGGTTCACCATGGGCTCAATTGCCAGGACCAGGCCATCCCGTAAATCGGGATCATGATGAAGAATATTCCGATCCACATAATTCGGGACCTGGGGATCTTCATGCAACTCGGTGCCGACTCCATGCCCAACATATTTTTTCACTACGTAGTAGCCTTGCTCCTCCACATAGGTCTGAATAGCCCGGCCTATGTCGGATATCTTACCTCCTGACAAGGTCGCCGCGATCCCCCGCGACAAAGCCTCCTCCCCCGCCTTCAGCAGGGCTTCGGCTTCCTCGCTGACCTCGCCGACCCTGTAGCTCCAGGCAGAATCGCCACAGAAGCCTTTGAGCTTGACCCCGATATCTACGCTGACAACATCCCCATCCTCCAGCTTGCGACGCTTGCGTGGAATGCCGTGTACAACCTCTTCATTGATCGAGATACAGGAATTGGCCGGAAAGCCCCTGTACTTGTAGAACAGCAGCTGGCCGCCGGCCTGCAAAACACAATCCCGGATGGATATGTCGAGATCGTAGGTCGACAGGCCAGGCCTGATGGACTCACGCACCATTCGATGCGCCCGGGCCACCAACTCTCCTGCAGCCTGCATCTTCTCGATCTCTTGAGGAGTCTTATAAGAGATCATTCCTTCGCCAGGGAGAACACAAGGACAGCCGTCCTCTTACTCCGCCGGTACCGTTTTTTTCGGGCCGCCGCCTCCACCAGGTGTATCACCGCTCCGCATGAAACCCTCGTATTGTCTCACAAGCAGCTGGGACTCAATTTTTTCCACGAAATCCAGACTCACCCCGACAACGATCAGGATACTCGTTCCGCCGAGGAATTGGCTAACGAGAAAGCTCATTCCGGGAACATTACCCATGATCACGTTTGGAACCAATGCGATCACGCACAGGAAGGCCGCTCCGGCGAGGGTGATCCTCTTGAAAATCTTCTCGAGATACTCAGCCGTACGCCTTCCGGGCCGGATGCCGGGGATGAAGCTTCCGTACTCTTTCATGTTCCCGGCAATCTCGACAGGATTGTAGTAAAGGCTTGTCCAGAAATACGTAAAGAACACGATCATCCCGATGAAGCAGAAAATATACAAAAAGCCATTGTTGGCGAAAGCCGTATCGAGGAACTGCAGGAGCCCGAAAAACCAGCTATCCCCCGAGTAGGCGACAGAACCGAGAAAGAGTGTCGGGATCATGAGAAGTGAAGAAGCGAAGATAACCGGCAGGACACCCGCTGCGTTGACCTTCACAGGCATATACTGACGCTGTCCTCCATAGACTCTGCGCCCTTTGACAGCCCTCTGCTGCTGAATCGGGATCCGCCGCTGCCCCTTGGTAATGAATACAACGGCTGCGACAATCGCCACAAACATGGCAATAATCAGCAGGCAGTAGGTCACCTCGAAAGGACGATCGTCCGGGGTCGCAAGGAAGACCCGCCTGATCAACTCAGCAATCGCGGCGGGAACATCTGAGATAATACCGGCCATGATCAGGAGAGAGGTACCGTTTCCGATACCGTATTCCGTAATCTTCTCCCCAAGCCACATGACAAAGAGACTGCCGGCAGTGAGGCAGATGAGCTGCAGTGAGCAAATCCAGAAGCCTGGATTCAGGGTAATCGTCTCTCCGGAAGCTGCCGATGGGTTCTTCCAGTTCCAGACCAGGAACATGGCCTGCACCAGGCAGAGCACCACTGTGGCGTAGCGGGTGTAGCGGCTGATCTGCCTGCGACCAGCCTCTCCCTCCTTGGAGAGAGCCTCGAGGGCAGGGAAAACCTTCACCAGCAGGGAGAAAATAATCGATGCCGAGATGTAGGGCATAATGCCCAGGGAAAAAAGTACCGGCGTAAAGGAGCCGCCGGTCAACTTGCTGGTCATCGTCAGCCAGTTCAGAGGACCCTCGTCATCTGCGAGAAGGGACTTGAACTGTGCGATATTGATACCTGGCAGATAGACCCAGAAACCGAACCGGAAAATCGCCAGCAACCCGAGGGTTGCCAGGATGCGATTGCGAAGCTCGGGAATCTTGCAGATATCCACAAGGACATCGCCCATCTTCCAGCAAACCAGCAGGGAGATCAGGGTTGTGGCAACAAAGGCGGCGATGGCTGAGACCGTCTGCTGCTCAGCTGCGGCCTTAAAACCTACAACCGCACCGACTATGGCACCAATAACCAGGGATAACAGAATCCTGTTGGTATTCATTTTTTGCCCGTAGTACCTGTGCTCTCAGCGCTACCGCCGGCTTCTTCGATCTTCTGCCGTGCGGTCTCACTGATAGCATCGGCAACAATCGTCAGGTTCTTGCTTAATTCTCCTGCTCCGAGAACCTTCAGCCTTCCATGGCGAGGCTTGATCAGCCCCCTGGACTTGAGGACATCGAGACTGACTGAATCGCCGGCCTCGAACCACTTTTCAAGCAATTTCACATTCACCACATCAAACCGCCTGCGGAAGGGTGCGTTGGTGAACCCCCTCTTGGGTACCCTTCGAACCAGGGGCATCTGGCCTCCCTCGAAGGCGGGACGATTCTTCTTAAATCCCGAACGCTGACCGGCTCCGTTATGGCCCCGACCACTGGTCTTGCCATTTCCGCTACCCTGGCCGCGCCCGACGCGCTTACGTGCTGTTTTTTTTCCTGCCTTGGCAAGAATGTCAGTCAGTTTCATTCCGGTATCTCCACTCCTCTGAGCATGCTGACCTCTTCGCGGGTTCGAAGCTGCTTCAGACCATTCATGGTGGCCTTGACGACATTGAGAGGATTCGTACTTCCATGCACCTTAGTGAGCAGGTCCTTGACTCCAGCGCACTCAACCACCGCCCTGACGGGAGCGCCGGCAATAATTCCGGTACCCTCAGTGGCAGGGAGCATCACGACCCTGGAGGAACGATAGCTCCCGACAATCTTATGCGGGATGGTGTTCCCGTGAATCGACACCTTGGTGAAGGCCTTGCGGGCGATCTTCATAGCTTTCTCTACAGAGGGAGGAACCTCGTTAGCCTTGCCGAAGCCAATTCCAACATTTCCCTCCCGATCGCCGAGAACGACAAGAGCGCTGAAGCTGAAACGCCTTCCGCCCTTGATCACCTTCGAACAACGATTAATCTTAACGACACGCTCTTCGTAACGACTCTCTTCCCCGTCATCACGGCCGCGACGTCCGCCGCCACGTCCACCCCGTCCGCCGCCCGGCCCACCGCGT
>DCKY01000077.1:26841-26967 GCA_002320775.1 Planctomycetes bacterium UBA1662
GCCCGGCCCACCGCGTCCACCGCCAAAACGTCCGCCGCCGCCAGGCCTTCCCGTATTCCCACGAGGCGGCGCGGCTTCCGCTGGGGCATCCTCACTCTTGGCGGGTGCTTCCGCGGGTGCTTCTGC
>DCKY01000077.1:27305-31289 GCA_002320775.1 Planctomycetes bacterium UBA1662
GCGGGTGCTTCTGCAGCCGGAGCTTCCTTCTCAGGGGCGGGCGTTGCTTCAGCTGAACCAGTGCCTGCGGACTCGGTGTCTGCGGACTCGGCAGGTTCTTCTGCTGGTGACTTGTTTTCCTCAGCCAAAATAAACTCCTTCAGAACTTCAGGCCGGCTTCCCTGGCTGCATCAGCCAGTGCCTTTACACGACCATGAAATTTGTATCCGTTGCGATCAAATTGAATGTTTTCGACTCCCAGCTTCTGAGCTTTCTCAGCAATGTCGGCTCCGACCACGGCAGCCGCAGCGCAATTAGAGCTGGAGCCTTCAAGCTTTCCCTTGAGGTCCTTGAGACCCGCCGAAGAAGAAGCAAGGGTCTTTCCCTGGCTGTCATCGATCAGCTGGCAATAGATATTCTTGTGGCTACGGCAGACGGTGAGCCGCGGCTTCTCGGCCGTACCATAAATGTTGGTACGAATGGTTCTACGCCGCCTAAGGCGCCTTACCACTTTTGATTTACAGTCTTTTGCTGAACTCATTATTCAAAAACAGCCCTATTCGCCAGAGGTAAAGGCCTTACCCACCTTGAGCTTGACCTGCTCATCTTCATACCGGATCCCCTTGCCCTTATACGGCTCAGGAGGCCGGACTCTCCTGACCACAGCCGCAAACTCTCCAACCAGTTGTTTGTCTACTCCAGTGATCGTAATGTTGGTGGGCGAAGGTGCATCCAGTTCGAGCCCCTGAGGAATCGCCATCTCCACAGGATGGCAGAAGCCAATCTGCAAAACGAGCTTCTTGCCCTGGACCTGCGCATTGTAGCCGACTCCGATGATCTCGAGCTTGCGAGTGAACCCCTCGGAAACGCCCTGAACCATATTCGCCAGGAGCGACCGCGCCGTCCCATGATAGGAACGGGAAAAAGCTTCATCATCTGAACGAGTAACGACCACCTGGTCGTCTTCGACAGCGATAGACACCTCGTCACGGAAATCGAAATCGAGCTTCCCCTTGGGACCCTCGACAGCGATACGCGTACCACCCTCAACGCTGCTGGAGTTCACCTTGACCCCTGAAACAATCGGTATGGGTTTTTTTCCGATCCTGGACACGATCCTGATTCCTTTGAGTCACATTTCCCGGAACTGGCTGCCCCCTCTCAAGAGGGCCGACTGTCCGGTTTACTTTATTTTTTCAAAGCGGAAGCGACAGAGGGCAGTCCCCCTCTCACCACACCTCACACAATACTTCACCGCCAATACCGAGCTTCTTGGCTTCCTGTCCCGACATAACTCCCTGGGAGGTCGACACCACGGCGATACCGAGCCCATTGAGCACATCAGGGATATCATTGGAAGACATGAATACTCGCCTTCCCGGACTGGAGACCCGCTGAATATGCTGGATCACTTTCTCACCATCCGGTCCGAACTTGAGCTGGATATCCAAAGTCCCCCGACTTCCATCCATCTGGGGGTCATAGTCCACGATGTAACCCTGCTCCTTAAAAATCTTCAGGATGCTCTTCTTGAGCTCTGAATACGGGGCCTTGACCTTGCGGGAACCGATCGCATTCGCATTACGAATACGAGTCAGAAGATCCGCGATCGGGTCAGTCATGCTCATCGTGCTACTTACCTCTTTTAACCTAAATACCTACCCTGGAAAAACTTAGCCTTCCAGAGCTTACCAGCTGGCCTTACGTACTCCAGGGATCTCTCCCTTATTCGCCAGCGTTCTGAAACAAATCCGGCAAATCTTGAATTTACGGTAATACCCTCGTCTTCTTCCACAAAGCTGGCACCGATTATATTGCCGGCTGGAATACTTGGGTGTTCTCTGCTGTTTTACACGCCAGGATGTTTTTGCCATTTAGTTATTTCCTGAAGGGGAATCCAAAGAGCCCGAGAAGAACCTGGGATTCCTCATCCGTCGAACGATCGATCGTAAAAGTGACATTCAATCCCTGCACGAACTCAACTTCATCAATATTGATCTCGGGAAACACCATCTGCTCAGCAAGGCCGAGGGAATAATTCCCCGTCCCATCGAATGAGCGCGTTGGGAATCCGCGGAAATCGCGAATACGCGGAATAGCGAGATTGATCAGCCGATCGAGGAACTCGTACATCCTCGTACCGCGCAGTGTCACCTTGGCTCCGACCGCCACACCTTCGCGCAGCTTGAAGCCGGCTACGGAGTTCTTGGCCTGGGTCACCACGGGCTTCTGGCCAGCGATGATAGCAAGGTCTTTGACCGCGGCATCAATCCGCTTATTGTTCTCGACCGCCTTCCCGATTCCCATGCTGAGGGTAATCTTGTCTAACCTGGGAACCTCGTTGACGTTCTTATAGGAGAACTGCTCAACGAGCTTGGGGACGAACTCTGTATTGTATTTTTCTTGTATACGACTTTTCATTTGAGAGCCTTCACCCGAGCCGCTGCTCAGGGCAGAACCTCATTTGTTTTCTTGGAGTAACGAACTTTACGACCATTTTCTATTCTAAAGCCAACGCGGGTCGGTTTGTTTTCTTTGGAGTCAAGCAGCTGAACCTTCGAAATGTGCAACGGACACTCTTTCTTTACCCGCCCCCCCTTGGGGTTCTCCTGGCTGCGCCGGATATGTTTGTAGCGCATATTGAGACCCTGCACCCACACACGATCAGTCTCGGTGTCGATGCGAATCACGCGTCCTGTCTCGTTCTTGCTGGCGCCGGAGATAACTATGACCAGGTCGTTACGTTTGAGATACATGTTTAGACGACCTCCGGGGCCAGAGAGATAATTCTCATATAATTCGTCCTCAGCTCGCGAGCCACGGCGCCAAAAATTCTCGTCCCACGAGGATTACCATCATCGTCGAGTAGAACGACAGCGTTCCTGTCAAAACGGACATAGGTTCCATCTTTACGGCGAATCATCTTCTTCGTCCTCACGATCACGGCGCGAACAACCGTACCCGACTTGATGTCGCTGGAGGGAAGAGCTTTCTTCACAGAGCAGACGATGATGTCGCCGAGACCGGCCACTCGTCTGCCGCTGCCACCCAGAACATGGATACACTGGACCATCTTGGCGCCCGTATTGTCCGCCACGTCCAGCTTTGTCTGCATTTGAATCATCTTACTGCTTCGTCCTTGGAATAACGGCCTACACCACCTTGGTGGATTTCTTCACTATCTCAACCAGGTTCCACCGCTTCGTCTTCGATAAGGGACGAACCTCTTCGATCCGAACCATATCACCCTGACCTGCCTGGCCTTCTTCATCGTGAGCCTTATAGATCGTCTTACGCTGTATGAACTTGTGATAGGTACGATGCTTCTCGATCCGAACAACACGAACAGAAATGGTCTTATCCATCTTGTCACTGACAACCTCGCCAACGACGGTCTTGCGTTTGTTTTTAGTCTCAGCACCAGGAGCTGCGGTATCGGTCGTTGATTCTATGTCAGCCATTATGCTTCTCCCGGCTCTTCAGCCGAATCTTCGGAACCTTCATCTGTGCCATCCTCCACGGCCTCAGCCGCCGAGGCATCTTCGACCTCTTCCGTCTCCTCGGGGGCTCCCCCCTCTTCAACCGCAGGCGTTGCGGAAACTTCTTCTCCACTGAGTTCCTTCTCGCGAAGGATTGTCAGAAGACGGGCCCGATCTCTTTTCATCTCCCTGAAACTGCCTGAATTATCCAACGGCTCACCCTTGGCCTGGAATCTCATATTCCAGATCTTGGCCTCGAGCTTGTCCGATTCTGAGCGAAGCTCAGCAAGAGGTAGTTCACGCATTTCCTTGGTATCCATCGCCGCCAAATCCTGTCTTATACTTTTTGTCTTCTCTGGACCATGCGAACGCAAACCGGCATTTTATGGGCGATTCGGTTCAGAGCCTGTCTGGCAAAATCCTCAGGGACGCCGCCGATCTCATAAAGAATCGTTCCGGGACGCACTACAGCAGCGTAATAATCCGGCTCGCCTTTTCCTTTTCCCATACGGGTTTCAGCCGGCTG
>DCKY01000077.1:31596-31717 GCA_002320775.1 Planctomycetes bacterium UBA1662
TCCCATACGGGTTTCAGCCGGCTGAGACGACACGGGCTTGTCCGGGAAAACACGGATATAGACCTTTCCCTCACCATGGAGGAAGTGCGTCGCCGCAACTCGGCCCGCCTCTATCTGCCTG
>DCKY01000077.1:32019-36412 GCA_002320775.1 Planctomycetes bacterium UBA1662
CGGCCCGCCTCTATCTGCCTGGCGCTGACCCAGCCGGCATCCAGGCTCTGAAGACCAAAGTCTCCATAGACCACGTAGTTACCGCGAGTGGCCTTCCCCTTGGCACGACCACGCTGCTGTTTGCGGTGCTTAACCCTCTTTGGCATCAGAGCCATGGCTCTTACTCTCCTGCTTATAGGGGCCCAGGTAAATCCAACACTTCACGCCAATGGAACCATAGGTCGTGATCGCTTCGTAAAATCCATAATCGACCTGCGCCTGCAAGGTCTGAAGGGGAATCGAACCCTCATGATGCAACTCTTTGCGGGCCATATCCGAACCGCCAAGACGACCCGAGAGCATAATCTTGACTCCCTGGGCACCCTTTTCCATGGCGCTGCGAGCGGACATTTTAATTGCCCGGCGGAAGGCTGAACGCCTGAGAAGCTGCTGTCCGATGTTCTCCGCGGTCAACTGCGCGCTGAGTTCGGGGTTGACCACCTCGCGAATCTCGAGCTTCACATCGACTCCGCCGCAGATCTTCTGGAGATCTTCCTTGAGCTGGTCGACCTTAGCGCCCTTCTTGCCGATGATGAGGCCTGGGCGGGCACTATGAAGAATCACGTGCACCTGCTCGACATCCCGCTCGATCTCGATCTTGGGAATCGCCGCGGACTCGTAGTCTCTCTTGATGAACCGACGGATCTTGTGGTCCTGCACAAGAAGATCTCCGAAGCTCTGCTTGTCGGCGAACCAACGCGAGCTCCAGGTCTCGGTAATACCGATCCTGAATCCAACTGGGTGTACTTTCTGTCCCATGTTCTACAGCCTTTCAATCAGCTTTCGCTGTCGCCTTTTTCTTTCGAATCTTCTGAAGCATCGGATTCCCCACCGGAATCCTCCTCTTCAGCCGCTCCAGCTTCGTCGGCGCCGTCATCTTCTTCAGAACTATCTTCTTCAGGACTGTCCTCTTCAGAACTGTCCTCTTCAGGACTGTCCTCGGCTACCGCATCTTCTGAAGCCTCACCTTCTCCGGCATCCGTCTCCTCGCCGGAATCGTTCTCTTCAACCTCTTCTTCAGCCACATCGACAGCGTCCCCTTCGGAGACGGCCTCCTCAGCCACAGCCTCTTCGGCGGCAGCCTCTTCGATGACGGCTTCCTCGGTTATTGTTTCTTCTACATCGGCGGTGGGCGCTGCTCCTTCGCTCTCTACCGCCGCAAGCGCGACACTGAGATGACAGGAACGCTTGAGACGCGGAAAGGCTCTTCCCATCGACCTGGGACGCCAGCGCTTCATCGTTGCCCCTTCATCCGCA
Source organism: Planctomycetes bacterium UBA1662 (assembly GCA_002320775.1). Lineage (GTDB taxonomy): Bacteria > Planctomycetota > UBA8108 > UBA8108 > UBA8108 > UBA8108. The sequence goes on from DCKY01000077.1 coordinate 33,316, forward strand.
TAGGCCTGATGGACAACGAGATTCTCGGACTCGACACCACTCATTTGAGCCGCATTGGCGATGGCGGATTCAAGTACCTTGCGAATCATCGGAGACGCCCTCCGATCACAATACTCCAACCTCACCAGGGCCTTTTCCGCTTTCTGGCCGCGGATCAGGTCCATGACAAGGCGAGCCTTTCGCGCGGATATCCTCGCGTTGCGATGGCTTGCTTTGAAAAGGATTTCAGCTTCTGACTTTACCGCCATACCTCAATCCGCCTTATGCCTTGTTACCACTATGACCGCGGAAGATCCGGGTCGGGGCAAACTCTCCGAGCTTATGCCCCACCATATTTTCTGTAATATAAACGCTCCTGAAATCCCGGCCGTTGTGGACGAGAAATGTCTTGGAGACGAATTCCGGAATGATCGTACAGGCTCGAGCCCAGGTCTTGATGGGAGCGCTCTCGCCATCTCCCGCCATTACCTTCTTGTATAGCTTCGGGTCCACATAAGGCCCCTTTTTCAGCGATCTACCCATAATTCGATTCGTTTACCTTCTGGTTTCCGGCCGCGATGGCCTCTCTACCGATTATTTCTTCTTACGTTTCCTGACGATGTTCTTATTGGATTCTTTCCTGGGCGAACGGGTCTTGCCGCCCTTTGACAGCACTCCCGTCGGCGAACAGGGATGTCGTCCACCAGCCCTGCGCCCCTCGCCTCCACCCATCGGGTGGGCAACAGGGTTCATGGCCGAACCGCGAACGGTTGGACGAATACCGCGCCAGCGATTTCTTCCAGCCTTGCCGATCTTGATGTTCTGATGATCAAGATTACCGACCTGGCCGATCGTGGCCTTGCACTTCATGTGGATCCTGCGAACCTCACCTGAAGGGAGGAGTACATTGGCGTAGCTTCCCTCCTTGGCCTGGATCGATGCCTGGACTCCAGCTGAACGCACCAGCTTTCCACCCTGGCCGGGTCGAAGCTCGACGTTGTGAATCGGAATTCCGGGAGGAATCTTTTCAAGGGTCATGGTGTTGCCCACCAGGGGCTCCGCCATATCGCCCGAAACGACCTCCTGCCCGACTGCGATCCCCTTCGGAGCGAGGATATAACGTTTTTCACCATCCTTGTAGTGGAGCAGAGCGATTCGACAGGTCCGGTTGGGATCGTATTCGATGGTGGCCACCTTCGCCGGCACACCCATCTTCTCCCGCCGAAAGTCGATCAGCCTGTACTTCGGCTTATGCCCGCCGCCGCGATGGCGACAGGTGATCCGGCCCTGGTTATTACGGCCACCGGTCTTCTTGATCTTAACGACCAGGGACTTCTCAGGAGTCGTTCGCGTAATCTCGGAAAAATCCGAAACGCTTCCGAACCTGCGTCCGGGACTGGTTGGCTTGTATAGTCTGATTCCCATGGTTTCTTCTCAGCTCAAGGCGTCCCCTTAACCGGGAGGCCTGTTCCACTATCAATAAATTTCCAGCTTGTCTCCGGCAGCGAGAGTGACAACGGCATGCTTCGTATCCTTGCCGTAGCCGACGCTTCTGCCGACCCTTTTGCGCTTGCCCTTACGGTTCCTGACATTGACCTTCGTGACCTTCACGTCAAACAGGGTCTCAACCGCCTTACGAATCTGGATCTTGTTGGCGCTCGGGTGAACCTCAAATACATAAGCATTGAGCACCTCGATGCCGAAGGTTGTTTTCTCTGTAAGTATGGGGCGCAGCAATACACCGTGGTCTGAAAGATTCATTCTTCTTCCTCGCCTCCATTGTCCTCATCCGCAGCTTCTGCTTCGGCCTCTTCGGCCTCGGGTTCTTCGGCAGCAGCCTCTTCGGCCTCGGGCTCTTCGGCAGCAGCTTCTTCGGCCTCGGGTTCTTCGGCAGCAGCCTCTTCGGCCTCGGGCTCTTCGGCAGCAGCTTCTTCGGCAGCAGCTTCCTCAGGTGCTGCTTCCTCAGATTCAGTCACTTCCGAACCAACGGCTTCCGGCTGTTCTGCAGTGACCTGGAATTGACCACTTTCAATAAGATCGAAGGCGTCTCTCTCGAGAAGAAGGCAATCGGCCTGCAATACGTCAAGAGTGTTAAAGTCGCTGACTGCACTGACCTCAACCTTCCTCAGGTTACGAGCTGAGAGACAGAGACCGTTCTTGCGTGAAACAGTACCGATCAGAACCCTCTTGCCCTCAAGCCCGCAGGCCGCAAGGACCGCTGCCAGCTTACCGGTAGCAGGCGTCTCAAAATCCAGCCCCTCGATCACCTGCACCTCCTCCGAGTTGAACTTGGAAAAAAGGGCTGAGCGCAGGGCAAGGCGTCTCTGTTTCTTGTTGATCGAAAAGGAATAATCTCTCGGCTGTGGTCCGAATACAACTCCACCACCACGCCAGATCGGCGACTTGCGTGACCCTGCCCGGGCGTGTCCGGTCCCCTTCTGCTTCCAGGGCTTCTTACCACTGCCGGCCACTTCCGACCGGGTCTTGGTGGAATGGGTCCCCTGCCTCTTATTGGCCTGATACATCACGACCGCCTGCTTCAGGAGGCGATAGCGAACCTGAGTATCCAGGCGATCGGACGAGATGGAGAGCTCTCCCTTGTCCTCGCCCGCGGCGCTCCTGCTCGCGACCTTGAATGTCTGTGTTTTTGCTTCAGCTGCTTTGGCACTCATGATGAAAGGCTCTGTTCAATATAAAGGTAGCCGCCTCGAGGTCCTGGGATCGCTCCCTTTACCAGGAGAATATTCTTCACCTCGTCGATCTCCACGACCTCGAGGTTCAGCACCTTGCAGTTGGTGTTGCCGTAATGACCGGGACCATGCTTGCCCGGAGGAACTCGACCCGGGTCGGTGTGCATTCCAGTACTTCCGACGAGACGAACACTCTTACCGCCGTGAGATTTGTCACCCGTGGAGTGGCCGTGGCGCTTCACGTTACCAGCGAAACCCCGCCCCTTGCTGACGCCCCTGACATCCACCATGGCGACACCCTCGAAGACTCTGGCGCCAATGATGTCGCCAGGATTGACCTCCGTGGCCGGCTCCGGTTCGTCCGCAGCTTCCTCTTCGACAGCTTCTTCCTCGGCCGATTCAGCATCGTCCTCTCCGGAATCGTCCTC
>DCKY01000077.1:36744-40593 GCA_002320775.1 Planctomycetes bacterium UBA1662
CCGGAATCGTCCTCTCCGGAATCGCCCTCTTCCTCCGCAGAAGCCTCTTCGCCTCCCCCGGCCTCGGGGGCAGCCTCTTCGACCTCCGCTTCCTCGACAGCAGCCTCCTCGGCCTCCGCCGGCTCTTCCTCAGGCTCAGGAGCCGCGGGAGCGCCGCCAGTCAGAATGTCTGCAGGGTCAATAAAAGGAATCTCCCTGACAAACCTCTTGGTGTTTACTCCGAGGTTGTCAAAACACACCTGCTGCGGCCGCTTCGCGTTTTTGCGGCGGTCATCGAAGCCGATCTGGTAAGAGCTGTAGCCATCCTGCTCTTCCGTTTTGATCTGGAGAACCGCGCAGGGGCCGGCCTGGAGAACCGTGACCGGTATCCATTTCCCATCCTCAGAGAAGACCTGGGTCATCCCGAGCTTCTTACCGAGGAGCGCTTTTCTTGACTGTCTTGAGACCGAGCCCATTGTTCTATTCTTCCAGGTAATCCATATCGCCCAGGCCGCCTTCTTGGCAGCTGAGGCGCCGTGAACCTATGCTTTCATCTTCAAGTTAACGCCCGCAGGCATATTGATCTTGCGAAGATCTTCCATGGTCCTGGCGCTGGGCTCCAGGATCTCGATCAATCGCTTGTGGGTCCTGATCTCAAACTGCTCACGTGATTTCTTATTCACGAAAGGAGAACGGTTTACAGTGTACCTTTCGATCCGAGTCGGCAGTGGAACCGGACCCGACACCTTCGCACCGGTTCGCTTCGCTGTCTCCACGATCTCAACGGCGGCCCCATCAAGGACCTCGTGATCATAGGCTTCCATACGGATACGGATCTTCACGGTTATCTCACAATCTGAACTACTGACGATTCTTCTACCGCTCACATCTCAAGACGCCTACATCGACCACAGCCCTGGAACAGCTCTCACTGCCCGCAAACAGGCTCGATGCATATCACCTCAAGGGAACGCACACATTCCAACCACTGGAAAATAGCGCGTTAGCACCCTGCTCCAGCCGTCTTATATCCTCTCTGACCGGGAGACCATAAACCTTGATAGTACAACAACTAAGGATACCCCCGGACAAAGGGCGAAACCGCCGATTATAGCGACCTTGTCATCACTGTCAACAGACAATCCGCGGAAAAGAATGCGCCTATTCCTGGCACCGACAGCGATCAATTCCAGCGCGAAACAAAGGTCGTAGTTGCTTACTATATAGTGGTTTACAACTTCCTCCCCAGCGCTGAAATAGGATCAAAGCTGGAATCTCTCTGCAACCTCCTTTGGAACGGCTGAATAAGATTCCGGCTGAAGGCTGATAGTGCCCCTGCCCTGGGTCAGTGACCGCAGCCTGCTGGTATAGCCAAAGGTTTCAGCTAGAGGCACAAGCCCGCGAAGAATCCGAAGCCCTCCCTCCAGGTCCACCTCCCTGATATCAGTTCGTCTCTGGTTCAAATCTGTAGAGACTGCTCCGTAGTATTCTTCCGGTACCTGGATCTCAAAACGCATCGTCGGCTCCAGCACAAAGCTCTCTGATGAATTGAGAGCATTGTCAAACGCCGCGTTGGCGGCGGTAGCAAACGCTACAGCCGAGGCTTCGCCCTGGCGAGTGCCGCCGCCGGTAACCGTGACCCGGATCCTCATCAGCGGCAGCCCAAGAGTCCCGCCGGATTCAACCGCAGCTTCGAGCGACTCCACTACAGCGGAATGAAACTCAAGCGGAACATCTTCCTTTGAGAGCATGTTGACGATCTCGCAACTCCCGGCACCCGCGCCGGGTCCAACGTTGACCCTGACCTCGGCATACTGGCTCCGCTCCCCCAACTTGTGGTCAAAAACTCCCTTCCCCTCGCTGGCCTCCATGATGGTCTGACGGTAAGACACCCTGGGCTTTCCAATGTTCGCTTCGACCTTGAATTCCCTCTCCAGCCTCTCCACGACAATCTCCAGGTGGAGCTCCCCCATCCCCGAGATGACCAATTGCCCGGTGTCCTTGTCTGTTTTCCAGCCGAAGGTGGGATCCTCCCGCGCGAGCTTGTCGAGGCATTCCAGCAGCTTGTCTCGGTCTTCGGTTGAGATCGGCTCGATGGCCATCGTGATGACCCGCTCAGGAAAGACGGGAGGCTCTAAAACGATGGCGTTGGCTGGATCGGAAATCGTATCGCCTGTCGATGTATGACGGAAGCCGACAACCGCCAATATGCTGCCGGCCAACGCCTCATCCAACTGCTCTCGATGGTTGGCGTGCATCAGGTAGAGCTTCTGGGCCCTGTCCTTTTTACCTGTACGCGAATTGAGAACCTGGGCCCCCGCCTTCAGCTTACCGCTATAGATTCGTATATAGACGAGGTCCCCATGAGAGTCGGCAACTGTCTTGAAAGCCAGAGCGCAAAAAGGCTCCGCCGCATCCAGGCTGCGAACGACCTCTGCTCCATTATGCGGGTTCGTCCCTTCCACCGCATCGAGGTCTCCAGGGGCCGGCAGGTAATGACCGACTGCGTCCATCAGCGGCTGCACTCCAAGGTTGCGCAAGGCCGCGCCGGCAAACACAGGGACCAGCTTCCCCAGGAGAGTTCCGGCCCTGATCGCGGCCCGGAGCTCTTCCGCCGAGATCTCCTCCCCCTCGATATAGGACTCCATGAGCCCATCATCGAATTCAGCGGCCGCCTCGATAAGCTTCTCCCGGCAGGCTTCCACTTCAGCCTCCAACTCCCCTGGGATATCTTCCTCGATCACCTTCTCGCCCAGGGAGTGAGAATCAAAACGAAGTGCCCGGCACTCGACAAGATCGACCACGCCGTCGAAATCCTTCTCGCTGCCGATCGGCACCTGCGCCGCGACAGCGTTGGCTCCCAGCTTTTCCCGGATGGCCTCAAGTACCCGAAAGAAACTCGAGCCAACCCGGTCAAGCTTGTTTATAAAAACGAGCCGGGGAACATCATAGGTGTCCGCCTGCCGCCAGACAGTCTCCGATTGCGCCTGGACACCTCCTGTACCGCAGAAGACTCCAACCGCTCCATCCAGGACACGAAGCGAACGCTCGACCTCGGAAGTAAAATCCACATGCCCCGGAGTGTCTATAATGTTGATCTGGAAATCATTCCAATCGATGGTTGTCGCCGCCGCTGTAATCGTGATCCCCCGGCGCTGCTCTTCAGGCATCCAGTCCATGGTTGCCGTACCCGAGTGGACCTCGCCCATCCGATGCTCTTTGTGGGAATAATAGAGCATTCGTTCCGAGACCGTCGTCTTGCCCGCATCGATGTGGGCTATGACTCCTATGTTGCGGATCGAGCGCTTGGCCATGAGAGACTCCGGGCTGGCAAAAAAAAAAGGCTGAGTGCAAGCCGTCAGAGGCGAGCTCTCAGCCCTTAAGAATTCTATGATCAATCACCAGGCGAAGTGAGCGAAGAGCTTGTTGGCCTCTGCCATCTTGTGGGTATTTTCACGCCACTGGATCGACGCGCCCTGCTTCTGGTATGCATCAAAAAGCTCATCGGCGAGACTCAGCGCAACAGGCTTTCCCTTGCGCCCGCGGACATTGCCGACAATGACTCGAATTGCCAGGGCCTGCTGACGCTTCCGGCTGATTTCCATCGGCACCTGGTAGGTGGCTCCACCGACTCGCTTCGAGCGGACCTCAAGGTTCGGCTTCACGTTGTTAATCGCTCCGAGAAACACATCGAGAGGCTCCTGATCCTCCACACGTTTCCCAAGCTGCTCGATTGCGGTGTAGACGATCTTCTGGGCAACCGTCTTCTTCCCGTCACTCATGATCTGGTTAATGAACTTCGAGACGACCAGGTTGTCAAAAAGCGGATCCGCCTTGAGATAGCGTTCAGTCGACTTGAACTTGAACTTG
>DCKY01000262.1:0-647 GCA_002320775.1 Planctomycetes bacterium UBA1662
GGCAAGGACCAGCATCCAGTGGAGCGGGGTTTCGAGCGCTACTGGGGCCTGCTGGACGGCTGCTGCAACTTCTTCGATCCGGCTCAACGTGACCCGGTGTTTAAGGGAGCCAGGGTGAGGGCCTTCGGTGATGGGCGGAAGCCTGTAAAGAGCTTTCCCGACGACTTCTACATGACCGATGCCATTACGGACCATGCCGTTGAGGCCATCCGGGATTTTTCAAAGGGAGCCGATCCTTTCCTGGTCCACGTCTGCTACACGGCGCCGCATTATCCTCTTCACGCCAAGCCGGAAGATATCGCACGCTACAAAGAACGCTATCTCGGCGGCTGGGAGGAACTCAGGAATGAACGCTACAAGCGCATGGTCAGCATGGGGCTGGTCGATCCGAAGTGGAAACGGCCCGAGCGCGAAACCCGGGTCGGCCCCTGGGAAAAAGAGAAGCACAAGGAATGGCAGGCGCTTCGCATGGCGGTTTATGCCGCGATGATTGATTCGATGGACCAGGGGATCGGTCGGATCCTGAAGGCCCTCGATGACTCGGGGGTTGCCGAGGAGACCCTGGTGCTCTTTCTTTCCGACAATGGCGGCTGTAGTGAGCAGTATCCCCATGACAAGCCGTCCATCGAGCCGGGTCCAAAGGAGAA
>DCKY01000262.1:1040-4119 GCA_002320775.1 Planctomycetes bacterium UBA1662
TGGACCCAGGAGGGCGGCGTGGCTACGCCCCTGGTCGCGCGCTGGCCTGGAAAGATCAAGGCCGGGAGCCTGACCAGCGAGGTCGGCCATATCATAGACTTCCTGCCGACCTTTCTCGAGATCGCCGGGGCCAGCTATCCCGAGCAGCACAACGGCAAGAAAATCATCCCGCTGGAGGGCATCAGCCTGCTGCCCGTACTGAAGGGCGGTACGCGCAAGGGCCATGAGGTGCTGTGCTGGTATTGGGGTGGGAGCCACGCGGCCCGCCAGGGGAATTGGAAACTTGTCTGGGAGAAAACGGAGAAGCGCTGGGCGCTCTATGATCTCGAGAAGGATCGAACGGAGACGACAGATCTCTCAGCTAAGCACCCGGAGAAGGTCGCCGCGTTGAAGAGCGCCTACGAAGAATGGCGCCAGCGTACCGGGGCGCCAGCGCCCAGGGGGCCGAAGAAGAAGGCCACGAGGAAATGAACGCCTCGGAGTCATACCTTTTGTCCAGGCAGGCGGCCCTTTTTGCCGTGCTCATCGCTTTCTTCCCGATGGCCGCGGTCGCTGAGCTGGCCCGCCTGGAGATCACCCATCGTGAACCCTGGGCCGGGGGGAGAGAGTTTGGTGAGAGGGGCGCCTATGAGCGTCTGCGGGGCAGGGCCTGGTTCGAGGTCGAGCCGGGAGCGCCGGCGAACCGGATGGTGGTGGACCTCGGGCTGGCGCCGAAGAACAAGGCGGGCCGGGTCGAGTTCAGCGCCGATGTTGAGATCATCGCTCCAGTGGACCTCTCGAAGTCTTGCGGGGCGGTTTTCTATGATGTAAACAACCGCGGATATCCGACCTGCCTGGGGACGATCTCGGCCGGGGGAGAACATTTTCTCATGCGCGAGGGCTTTATCCTGGTCTACAGCGGCTGGATCGCCGAGCTGCTACCCAATGGCAGGAACCTGGTCCTCGACGCGCCGATCGCCAGGGATAAGGGAGAGGAGATCACCGGGCTGGTCAGATCGGAGATGGTTGTCAGCCAGCGCGCCAACCGGTGTTCGCTCTCGGGTAACTCGGGGCACGGCAGCTACGAACCAACGATGAGCGGCGAGAAGGAGGGCGTGCTCACCCGCCGCCTCCTGGAGAGTGACCCACGGGTGGTCATTGAGAGATCAAGGTGGCGGCTTGAAAAGAGCTGGCCTGTCTTCAAGGGGTCGAAGAGCGTTTTGCCGAAGGTGGAGTTGATCCTGGATGGCGGGCTTGACCCCGGCGCAATCTACGAGCTCGTCTACGAGGCGAAGAACCCGGTCGTCCAGGGCCTCGGGATGGCGGCGATCCGCGACCTCCTCTCTTTTCTGAAACACTCCGGGAAGAAGATGAATCCTCTGCGGCTTGAGCCTGGGGGCTCGGCCGCTCGCTATGCCTATGGCTTCGGCACCTCGCAGAGTGGTCGCCTGCTGAAGATGTTTCTCTACGACGGCTTCAATGCGGATGAAAAGGGCCGAAAGGTCTTTGATGCGGTGATGCCGCATGTCGCCGGCGGCGGGCTGGGCTTTTTCAATCATCGCTTCGCCTCTCCTACGCGCTACAGCACCCAGCATGAAAGCCATCTTTATCCCACCGACTATTTCCCTTTTTCCTACGGTGAACAAAAAGACCACCTTAGCGGCAGGACGGACGGGATCCTCCGCCGGGCCCGCGCGGCCAGGGTCGTGCCGAAGGTCCTCCACACCCAGTCTTCCTCCGAATACTGGCATCGGAGCGCCTCTCTGGTTCATACCGACACCGCCGGCCGTAAGGATGTCGCCCTGCCTCCGGAGGTGAGGATTTATACCTTCGGCGGTTCACAGCATGGTCCGGGGGACGGCCTGGCAAGGCCCCGGTCGCGCGGCCAGCTGCCGTCGAACCCGACCAACTTCAGGCCGCTTTTGAGAGCCCTCGTAAAGGCGATGGATGCCTGGGTCCGCAACGGTGTCGAGCCGCCTCCGAGTGTTTATCCGACGATCGCCTCAGGGTCCCTGGTCTCCTGGGAGCTGAAGGCGAGCGGCTGGAAGGCCCTGCCGGGCGTGTCCTATCCCGGGGTCATACAGCAGCCGGCCCTGCTGGACAGGGGGCCGGAGTTCATCTCCAGGAGGCGGGCGACGATTGAACCGCCGCGTGTTGGCCCGTCCTACAGGGTTCTGGTGCCGGCCTTCGGTCCCGACAACAATGAGAAGGGCTGCCTGATGATGCCAACGGTTGCCGTCCCGGTTGCGACCTTTACCAGCTGGAACCTGAGGGACAAATCAATTGGAGCGCCCGGAGAGCTGCTGAGCCTCCAGGGAGGCCACATCCCGTTTTTGCGTGACAAGGACGCGAGAGAGAAGGCCGGGGATCCGCGGCTTTCTCTGCTGGAGCGTTACCAGGGCTTCGAATTGTACCTCGAGCAATATCTTGCCTGGGCCCGCAGGCTCGTGAAGGAGAGATATCTCCTCGAGGAGGACCTGCCCTCCATCGAGCGGGGCCCCTGGAACCGGGAGAAGCTGTTCGAATAGGCTCGCGGCTAGAAGCCGAGGCCGGTGGTCGATAGCTTGATCCTGCAGAAGAACATGTCAGCGGTCATGTAGAGGACCGAGCCATCATCTCCGAAGCCGCAGTTGGCGGTCTTCTGGCCCGTCTCGATGGTTCCGAGATGGGTTCCATCGGGAGCGAAGACCAGGACTCCGCCGGGCCCGGTGGCGAAGATGTTGCCTTGCTTGTCGACCTTCAGGCCATCGGGCAGGCCGGGGCGGCCCTCCTTGAACCAGGCGGTCGAATCGAAGAAGACCTTGCCGTTGGCGATCGAGCCATCGTCCTGTACGTCGTAGACCATCCAGATGGCCTTATCGGGATCCGAGCTCGCCACGTAGAGCTTTTTCTCATCGGGAGAGAAGCCGATGCCGTTGGGGCGGGTTACGTCCTTTGTCAAGAGGACCGGCGCGGTGGCGCCCTTGGGCAGACGATACACTCCCTGGAAGGGCAGCTCCTTGGCCGGGTCATCCATGCGCTTTTCGAGGCCGTAGGGGGGGTCGGTGAAATAGAGGTCGCCGTTGGAGTGGTAGATCGCATCGTTGGGGCTGTTGAGGCG
>DCKY01000262.1:4209-4371 GCA_002320775.1 Planctomycetes bacterium UBA1662
ATCCGAGCTCGCCACGTAGAGCTTCTTCTCATCGGGAGAAAAGCCGATGCCGTTGGGGCGGGTCACATCCTTTGTCAGCAGCACCGGCGCCTTGGCGCCCTTCGGCAGGCGATAGACTCCCTGGAAGGACAGCTCCTTGGCCGGGTCGTCCATACGCTTTTC
>DCKY01000065.1 GCA_002320775.1 Planctomycetes bacterium UBA1662
CTCATGCAAAGTCCCCGGGTCGCTTCCCTCTATACGTTCGTTCTCATTCTTCTCGCGGTCTTCCTGTTGATCCTCGCGGGCCGGGTCGGACCCGATGGCTGCGCCTTCTTCCAAGGGGGAGTCTTCGGCTCCTGGCGCCTCCTGCTGGTCCTGGCTGGCATGGGAAGCCTGGTCTGGTTCCTTGGCGCGGCGGACCGCGTGGTGGGCCTTCCAGTGTCAGCCGAGGGACGTCTCCTTGGTGCCCTGGTGGCTTTTCCAGTCGTGCTGGCTGATTTTTCAGCCCCGATTCCCGGTCTCGAATGCCTTTCTCTGCTGGCTGTGAGCGCAGCGTTGTTGCTCGATCGCCGGGGGCAGGCCGGTCTCGCAGCAGTCGTTTTTGCTCTCGCGGCCTCCTGGCAGCTGCAGTTGATTGTGTTTCCCCTGTGGCTCTGGATTTCGCGCTTCGCGCTCCGCCGGCGCCAGGGCAAAGGCTTCAACCTGGCTATCGGCTTCGTTCTGCTCGCCGGCGCCTTCTACATCGGGCAGAGCGAGCTTGTGAGTATCCCAGTCCCTGGCGGCTGGACCCTGCGCCAGCAGATCTTTGCCTTGTTGGGAGAGACTCATGTGGAGGTCAGCTGGGCCGTCTTTGTCGGCCTTGCAGTCTTCCTGACCGGGGTGGTCCTCTGGGCGGCGAGAAGACTCTCCTCCGGTCCCTCTGAGGGGCTGCAGGCCAGGGAGGTCGCAGGCCTCTGTTTCGCGGCGCTGCTGGCCGATCCATCCGATGGGCTCAACTCGGCGACTCTTCTGCTGCCCCTCTGTATGCTGAGCTACGAGTCGGGACGTCACAGCTGCTCCGGGGGACTGCGAAGGTTCACGCTGTCTGCCTGCGGGCTGGCCGCGGCGCTCTCCTGGCTCTCCTGGCCCTGGATTTCCGTGCTCCCTGATCTCGAGCGCTATTCTCTGCTGCTGGCTGCCGGGTTGCTCCTGGTGCTCGCTCCGCTGCAGCCCCGGTCGCATCCGGAGGCGGGGGATGATCTCTCCTGCTCCGCCTGAGTTCCTGTCTGGCCGGGCAGTTCTCCCTGGGCATGAAAAAACGGGAACCCGCTGAGCGGGCTCCCGTTGAAATTTCAAGATTTTCAAGCGTTCTAATTGATCCGCTTGTAAGTGCCGCCATTACCTCGGGCAACATTCCTGAGGAACGTTTCCTGCATGCCGCGGCCGCTCATCATGACCCCGATCGTATTGATCGTGACACGCTGGTAGTTCTGCTGAGCCACCCGCTGAAGGGTCTGGTTCAGGTAGCCGGACTCACCTCCGGTTCCGCCGCAGGGGCCGGTTCCGCCGCCGTCACCGACGTAGCAGACGACCTTGCGCTGGGCAGAGGAGAAGTTGGCGAATTGCAGCGCGGCGAGGATGCCCGCCTGGCAACAGCTCCCGCTGCCGCCGCCGACTGCGGCGATCCAGCTGAGTGCGGCCGACTTCATGCCGGCATTCGCTTCGATCGGACGGCCGGTCGAGGGGTACCTGAGCACCCCTGCATCAAAGAAGACAACGCCGAACTCGGTGCGGTCTGAGAACTCCTGGATGTTCCGGGCGATCTCCTGCTTGGCACGGGCCAGCTCGCCCCGGTCCTGCATACTGCCGGAGCGGTCTACGGTGTAGAAGAAGCCATCGCCTTCGAGCTGCTGGCCGTAGAAGATGACCACCTCGGGAGCGTCTTCCTCTTCAGTGACATTCTCGCCGACCGCATCGACGGGCAGATCGAGATTGTCCTTGGTGCCGACACTACCGACATCCTGCGCGCTGAGAGCGACGCTGAAGGTCAGCGCGCCGCAGCAGAAGAGGGCGCAGAGAAGAAATCTTAGAGACATTTTCATTAGAGAGAACCTCCGTTGGTACGACAATTTCCCGCATTCCAGCCGCCCCAGGGCGGTCTCAAAAAAACGCAAGCAGCCGTAAAGCAAAGAGTTAACTTACGTCAGAATGAGAATTAATACTACCTACTGGCCAAGACGACAGCAAGAGACAAAACCGTGCAGGAATTTCCGTCTTTTTCCGAATAAATGCCATTCTTTACGCAAACAATTCAGTGTCTGGGATTTAGGTTGGTTCTTTCGACTCGGCAACACCTGTATTTTATGGCTTGCAGCGGTCTTCGAAGCAGCCAAGGAGGCCTCCTGGCTGGGGCGTGGGGCCGCAATCGGGCCAGGGGGAGGGGGGCGGCTTCTGGCCCGTCATGACGAAGTTCATCAACCGTATGCCATCCTTGCGGTCGATGATCCCATTGCCGTCGACATCCGCGCTTTCCATGCACTCAATCCGTCTTTTCTCATCGATCAGAGCGAAGATCGCCCTGGCATCGCTCACGTCGATGTTCCCGTTGCCATCTACATCGCCGCGGATGAACAGACGCCGCGATTTCAGTTTTGGCAGGAATCCAAGATCCGTTCTTGTGCCGTCTTCATCCGGGGTGCTGGCGGGGTCTCCTGCATCCACGGCGGGGGAGTCGGTGAAAAGTTCCAGCAGGCCAGGAGTGTATTTCCGGTAGAGGCCCAGGTTGTCGGGGTCGAGAGTCTCGGCATCCGGGCGCAGGATCGGAACGCAGAGGCCGCCGCGGTCGCCGCATCTTTCCCATTCGGAATAGGGGGGGCGAAACAGGGGCAACGCGCGAAGGTTGGTTTCCCCTGCGAAAGCCTCGTTCTCAACCAGTGACCACGAGAGTTCTCCAGCCAGGTCAAGGGGCCGGTTCCCCCACAGGATGGAGTTGCGGACAGCCAGGGGTGAGCCGGGCTCGGAGGACAGGGCTCCCTTGCCAAGGCGGTTGTCGACGATGGTCGCATGGTCAAGCTCTGCCCGCGCTCCGCTGAGCAGGCTGAGGCCGCCGCCTATATTGCCGGCGATGAGATCCCGCGTTGAGAGCAGCCGGCAGGCTCCCTCGACAAGGATAGCTCCGCCGGAGCGGGCTGTGTTTCCGTAGAGACGGTTTCTTGAGAGGCTCGTCAGCCAGGGGCGGTTGGGAGCATCCGGGGTTGCCGAGCTGATCCGGATCGCTCCTCCCGAGAAGGCCCGGTTCGCTACCATGCGGTTGTCGTAGATGAGGGCGCCGGCGGAATCAATGTGGACGGCGCCGCCCTGCGGGGCGCGGTTGTCGGTGAAGGAGTTTTTGCTGAGCAGGGCAAGGGAGCCGGAGGAGATGTGGATGGCCCCGCCGGCCTGGGCTCGATTGGAGGTGAACCGGTTGTCGATGAATTTCGATTCTGAATCCTGGAGGCAGGCCGCGCCTCCCGTGTCGGCCTCGTTGTCGATGAAGATGTTGCCTTCGATGGTCGGGGAGCTCTTGATGCAGATGATGGCGCCTCCGGCCCGGCGTCCATCCAGCACTGTACCCCGGCCGTTCCTGATCGTGAAGCCTCTCACGGCGGCCGCGGCGGTCTCTCCTTCGGTGAACATCAGCAGGGAGGCCTCTCTTGCCGCAGGCCTCGTGCCTGGTCCGGAGAGGATTGTCTTTTCGGGACCTTCCCGGGATTCGAGAACGAAGTCTCTGCCTGGAAATCTCAGCGGTTCAGCAAGTTGGTAGGTGCCCGGGGCGACCGAGATCACCGTTCCGGAGGCCGCTTTCTCGATAGCTTCTGCCAGGCTGGCTATGTCCTCAGGAACCCTGGTGATGCCCTTTTGCCTGGCGCTCTTTTTAACGGGGATTGCCGGATTGTTGTATTCTCCCATCTCGAAGACGGGGAAACGTTCGGTGAGGTCCCCGATTCCCAGCCGTCTGAGCTGGTGCGGCGGGAAGGCCCGGAACAGCAGTCGTACACTCAGCCTGAGCTCCTCGCCCGCGAATTGTTCGGGGATCTTGAATTCGTAGTTTGCCGAGCGGGTCTGCAGTGCGGGGATCGTATGTTCCTCGAGGGCGTGGGCCTGCCACATGAAGAATACCGTTTCGCCCTTCTCGTCGACAAAGCGGTCGCTGAAGAGAGCCAGCTGAGGATCCTGCTGCTTGACGTTTCCATGCCCGCCCCGGAGATCTCCTTGCTTGTCCAGGGTTCCCGATTCGAAAAGGACCTTTCCCGATCTGTTGGATGCGATGACCTCAAGCCACATCTCCCGCTCTGTAGATGGCCCCGTGGGCAGGTTGTGTCCGGCTCCGACGTTCTTGACATCGACCTTGAGCTTGAAGCTCTCACCCGCGACCGCGACCTCGGGCGCGAAGACGCTCAGCCTCGCCGCGGTTCGCAGGAATTCTTCAACCTCTCTGCGTTGGTAGCCCATCCGTGGGAAGGGGGTTACGGCTACGTCGACTCCAATGAAGTCATGTCGGTGGAGACGGTTGCGAAGCGGTCCATCCGGAGTTGCGCGTCCCGTATAGGTCTGCATGTGGCAGTTGAGACAGCTGGTGTCGCGGGCGGGGTAGGGGCTGGCAAGAAATTCCTCGTGGGGCTTCTCGATCTTGATTCCCTTGCGATTGACCACATTGTGACAGCTGCCGCAGAAATCAGGGTTCTTCAGGCTGTCGTTGGTAACAGATGCATGGGCCGGGGTTTGCTGGGGGTTGGGGAGCCCGCCGACGAGTGGACCTCCCGGCTTGATGCTGAAGCGGGCATTGGAGGGGGGGCCATCTTCGAGGTGGACGCTTCGATGACAGACCTCGCAGGAGACCGCATCCAGGGCTGTTTTTGAGAGTCCTTCAGGGGAGCTTGTTGAGGCCGTAACCTCTCCGGTTCCGGTACCCACCGGGGCATGGCAGCCAATACAGAAATCGCCGATGGCGCCTTCGGTTTCCTTCTGCGCGAGACGGTGCATCGCGTGAAAGACGGGGTCGGTGATGGCGTAGGCGTGCATGGAGCCTCTCCATTCCTCATAGTGCTGCGGGTGGCATGTTTTGCAGGCCTCCGCCGGCTGGAAGTCTTCCTTTTTCCATTTTGTCCCGCTCTTGGCTGCGGGTTTTCCTGCCGCTGGATCTTCTGCCGACAAGGGCTTGAGGCCGAGAGAAGCCAGCAGGCAGAGGGCCAGGTAGAGGAGAGCGATTCGATACATGAGCCTACCGTCCTCTCTTTCGAACAGGCTGGGGGGAGTGGTCCAGAACAGTCCGGAAGCCTGTTTTCGCATTGGCGAAGCCATCTCCGATGGGCAGTTCCAGGAACCAGGAATAGCGGAAGGTGGTCGGTACCGCCTCGAAGTCGGCGCCGGTGATGAAGTACGAAGATGGAATGCCCCGAATAGATCGATCGCGTCCCCAATGCGGCCCACGGGGATGATTGATCACATCTGCTGAGTAGTTGTCGGCGTAGTAGTCGGGATTGTACCAGTCGTTGACCCACTCGAAGACGCCCCCGATCATCTCCTGGATTCCGAATGGACTGTCGCCCAGAGGGCTGAAGGTCCCCACGGGGAAGAGCTTGTTGCCCCAGAGGTGATTCAGGTTGGCATGCCTGGGGGTGGGGAGCTCGTTGCCCCAGGGGTAGCGCCGGGAGTCGTTCCCCCTGGCGGCGTATTCCCATTGGGCCTCGGTGGGCAGGACCTTGCCGTGGAAGAGAGCGTAGGCCTGGGCTCCGGCCCAGGTGACATCGACAGCCGGGAGCCGCTCGTGCCCTTTCTTTACCATGAACCGTTCGTCTTTCCAGGAGATGGCTTTTGCCAGCCTGGGTTCTGTGAAGTTGAGGCCCGCGAGATCTTCATAGGAAAAACGAAGGAAGGGGACGAGTCCGCCGCCGCGCTGGTTGCCCATCACAGCTGCCGGAGTGACGCTGAGGAGGCCCTCCTCCCAGGCCGCCTGGAGAAAATTGACGTATTGGAGATTCGTCACCCGCTGGCGATCCATCCAGTACGCCGGCAGGCGGACCTTGTGGGCGGGCTTGTCCGCCATGTTCTGGCTCGTACGGATGAAGTCGGGACGGTCGAGGTCCGTGAGATCGTCGCCCATCTCAAACTCTCCCGCTGGGATCAGGACCATTCCTCCTGTGGAGGGAGAGCTGAGTGAGATCTTCCTCGTTGTGCTGATGGGCGCGGCTGCGGAACCTTCAAGCTGGACGCTGACAGTGACCAGGCAGCTCTTTCCGGAGGCCGGGGCTTCCCAGAAGACCAGGTTCGAGTCGTTGGAGAGCAGCTTTCCTTGCGAGACGGTCCAGGTATAGGCCGCCCTGCGAGGCAGGGCCAGTTCGGCCTCCAATTGGATCTCGCCGCGGTGGAAAACCCTGGCTGGTCTCACGATGATTTCAGCCCTGGGTTCCGACAGCACGGAGGACTCTCTCGGCTGCCGACAGCCGCCGAGGCAGAGACTCATGGCAAAGAGGACAGGGAGAACCGTCGCGTACGAAAGGGTTTTTCCGTTCCTGTCTGTGGCTGTGAAGGCGGGCATCAAATTTTTCTCCGGGACATTTTTATTCAGGACTAAAGATAATCAGGCAATGGAGGGCTTTTCAAGGTGTCGGGCGACAAAGATTTAACCTTGCCAGGAGTGCAGGAACGATATACTAACGACCTTAACAGAACCATCTTATGGACGATGGGCGGATCTCTTTTCCTGCGTGATTCCTCGCCGGAAAGTATGTTTTTCGGTCTGGTAAGGCGTTTCTGAGCAGAGAGTCTTCAGGCCTGGTCATCTTTTATGCAGCTTTCCTACTACCCGGATCCCATTTTACAGAAGACTGCTAAACCTCTCGATCGGATCGATTCCGAGGTCAGGGAGAGGGTCGGTGAGATGTTTGAGCTCATGTACAGCGAGAGCGGGGTGGGACTTGCGGCGCCCCAGGTAGGTTGGAGCGTGCGATTGTTTGTCTGCAATTGCCTGGGACATGAAGACAGGTCCGGGGAGAAAGTTTTCATCAACCCCCGCATTATCGACAAGGGCGAGGAGTACGTCTGCGAGGAGGAGGGTTGCCTGTCCATACCCGAGGTCAAGGGCAAGGTGAACCGTCCGGATTTTCTCCTGGCGGAGTACCAGGACCTCTCAGGTGAGCTCCACCGGGAGGAAATGTTTGAGCTCGATTCACGAGTTTTTCAGCACGAGCTCGACCATCTGAACGGAGTGCTCTTCCTGCGTCATCTCAACACGACGGAGAAACTCCTGGCGAAGAAGATCCTGCGGGAGCTGGAGAAGGAACATGCTGAGCGCGAGGCTTCTGCCGGAAAGGGTTCGGGGGGGCGTTCCCGGAAGTCGTAAAAGCAGATGAAACTCTACGAAAATCTTGGGTCTGCGGTTCGAGACGCCCCAGGCGGCAGCCAGCGGATCGCGACGATCGGCTTTTTCGATGGGGTGCATCGCGGCCACCAGGCGCTGCTGGAGGAATTGAAGGCATGGGCCGCGGAAGTGAATGGAGAGTCGGTGGTGGTCACCTTTCGGGAGCACCCGCAAGCCGTGCTGGGAGCGCATCCGCCGGTGCCTGTGGTCTCGCTTGAACATCGCATTCTATTGCTTGAACGCGAGGGTGTCGGTTCGGTCCTGGTTCTTGATTTTGATGAGCGGATCCGGTCCCTGGCGCCAGAGGAGTTCGTCAGGTCGGTGCTGGTCGATGGGCTGGGTGTCGGCGGCCTGCTCATGGGTTTCGACAGCGCCTTCGGCAACAGGCGGCTGGGAACCTTTGACTACCTGGAAGAGAAAAGGGATGAGCTGGGGCTTGAGATCAGGAGCGCGGCGGCGGAGCTTCTTGGCGACGCGGCTGTCTCGAGCACCCGGGTTCGCGAGGCTGTGGCGAATTGGAATTTTTCCGGGCTGGAGAAGTTGCTGGGCCATCCCTTCTCCATCATGGGGCGTGTGGTGAAGGGAGACGGACGCGGACGGCAGCTGGGGTTTCCTACCGCGAACCTCGCTCTTCCCGGCGTCTCGGTTCCACCGCCGGGCGTCTATTTCTGCGATGTGCTCTGCCTTGGGGGTCGCCCTCATGCGCGTCATTCATGGCCGGATCTTTCCGGTGAAAATCGTCCTGATGGATTCTTCAGGGGTGTGATGAATATTGGCCGGCGTCCTACGCTGACCGAGGGCAAGGAGGCCGCGACGGGTTCCAGCTACGATCCTGATGTCGACACCGTAGAGGTGCACCTGCTTGACTACGAGGGAGACCTCTACGGTCAGAGCCTGGAGGTCTTTGTGCTGTCCATGCATCGCGGCGAGAAGAAGTTCGCGGGAGTGGAAGAGCTGACGGCCCAGATCGAAAGCGATGTGCGGGCCCGCCGGGGCTGAGCCTCCTCGGGCTGCTCAGCCGGCTTCAACTTCCGAGGGCTGCTCATCGCATGGGCAGGTGAGGATCGGGGTCTTGACGGCGTTGACCTCGTCAAGACGCTTGACCACCTGTGTCACCGGAGCCGCCTTGAGGAGGTCTGGGTTTTCTTCCGCTTCCCGGGCGATCTGGAGCATGGCCTCGCAGAAGCGATCAAGCGTTTCCGGAGTTTCCGTTTCCGTCGGCTCGATCATCAGCGCCTCGTGTACGACGAGGGGGAAGTAGATGGTCGGAGGATGGTAGCCCAGGTCGATGAGCCGCTTGGCGATGTCGAGCGCCCGGATACCGCCGGCTTTCTGTTTCTTCGCCGTGAAAACGACCTCGTGCATGCAGGGCGTGTCGTAGGGCAGATGGTAGGCCTGTTCGAGCCTGTGACGGATGTAGTTTGCGTTCAGCACCGCGTGCTCGCTGATTCCCCGGAGCTCCTCGGGTCCGTGGGCACGGATGAAGGCGTAGGCCCTGACAAGGATTCCGCTGTTGCCGAAGAAGGAGCGTACCTTGCCTATGCTCAGCGGCCTGTCGCCGCAGAGCTCAAGGCCGTCTTCGGACCGGACGATCCTGGGTACCGGGAGGTAGGGCTCAAGCTCATCCGTCACGGCGATGGGACCCGAGCCGGGGCCGCCTCCCCCGTGAGGGGTGGACATCGTCTTGTGCAGGTTGAAGTGCATGACGTCCACGCCGAAATCCCCCGGGCGGGTAATTCCGAGAATGGCGTTCATGTTGGCGCCATCCATGTAGAGCAGGGCTCCGGCCTCGTGCAGAAGGGCGCTGATCTCATCGATCCGGCTTTCGAAGATCCCCAGGGTGTTGGGGTTGGTGATCATCATGGCCGCCACATCCGGTCCGAGCGCCTCGTGCAGGCTGTCAAGGTCGATGGTGCCATCTTCGCCCGAGTTGATGTTGCGGGTCTTGAAGCCGGCGATGGTGCAGCTGGAGGGGTTGGTCCCGTGGGCGCTGTCGGGTATGAGGACCACATCCCGTTCCAGCTCGCCGCGTTCTCTGCAACGAGCCTTGATCATCATCAGCGACGCCAGCTCGCCGTGGGCTCCGGCCGCAGGCTGGAGGCTCACATGGGGCAGGCCGCTGATCTCAGCCAGCATCTTTTCAAGACGGGAAAACAGCTCAAGGTATCCCTGGAGTTCATGGTCCTCGCAGAGGGGATGGACATGGCTGAACCCGGGGTTTGACGCGACCACCTCGTTGATCCTGGGGTTGTATTTCATCGTGCAGGAGCCGAGCGGGTAGAAGTTCGTATCGATCGACATGTTCAGGCCGGAGAGCCGGGTGTAGTGCCGGACAGTCGACGATTCCGCTAGCTCCGGGAGTCCGCTGGGCTCCTGGCGCAGGTGGTCCTCGGCCAGGCAGTCGGCCAGGGCAGGCAGGCTGGCGTCCGGTTCCGGCGGCTCCGTTCCGCTGCGTCCGGGCCGGCTCAGCTCAAAGAGGGTAGGTTGTTCGCTCATGCGTTCGCCTCCCGCAGGTCCTTGCTGAAGACCAGGGCCAGTTCCGAGGCCAGGTTGTCGATGTCCTCTTTCGTGCTCAATTCGGTGAAGGCGAAGAGCATCTCGTCTTCACGCTCCGGGAAATATCGTCCCAGCGGCAGGCCGCCGCCAATGTTGCGTTCGGCTAGGGTCCTGTAGACGGTCTCGGCGCCGGCTGGCAGTCGCAGGGAGAACTCCTGGAAGAAGGCCGCGGTAGAGGCGGCCTCGACACCTTCAATCTTCGTCAGCACGCCGTGGGCGTAATGCGCCAGCCGGGCGCTCGCCTCGGCCACCTTGCGAATCCCCTCCGGTCCGAGGAAGGCCATGTACATGGCGCCGCGCAGCGAGCAGAGGCCCTGGTTGGTGCAGATGTTGCTCGTGGCTCTCTCTCTGCGGATATGCTGCTCCCGGGTCTGGAAGGTCAGCACATAGCCCCGCTTGCCATCGCTGTCGACCGTCTCACCTACGATTCTTCCGGGAACCTTGCGCACATGCTCCTGCAGGGTCGTGAAGAAACCGAAGGTCGGGCCGCCAAGGTTCGGAGGGTTGCCGAGCTGTTGTCCATCTCCGATGGCTATGTCTGCTCCATAGGCGCCGGGGTCTTTGAGGATACCGAGGGAGATGGGGTCCACGATGGAGATCAGCAGCGGGCGATCTCGCCGGGGGGCATCATCCTCTCCCTTTCCGCAGCCCAGCAGGCTGCTCGCGTTTTCCATCGGCTCGATGAGCCCGAAGAAGTTGGGGTTCTGCAGGACCACCGCGAGCACATCGTCGCCGTTTTCCTCCAGGGAGCGGGCGACGGAATCCAGCGCGGTGAGATCATTTTCGAGCCCGATGGTGATGGCCTCGACGGGATGGTCAGCGAGGTAGGTGTCCAGCACCCTCCGGTACTCCGGGTGTACTGCCTCGGATACCAGCACCTTGTTGCCCTTGCGGCGTACCGCATAGGCCATGAAAACCGCCTCGGCAAGAGCCGTTCCGGCGTCGTACATCGAAGCGTTCGAGATCTCCATGCCGGTGAGCTGGCAGAGCATCGTCTGGTATTCCATGATGGCCTGCAGGGTTCCCTGGCTGACCTCTGCCTGGTAGGGAGTATAGGCGGTGTTGAACTCACCCCTGCTGGAGAGGGAATCGATGGCCGCCGGGATGAAGCGCAGGTAGCTTCCCGCCCCGAGGAAGGAAGGCCTGTTGTCCATTCGGGCGTTGCGGTCCGCCATGGAGCCCATCTCCCTGATGAGTTCCGGTTCGCTGGCGAGCTTCGGCAGGTCCAGGTCTCGTCCCAGGCGAATTTTTTCGGGGATGCATCTGAAGAGATCTTCAATGCTCTCAAGGCCCAACGCCTTGAGCATGTCATCCCGGTCCTGGTCTGTGTGTGGAAAATAGGCCATCAGCTGCTTTACTGAATACTTCTGCGGGAGGGCAGGGCCGCTCTCAGTGGTCTCCCTCGCGGGCAATCAGCTCCTCGTATTGCTCCAGGTCGATGAGCTCCGACACCTCATCCGGATTGGAGATGTTGATCTTGATCATCCAGCCGGCTCCAAAGGGATCCGCGGCGAGCGGCGCGAGATCGTCAGCGAGCTCGCTGTTGACCTCGGTGATTTCTCCGCTGAACGGAGCGAAGAGCTCACTGGCGCTCTTGGTTGATTCGATCTCTCCAAAAGCATCCCCGCGGCCAATTGCGGTTCCTGCTTCGGGAAGATCGACAAAGACGAGGTCGCCTAATTGTTCTACCGCGTGATCGGTGATTCCCACGGTGACGATTCCATCTTCTATTCGGGCCCATTCATGGCTTGGCGAATACTTGAGATCTACCGGCCGAGTCATTTTGTATACCTCTCGATCTGGATCTGAAGTGGAGTTCCTCGCAGGTCCCTTCAGCTGGTCACTTCTTTCCGGTTCGCATCCAAACGTACATGGCGGCCGCCCGGCATCGAAGCCAGGGCTCTCCCCGCGTTTTCAGACTGTCTTTTTCCTTTTTCTTGAGAAAAAAGGCAAGTGTTCGAGTTTCAGTTTCTCACGTTTTCCTCTGACGTCGACCTCCGGCTCAGGCGCCTGGCCATCGGCCAGCAACTCGAGGTAGGGACGATCGAGGTATCCCATGGCGATCGGCTGCTGGACCGTGGGGGAGGGGGCTCCGCTGGTGATTCTCCCGACCCGGTCAGCACCGGAGAAAATTTCCATTCCGCTTCGAGCGATTCGGCGGCTCTGAACAATGAAGCCGCAGAGCTTCTGCCCCGGCCCCGCTTCCTTGATCTCTCGCAGTCTCTCCTTGCCGGGGAAGGAAGCCTCCTTGTCGAGCTTTACCGCGAAGCCCAGGCCGGCGCAGTAGGGGTCGGTGGTCTCATCGATGTCGTTTCCGTACAGGGGCATGCCAGCCTCCAGGCGGAGGGTGTCTCTCGCGCCCAGTCCGATCGGACCGGTGCGCTGCCCCCCGGTCTCCAGGAGATCGCGCCAGAGCCGCGTCCCTGCCTCTGCGTTGATGTAGAGCTCGAGGCCATCTTCACCGGTATAGCCTGTTCGGGCCGCAAGCACCGGCTCGGATTCGTAGCGCGCGGGGGTGATCCGGTAGTAGCCCAATTGGTCCCAGGCGATTTCGGGAGCCTCCAGAAGGTGGGTCGCGCAGGCGAATGCCTCGGGGCCCTGGATGGCTATCATCGCATCGCTTCGCGTCAGGTCGGTGAGCTCCGCCTCCAGGCCGTGACGGCGGCTCTCCATCCAGTCGATGATCTTCCCGGTATTGGACGCGTTAACCACCAGGAGAAAGGTTTCTTCAAGCTTATAGACGATCGCATCATCCAGGATCATTCCGGAGTCGTTGCAGAAGAGGGTGTAGCGGGCGTCCCCTGGCTGCATCGTGAGGATGTCGTTGGTGATGAGACCCTGGATCCAGGCCTCGGCCTGGGGGCCGCTGATATCCATTCGTCCCATGTGGCAGAGATCGAAGAGCCCCGCGCGCTCTCTTACCTGTTGATGCTCTTCGGGAATAGAGGTGTAGCGTACGGGCATCTCCCAGCCATGAAAATCAATCAACATGGCTCCGAGGCGCTTGTGCTCTTCGTACAGGACAGTACGTTCCGGCTCGTTTGTCACCCTACCCAATCTCCCGTGTCACCGCCGGACTGGAATGAACATCCCGGCCCGCTCTGGGGGAGCCTCCTCAATAGTCGAAGTCGTCGTCCGCCGCCTTCTTCTTTTCGACATTCTTCTTGTCCTCGTCCTCTCCCGCAGGCGCTGTCGGGTCGGGCTCATCTTCCGGCGCCGGTTCCTTTTTTGAGCTGACCTCTTTCTTGACGCCAAGCTTTTCGCGCAGCATGCGAACAGCCTCCTGCTTGTCAAGGAAGCCGCAGATCGTCAGCTTGCGGACCCTGAACTTGACATCTTTCCATTGGAATCCGACCAGTCCGTTCTGGTTGAGTTTCTTTGACTTGATCTTGTTGGCAAGCTCTTCGGTCCCGCCTGCGTCGTAGGTTGCCCGGATCTCGCCGCCCCCATCGGCCTTGTCCAGGTCGAGCTCGACGACCCAGTTCACCGGACGCTGCTTGGTATGCCAGTAGTTGGCGTTGGTGCCCGGCTTGCCAGGCATCTTCTTCCAGTTAGGAGGAGAGGACCCCTTCATGCTGCCAATATCCAGGAAGTTGGTGCGGTAGCGGGTCTTCTTCCTGGTGTCGTAGCTGACGATAGCCCCCCAGTCTCCCTTGCCGGTCATGGTCAGGATGTTGAAGACCCAGCTCATTCGCACCTTGTACTTGAAGGGTATCGGGAAGAGGACCGTTCCGGAGGTGTTTCCATCCATCGAGATCTGCGCTTCATCCGGGATGTCGCTTCCTCCCAGGAGCATCTGTGGATCAACGAAGGAGATGCTGGACTTGGGCGTCCGCAGCTTCAGGATCTCTTTTTCGAGCTCCTGGCCGTTGGTGTAGTCGAGGATGACTCCGCCGGTATCGGGGTCGTAATTAGCCCTCTTCGAGAGTTCATGGAGGTTTTCGATCAGGAAGGCTTCATCCTCCTCATCGAGTTCCTGGGGGAAGAGGCTGCGGTCGACGCCCGCGACGCAGGTCGGGCTGAGCGTGGTCGCCGCGGCCCCGGTGGGCGGAAGTCCGGTTCCGGGAGGGCGTGGAGAGCCGGCTGGAGGAGCGGCGCCGGGCGGCGGCGGGGGAGGCAGGCGGCCTCCTGCTCCTGCCCTGGCCTTGGCCGCGAGCTCGAGCTCCTCTTTTCTCCGCCGGGCGAATTCGGCATCGGCGGCCTTCTGCTCTTCTTTGATCTTCGCAAGCTCGGCCTGGAAGGCTGTCTCATCAAGCACCGACTTGAGCGCCTCGGTATAGGTCTGGGATGCCTGGGTGTACTGGCCTGCGGCCTGCTGGAACTCACCGCTTTCGAGAGCCGCGTTAGCTGTCAACTCCATGCTCTCAGCCTGTTGCCAGCGCCCGAGAGCTTTCAAGTCGGCGCCTTTTTCCAGCGCCTTCGCCTTATAGCTTTCCATCTTCTCTTTCAGGTTGATCGCCAGGATTCGGTACTGCTTGTTCTCCTTGGCGATGGTCGCGGCATCGTTAAAGCCCTCCATCGCATCTGTGAAGCTTCTCTTCGCGTTACTGAGGCTGGAGGCCGATGCCTCTTCCAGGCCTGCCAGGCCATCTTCGTAGGCCTCGAGAGCGGGCTCGTAATAATCCGGCGCGTTGAGCTTAGCGTCGGCCTTGTCGGCCTTCGCCTTAGCTGTGTCGGCGAGTTTTTTTGCCTTTTCAACAGCCGCGGTCTTTCCGGCTGCTTCCTCCGCATTGGCGAGGAGACTCTTGAACTCGCTGCTGGCGCGTTTGTAGTAGGTTCTGGCTCTGCTTCGTTTGTCCGGGTCCAGGAAGTAGGAACGGGCTTTTTTCGCCCGGGCCACGGCCCGGTCGAAATCTTCTTTGTATTTCTTGTCGAGTCCTTTTTCTTCACATTCGCGCTGCAATGCGAGGGCCGCTTCCTTGGCCTGCTGAGTCGGACTGCCAGCGGTTGAGCTTTTCTTCTTTTTGACCTTTTCCTCTTCCTGCTCTTCTTCTTCTTCTTCCTGCTCTTCTTCTTCGTCTTCCGTAGCCGTCTTTCTGCTCTTCTTTCTCTTGCTGCTGCTTACCTCTTCTTCTTCTGAGGCTCCGCCTCCACAGCCGGTCATGGGCAGGGTGAGGGCCAGGGCGAAAAGCACCAGCGAGATCAGGGCGAAGAAGTAGCCGGCACCGCGGCTGGCTGGGCGGTTCACTGGGAGTGGAGTTTCGCAGCTTGTTTCTGGACGAATGGAGTCCATTTTTTGGTCCTTACCTAATGTGAATGATTATGAAGCACTTCTTCAACACCCGGCTGATGGGGGAGTCTTCGCATGGAGGAAGTTAAATTTTCTCCTTACGCTCCGGCTCAAGTTAAAACCATGCCGGCGCCCTTTTCAACTACCGTGATAAAGCCGCGCCGGGAAATGCCGAGTTTGCACGAGAATCAGCTGTCGACGGTTTCTTTCAGTCGTTTTTCGAACTCGCCCATCTTGCAGAACTTATCGTAGCGGTCCTTGATCAACTTTTCGCCGCTGAGTCCGGAGAGCTCCCTGATGTTTCTCAGGATCGCCTCCTTGAGCCTCTCAAAAACTCTGGGAGGGTCTCTGTGCGCTCCTCCCAGGGGCTCAGGGATGATCTCGTCGATAATTCCGAAAGAGCTGAGGTCCTCCGCTGTGAGCTTGAGGATGTTGGCGGCCTGCTCCTTGTACTCGGCGCTTTTCCAGAGGATGGCTGCGCAGCCTTCCGGGGAAATGACCGAATAGTAGGAGTGCTCAAGCATGAGGATACGGTTTCCTACGCCGATACCTAACGCTCCGCCGCTTCCGCCTTCACCTATGACTACGCAGATAACGGGAACTTTAAGGGCCGCCATGTCCATCAGATTGCGTGCGATGACAAAGGCCTGGCCGCGTTCTTCAGCGCCGATTCCGGGATAGGCTCCAGGTGTATTGATGAAGGTCACGATGGGGACACCGAACTTGTCGGCCAGTTTCATCTTGAGCATGGCCTTCTTATAGCCCTCGGGGTGCGGGCTTCCGAAGTGACAGGAAACCTTTTCGGTGGTGTCTTTGCCCTTTCGGTGGCCTACCAGGAGAATCCGCTGCTCATCGATACGGCCCAGGCCGCAGAGAATCGCCGGGTCGTCCCGGAAAGTTTTGTCACCGTGAAGTTCGATGAAATCAGCGACGATGGCGTTGACGATATCGGAGGTCAGGGGGCGCTGGGGATGCCTCGCCAACTGGATCTTCTGCCAGGGAGTCAGGCTGCTGAAGATAGCCCGTTTCTTTTCGTCGCACTTGGTTACGAGTTTTTCGATCTGACCTGAGAGGTCAACCTCGGTCGATTCGGCAAAGGTACGAAGCTCCTCGATTTTCTTCTCGAGCTCAATGATAGGAGCCTCAAAGTCGAGCCGGTGGCTACCGGATGTTTTAGCCATAGAGCTTTCGTTCCTCAGTTCCTCAGTTTCTCAGTTTTCCAGGCCTTCACGCCCACCAGTTTTCCCCCAAAACGGCATTCTAGTATGCCCGAGATGAAAAGCAAGCAGATTGGCGGTCTTAGAATATGGCCCTCTCTTGGGGTTTTCATGTAATAACCACAGGGGTATAATCCCGCCGTATTATTCCAGAGGAGATCTTGATGACGAGCCTGCGAACCTGGGAGGTCGAGGTACATTGGCGAGAGGCCTGCGGGGCGGACCCGCGCGCGGTCGAGTTGCAGGGGCAACTGGCAGACCTGCTTGATGGCTGCGATGGGGGCATTAAGGTCAGCTCGCTGTTTTACCTGCGCGGGGAAGGGCTGGATCAGGACCAGGTAGCTCTCGCCGCCGAACATCTCCTCAGCGATTCCGTGACCCAGGAATGCGAACTGAGAGATCTTGGGGATGGTGAGAGACTGCCGGATCCGCAGGCCGATGGCGACGTTGGGCACGTGGCCACGGTACGGAAAAAGACCGGGGTTATGGAACCGGTAGAGGAATCGCTGCTCAAGGGTCTCGACGACCTGGGGCTTTCCGGGCTGTCGGTGCGGTTGGCGTTGCGCGTTCGGTTCCAGATCCCCCTGGCCGAGGAACAGCTCGACCTGGTAGGGGAGAAGGTTCTCTCCAATCCGGCCATCGAGGATGTTTTCTGGGATGAAACCGAGGTGCCTTCACCTTTTATAGCTGCCGCCCCCTACGAGTTTTCGCTCGGGGAGGTTGAGCTTTCGGGGATTGATGATGAAGGACTGGTCCAGCTCAGCATCGATGGGCAGCTCTCTCTCAATCTCGATGAGATGCGTACGATTCGGGATCATTTTGAGACACAGGGCCGTCCGGCGACTGACATCGAGCTCGAGACCATCGCCCAGACCTGGAGTGAGCATTGCTGCCACAAGACCCTGACTGCCAGGATTGAGCATGAGGGGCCCGATGGCGAGAAGTTTACCTACGAAAACCTTCTCAAGGATACGATTGCCAGGGCGACCAGGGAGCTGATGGAGCAGGAGGAGACTCCCTTCTGCCTCTCGGTGTTCAAGGACAACGCGGGAGTGGTGGCCTTCGATGATGAATACGGCATCTCCTTCAAGGTGGAGACCCACAATCATCCTTCCGCTATCGAGCCTTATGGAGGGGCGGGAACGGGGATCGGAGGGGTTTTGCGGGACACCCTGGGTACAGGGTTGGGCGCCAAGCCGATCGTCAATACGGATGTCTTCTGCTTCGGCCCTCCCGATCTTCCCATGGATGAACTGCCGGCCGGCGCGCTGCATCCCCTGCGGGTGCTGAGAGGGGTGGTCTCCGGTGTGCGTGATTACGGCAACCGGATGGGCATTCCGACGGCGAGCGGAGCCCTTTATTTTGACGAGAGGTATATCGGCAACCCCCTGGTCTATTGCGGGTCGATCGGGTTGATCCCCCGCGGGATGGTTGAGAAGGTGGTTCATCCCGGTGACCGCGTGGTAGCCCTGGGCGGCCGCACCGGCCGCGACGGCATCCATGGCGCGACATTTTCTTCCGTCGAGTTGACGGAAGAATCGGAGACCGTCTCCAGCGGAGCGGTCCAGATAGGTAACGCCATCACGGAAAAGAAATTCCTGGATGTCCTGATCAAGGCGAGGGATCTCGGGCTCTACAGATCGGTGACCGATTGCGGCGCGGGCGGTTTCTCGAGCGCCGTGGGAGAGATGGGCGAGGAGACCGGCGCCCGGGTCGATCTCGAGAAGATACCGTTAAAATACGAAGGTCTGAGTTATTGGGAGATCTGGATTTCGGAGGCGCAGGAGCGCATGGTCTTCGCTGTCGCGCCGGAGAAGTACGCGGAATTCGAAGCCCTGGCCGAATCGGAGGGTGTGGAGTGTACGGACATCGGTGAGTTTACCGGCAATGGCAAGCTGGAGCTCTTCTATGAGGGCAACCAGGTCTGTGATCTCGGAGTCGATTTCCTTTTCAACGGCCGGCCGCCGGCGCACTTTTCCTCTGTCTTCCGCAAGCCGGAGGTGGAGGCCGCGGAGCCGCACGTAGGTCTCTCGGCCGCGGCGCTGTTGCGGGAGATACTGGCAGCTCCCAATGTCGCTTCGAAGGAATGGGTGATTCGTCAATACGACCACGAGGTCCAGGGTCGCAGCATCATCAAGCCTCTGCAGGGGCCTGCCGCCGATGGCCCCGGAGACGGGGTGGTCTTCACTCCGCGCTACGATTCGCTGCGCGGGATCGCCATCGGCTGTGGTATGAATCCGCGCTATGGAGATATCGATCCCTATCGGATGGCGGTATCCGCTGTTGACGAGGCTGTTAGAAATATTGTCGCTTGCGGAGGAAACCCCTCGAAAACAGCTATCCTGGACAATTTCTGCTGGGGTAATACCGCCCGCCCTGAAACTCTCGGATCTCTCGTCGAGGCCTCCAGGGGCTGCTACGATGCGGCCATGGCGCTCGGCACGCCCTTTGTTTCCGGCAAGGACAGCCTGAACAACGAATTCCGGACAGCGTCCGGAACGCTCTCCATTCCTCCCAGCCTGTTGATCTCTTCACTCTCTATGGTCGAAGATGTTTCTTGCTCGGTGACGATGGATCTCAAGGAGTCCGGCAACCTGTTGGTGTTGGTGGGGGAGACCCGGGCAGAGATGGGCGGCAGTCATTATGCGAAGTTTGCCGGTGGTGGAGGGGATGTCCCTTGTCTGCCGCCTGAAGCTTCACAGATTCACCAGGCGATGCACGGAGCGATTCAGCAACGCCTGGTTCGAAGTTGCCACGATCTGTCTGAGGGAGGGCTGGCAGTCGCTGCGGCGGAGATGGCCTTCAGCGGAGGACTTGGGGCGAAAATTCAACTCGATAAGCTGCCGGTGTCAGCGGAGGGCGGCGGCCTGGACGATCTCCAGGGCCTCTTTTCCGAGTCGAACTGCCGCTACCTTGTCGAGGTGTCGCAGGAGAACAAGGAGGCTCTCCTGGCTCTCTTTGACGGCTTGCCCGCGGCCGTGGTTGGCGAGACCTGCGAGGACGGGGTCCTCGAGGTTACAGGCAAGGATGGAGCCGGGGAGATTCTCTCCGAGTCGATTGAAGAATTGCGAACTATCTGGAAGGAACCGCTCATTTTTGATGCGGTGTAATGTTGTCATGATGATTTCCGGGAGCTGAACGGGATGGCTAAAGTCCTCGTATTGAGAACCGCGGGGGTGAACTGCGATGAAGAGACTGCCCACGCCTTCAGGCTTGCTGGCGGAGAGGTCAGCGTTCGGCATGTCGGAAGTCTGCTCCGGGGGGAGGATGCCCTGGAGAATTTTGACATTCTCGCGATCCCGGGGGGATTCTCTTACGGAGATGACCTTGGCGCGGGCACGGTGCTGGCCAATCAGCTGCGCACCCGGCTGGCCGATGACCTGCACGCGTTTGTGGATGGGGGCAAGCTCGTCATCGGCATCTGCAACGGCTTCCAGGTCCTGGTTCGTCTCGGTATTCTTCCGGGGTGGGAGGGGGACAAGGCCGCCTCCCTGATAGAGAATGTCTCCGGGAAGTTTGAGGATCGCTGGGTCCATCTGCGTGTCGAGACGGATCAGTGCGCTTTTCTCGATTGTTCCGGAGGGTATAGCGAACCTTGCGCCAGGTACCTGCGGGCGCCGGTGGCTCATCGTGAAGGACGTTTCGTTCTCCGCGATCCGGACATGGTTGACCGGTTGCGTGAAAACGGCCAGATTGCATTGACCTACCGGGTCAGCGCTGGAGAAGAAGACCAGGAACCCGGCGCGGCTGAGGGGGCGTATCCGGCCAACCCCAATGGCTCTGTGCTCGATATCGCCGGCATCTGCAACGAGCAGGGCAATGTGCTAGGTCTGATGCCCCATCCGGAGCGGTTTGTTCATAGATTGCAGGCGCCTTCCTGGACTCGAAATCCCCCAGATGCCTCTGAGAGTACCCTGGGGTCCCTTTCACGGGCAGGAGACGGTTTCTCAATCTTCTCCGGGGCCATCGGTTTTGTTAACGACAGGGCCGATAAAATTCGATAGAATTCCTGCGCCTTCAGGGGGGGAAAGCCCCTGGTCCGGTTTTTTCGGGCAGAAGGCGTGAACTGTATCTGCTGGCGGCATAAGCCGTTGGCGGTAGGCTCGGCAGCCCACTTTCTGTCGGGCCTCGGAAGTGAAGAAGAGAAATTGGAAGTCCGGAAGTGAAGAGATCCGGTCTTCAGGACCATGGTTATCAAGAGGAGGGCTTTGTAATGAAAGCTCGTTCGGTAAGAACCCTTGCAGGCGTCGTGATGGCGCTTGTAATCGTTGCTGCTTCGTCATGTCAGGTCAGCCCCAAATCTTCCGGTCAAGGCGGAGCGAGGGCTCGAAAAGCGGGGGAGGTGCTGCCCCTGGTCATCAGCAGGATCGCTCCTGCTGCGGATCATTATTATTCCACCAATGAGAAGGTGGCAGTCCAGCCGTCCTTCGACCCGGGAATCATCAATGTCGAGGAGGTGACGGGCTACAAGCTGTGGCTCAAGAATGCCGTGTCTGGAACCTGGGAACAGGTGGCCATTTCCGAGAACCTGCCGATTACCTACGAGGCGCCGGGCGAGGGTATTCACGGATTCAGGGTGTCTGTCGTGCTGGAGGGGGATCGTGAATTTCTCATTCCGCAGGGCACGGAGGATGCGCAGGTCTGGTTCTGTGTTGACAACACCCCTCCAGTGGTCAAGTGGACTGGGGCCGGGAAGACTTTCTTCTTCAGCGGAAAATCGAGACTCAGCCTGACCCTTGAAATATCAGAGCAGCAATTGGGCAAGAGCCCTGTTGAGGTGGAGTGGAGCCTGGATGATGGAGGCAATTGGTCGCCGGTTACCACTCGTATCGCTCGCAATGGAGAGCAGAGCTTCTCCTGGTTCTTTCCCCAGGGAGTCGAGGGCGAGGTCCTGGTTCGGGCCTCGGTGAAGGACCTCGCCGGCCTTGTCGGATTTGACACGCTCATTCTCCGCAACGAAGGCGGCAGCGTGGTGTCATCTCTGGATGCTCCCGCGCCGGAAGCTGCCGAGACCGTCGAGGGCGAATCCGTTGCGACGGTGGAGGCTTCCGACGCACCGCCGCCCGATGCGTCCCAGGCGGACGTTGAACCCGTTGAAGCTGAAGAGCCTGAAGAGCCTGAAG
>DCKY01000191.1 GCA_002320775.1 Planctomycetes bacterium UBA1662
GAATCAACTCGCGAGCTTTACGGTCTCGACCAGGGACATACAGCCGGCTTCGGGCGGCAGTGCCTGCTGGCTCGCAGGCTGGTAGAGAGAGGCGTTCGTTACAGTCTCCTCGTCCATGGCGTCCAGATTGGCGGCTACAGCTGGGATGACCACGGCGATGTCAAGGGAGGCATGATTCGCCACAGCCGGGAGGTCGACAAGCCGGTCTCCGGTCTTCTCACCGACCTCAAGCAGCGAGGGCTTCTCGAGGAGACCCTGGTGGTCTGGGCCTCGGAGATGGGTCGAACTCCCTTCCGAAATGGGGGCCTTGGCAGCAAGCCGGGCCGGGAGCACAACTCCTACGCGCTCTGTATGTGGATGGCCGGCGGCGATGTGAAGGGCGGCTCGAAGGCGGGCGAGACCGATGAGTTCAGCCTCCGTTCGGCCGGCAAGCCGATCCATATGCGTGATGTTCACGCCACGATCCTCGATCTCATGGGGCTCGATGATGAACGTCTGACCTACCTCTACGCCGGGCGCAACCGGCGCCTGACCGACATTGGCGGAAAAACGCTCGAAGAGATCATCAGCTGAAGATCTTCTCGTTGACCTCGACTCCAAGTCCGGGGCGCGGCTCGACGACAACCTTGCCGTTTCCAGGCTGCGGCTCGCCGTGGAAGATCGGCTCGATCTCAGCATCGGGCAGTGAATCCCAGCAAGGCATGGGGAAATACTCGATCATCGGTATGTTGCTGTTGGCCAGGGCGAAGTGCAGATGTGTTATCCCGTAGGCGTGGGGGATGAGGGTGACCCCGCCTTCGGCCGCCAGGGCGGCGATTCTCTGTCCTTCGGTGAAGCCGCCGCAGCGTCTCAGGTCCGGCTGGATAATATCCATGGCTCCTTTGTTGATGATATCGCGGAAGCCATACTGGGTGTATTCGTGTTCACCTCCTGAGATCGGGATGGAGGTTTCCTTGCGCAGGCTGGCATAGCCATCGAGGTCGTCAGGAATCAGGGGCTCCTCGACCCACGCCAGGCCGTAGGGCTCGAGCCGTCCACACATTTTTACCGCGTATTCGAGGTCCCAGCCCATGTAGGCATCCGCCATCAGATCAATGTCCGGGCCGACAGCCTCACGGGCATTGGCGATATGGGCCTCGTTTTCTTCCATTCCTTTTTCGCCATCCCCTGGTCCGTAGGGGAAGCGCATCTTCATGGACCTGTAGCCCTCGGCTACGTAGGCGCGGGCTTCGTCCTGTACCTTGTCGTGGCCCACGGGATGGAGCGCGGAGGCGTAGACTGGCACGGATTCGCTGAAAGGGCCGCCGAGAAGCTCATAGACCGGCTTGCCCAGGGCGATTCCCTTGAGGTCCCACAGGGCGATATCGATAGCGCTGATCACCTGGAGGACAGCGCCTTTTCTTCCATAGGGGAGAGTCGCCCGGAAGAGGCGGTCCCAGAGGCTCTCGATATCGAGTGGGTCCTGGCCGATGAGCAACCTGGAGAGATGGTTCTCGACGATGGGACTCACCGCCTCACAGCCGTCCTCGCACCATCCGGTCCCGATGAGTCCATCATCGGTTTCGATCTGGATGACCGCCATCCCGGAATCCCAGAACCAGGAGCCCCTGGTTTCTTTGAAGTCGGTGTAAATATCCAGGGGGGTCACCAGCGGCAGGGTCTTTTCCCTCTCGGCGAGGTGTCCCCAGATGGATCGGTTTGCGTGTCGGACGCGGATCTTCTTAATCAGCATATTCAGGTCGGTTCGGATGGTTTTAGCGAGGTTCCGCCGCTTCCGGCAGGCAGGTATCGTCCAGCGAGCGCGTCATGGTATCACGCGATTCGGTCGAAAGACGATGGTTTTGAAAGGCCTCATCCAGCTATTATTTAGGTTCGTTTGTAATGGAATAAACCCTGCCTCTATCTAACAGCCAGGCGCAGTCGCTTGAAATAAGGAATACCTGATCGATGACCCCTTCTAAGAAATCACGCCTCGTAGCAACGCCCACCTTGCTTTCACCCGCTCTTCTGTTCGTGTTGGTGATTTTTACGGCCCGCACTCTGCCCGCGCAGCAGGTCGATTTCTCCAAAGAGGTTCTGCCGGTTCTCAAGGCTAATTGTTTCAAGTGCCATGGAGAAAAGAAGGCCAAGGCCAAGCTCAGGCTTCACACCCTCGCAGACGCTCTGAAGGGCGGCAAGAATGGCGGAGCTGTCGCGCCGGGCAAATCGGCGGAGAGCCTGCTTATCAAGAGAATCTCTCTTGGCAAGGATGATGACGACATCATGCCCCCGGAGGGTGGTCCGCTGGAGAAGAGCCAGATCGAAGCTCTCAAGCGCTGGATTGACCAGGGAGCGAAGTGGGCCGAGGGAGCCGCCGCGGCCGGGACGGACGCGAAGCCCGCCAAGAAGATCAACGTCGCCGAGCTGCCGGCGGCGGTCACCGCTGCAATCACCAAGGCCGGCGGCCGGGCCATGCGGCTCGCCCAGGACACCAACCTGGTTACCGTCAGCTTCCGGGCTGTCGCAGGTAAGACGGGCGACGAGCAGCTTGCCTCGCTGAAGGGAGCCGCGGCAGTCGCTGAGCTCAACCTGGCGGGGTCCAAGGTCACCGATGCGGGGCTTGCTAATCTTTCCGGGCTGGTGAACCTGGGACGCCTCCATCTCGAGCTTACCGGGATAGACGGCTCCGGCCTGAC
>DCKY01000269.1 GCA_002320775.1 Planctomycetes bacterium UBA1662
ACGGGTACGGGCGGCCCAGCGTCCGCACTGGCGGCTGAGCTCGTAGATCAGCGGATTTCTCAGGTGGGCCCGGTCAAAGTTATAGGCCCCGTAGAGAACCCAGTCAGATTCCTCCGGCATGCCCAGGGGCGAGAAATCGGTGTCCTCGTTGTTCTCATCCCAGAACTCCAGACCGTAGCTCACCTTGTCCCGCCCGCCGGTAGAGGAGCCGCGCGTCTTGATCCCGATCCGATTAGCCAGGATAGCCTCGTTCGAGAAGCTCGTCCTTCCCCCGACGGGCTCGTAGATCGCCATGAAGGCCTCCTCGAAAGAGCCGCTGGGAACCCCGCCGCCGCCGAAGCTGTCGATGACGACAACCGGGATGGTCGAGCTGAAGTTCCTGACGTTCGAAGCCAGCATGATGTAGCTACGGCTGACCGTGGGGCTCACCGAGCCATCCGGTTCGAAAACCCTGGCACGAATCCTCGAGCTCGCGGTGATGGTCACCGGGCCCGTATAGCGTGTCGAGTTGGCGCCGGGAAGAGATCCATCACGAGTGTAGCGGATAACGGCCGTTGGCGACTCCGAGGTGATCGTCATCGGAGTGTTTCCCATGATGACTCCACTGGCGGGCGTAATCGTCGGCGGCAGCGTGATCCCGATGACTCCAGGAAGGTTGGCGGATCCCGGAGTGGGCTGCGGGAAATAGAGCAGCTCATCACGGTTCAGCTCGCCGGCATCAAAACCAACCAGCTCAGGCATGATCACGAAGTCCGAGCTGCCGAGGTTGTCGTTCAATCCGATAATCGCCAATACGTTTTCGCCATCCCTGAGAGCCCCTGCGCCGCCTGCCACGGAGAAATCCTCGAACTCAACAGCCTCCCCATCATCGTGAAGCGAGGTGGCGCCGGTATTCCAACTCCCGTTACCTGCCGGAGCGTTGGCGCCGGCAATTCGTTGCCCATTGATGAAGGCGATGAAGCCATCGTCGTATTTCATCCTCAGCAGGAGACCACTGACGCTGGCCCCATCCTCCAGCGAAAACGGAATCCGGATAAAGCAGGCCAGGTTCTCGCCGCGCATCTGGTCCTCGACATCGAGGTTGATAAGCCCCCTGTAGGTGGCATTGCGGTCATAGCCAACTCCTGTCTCGCCGGAGAGCCAGGCTGAGTCGTCGAAGCCCGGCTCCATCCAGGTCATGCCGAGGTTGCCGTTGGTGGGAACCAGGGCCCTGGCTGGGACCTCCGAACCGACCAGGCCGATCTGCCGTGCGTTCTGAGAAATCCCGTAGGAGAAGCCGGCTATCAGCTCCGGGAAAGGAGCGATCTGGTCGACGATCGTCTCCCCATCGGAGGCGAACAGACCGAGAAACTCACCGGATGAGCTAAGCTTGAAGTTCGTGTGCAGCTCCGAGCCGGCATCGCGGCGATCCTTGTCGGAGGCGAAGACCACCAGGAAGCCGCCCGGGGCGATGGACACGCTCGGGAAACGCCACTTCTCAGGAACCAGGGGATCGTCGGAGAGATAATAGCCTGAGAGGTTCTGGGTCGAGTTGCCCGCGTTGAAAAGCTCGATCCAGTCCGGGGTGTTGCCATCCTCATCCTCGATGGTGCCGTTGTTGACGGCCATCAGCTCACTGATGATGACATCCTGGGCGGCGATCTGGCTGAGAGCTCCGAGGAAAACGAGCAGTGCCGGAAATCCGGACTTTCTTAATACTTGCGACATCATGTATACCTCTCCCCAACTGCCAACAGGCGCTGATTTCATGGTCATCTTCAGGGCACAGGCCAACACTGAAGAACCCTTGTTAATACAACAATAGCAGCCAGTTCGGGGCAATGGGAGCAATTTGCCTGTCAATGACAGCAACGATCTCTGGTAGACCTTATTTCTTCTTCCAGGCCGCCGGCTTGTCGAGGCCGGGCTGCAGGATCGCCAGGATGCTCATTGCCGTGCTGTAGCTCTTGCTGCGCTCAAAGACACGGTCATTCCAGCCGCCATCGCTCTCCCGGATCTTCCACAGGAGCTTGTAGAGCCGCTGCCGGTAGGCGGAGCGCAGCCTGGTGGGAAGCAGCTCGATGGCCTGGGCCGCGTAATAATGCGCGAAGAAGAAATAATAGGGAGCGATCATATAGGGCGGCTCGTGGGTCCCCGTCTTCTTGCGACGCTTCTCCAGCTCCCCCCAATGCTCGAAGAAGGCCTCCAGGCTGGAGCGGATCCTCTCCACCTTGCCCCGCCCGGCGAGATAGAGCGTTACCTCGCAAAGCGGCATCCTGCCCACAGCCCCGGGAATATCCTCGAATCCCCGACCGCTTTTCACCCGGGGATAGGTCGCGTACTGGAAGGTGCCTGAATCAAGCCTCGCATCCTCGAGCGAATCAAGGGCCCTGTCCACCACATCGGGGTCCACCTTGAAGCCACTGGCGGCGGCCGCGAAGAGCGCCTGCAGCGTGGCCGCGGTCATGAAGGTGGATGGAGGAGAGCTCTTCGAGGCCCCCCCGCGGCGGGAATAGTTCCAGCCGCCGATTCGAACGATCTCTGTACTCTCGAGGATCGACACCAGCTTACGAATCGGCTCGTCAAAGGCCTTCCTGGTGCCAAGCTTTCCGCTGGCCCTCGCCTCGAGCAGAAACTGCAGGCCATAGGCATGTCCCCAACCGCGAACATCGTAGGTGCTGTTGAAGCCCGGCGACATCAGCGGGTCTTTCAAAGACGCGACGATAAAATCACGACCCCGCTTGACCGCGGCCTGGGTCAGCTTCGAAGACCTGAAGGCCGGCGTCTTGAGCAGGGCCCAGGAGCAGATTGCCGTACCACCGACACGATAGCCCATAGGTATGATCCCGCCTCTTTTTCCCGGTCTGCGAACCCGGTAGACACCCTCATACGGCCACTCGCTGCTGATTGTCCCGCTGGGCCCGAGGCTCTCCTGTCTGCCGACAACCAGCTTGGCTCCTCTCTTCACCGCCGCTCGGAGCGCCGTCTTGCTGATCGTGTCAGCGGCCGCGGCCACTCCCCCGCCAGTGAAAAACAGCGCCAGGCCCGCAATCATGGCCGGCTGTATTCGCAAAAACCCTGGAAGATTCATCCACATACCTCGCTCCCCTTTTTTTTACAGAATACCTTCTGCGAAAAAAAAATCGCCCCTTATTATTCCGGCCCGGCTCTTCGAGCGAACCCGGGGTTTCCCTTGTTAGAAGAGCGCGGGCTACTTACCATCTGCTCCTGGAGCGGCGCGTCCTGAAAGAAGCGGCTCGAGCCAATCATGTCAAAGGAGCAGACCATGGGCGAAAAGCCCCGGATCCTCGTCATCGGCAGCATCAACATGGACGTTGTGCTGAAAGCGGAAAAATTTCCGGCTCCGGGAGAGACCGTTCTGGGCACTGACCTCAGCCTGATACCCGGCGGCAAGGGAGCCAACCAGGCAGTGGCTCTTTCCCGGCTTGGGGCCAGCTCCAGTCTCCTGGGGCGCGTTGGAGCCGACCCCTGGGGAGAAGAGCTCGCCGGCAAGCTGAGCGAGAATGGCGTCGACACGGAGAATGTGGCCGCTGTAGATTCTCTTCCGACCGGCAACGCGACCATCATCGTCGACCAGGAAGGCGAGAACCGCATCGTGCTGATCGCCGGCGCCAACGATGCCCTGCTTCCCGAAGATGTCGACCTGGCCCTCGCAGGAAAAGCTGCCTGGGACGCGATCCTGCTGCAGCTGGAGATCCCGCTCGAGACAGTCTGCCACGCGATCTCAGCCGGCGCCGCTCGCGGCATCCCGGTGATCCTTGACGCGGGCCCTCCTGTGAAGCTGTCACTCGAGAAGCTTCGGGGCGTCACGGTCCTCTCGCCAAATGAAAGCGAGACCGAGGCCCTCACAGGAATCCGCCCGGACGGACTTGAATCCGCCAGCCGCGCAGCGGCTCTCCTCGAAAAATCCACCGGGGCCAGGGAGGTGGTACTCAAGCTTGGCGATCGTGGCGCCCTCTGCAGAATCGATGGCCACTGGAAACTCATAGAGGCTCATCGGGTTGAGGTGGTCGATACAACCGCGGCCGGCGACAGCTTCACCGCGGCGCTCGCAATCGAGTACACCCGCAAGACAGGAATCAAGGAGGCCGCCAGGAGAGCGATAGCGGCGGGAGCGCTGGCTGTCACACGTCTCGGTGCACAGCCATCTCTCCCCACGGCTGAAGAGGTCGACAGGCTGCTGGAGCGAGCGGGATAAAAAATGACAACCGATGCGCTCTTCAAACATATCGAGCTTCTCCAGGGCAACCAACCCTGGGGCAGATTCCTCGACGCCGGAACGGGGGAAGCCTCCCTTCGCTGGGTCACAGGGCTCGATACGCAGAACTGGACAGCGATCACCGCTGACCCCCAGCGCGCCAGGAGAATGGAAAATAAATTCAGCGACCGGGTCCGTGAAGGCGACCGGGTGCTGTCCGGGAACTGGAGCGACCCGCTGCTGCTCCAGGGCGAGGTCTTCGACGTGGTGCTGGCGGACTATCTCATCGGATCGATGGACCGCTTCTCGCCTTATTTTCAATACAGCTTCCTGCGCCGTCTTCGACCCCATATCGGGACAAGACTCTACCTGGTAGGACTCGAACCCTATCATGGAGCGTCCGGAGACGCCGGTGGCCGCCTGGTCATGGAGATCGCCAACCTGCGGGATGCCTGTATCCTTCACGCCGGACATCGCTGCCACCGGGAATACCCGGCTGAATGGGTCATCGGCCAGTTGGAGAGCTCCGGCTTCGAGGTGGAAGAAGAGAAGCGCTTCCCGATCATCTACGGCACCAAGTTCATCAACGAGCAGCTCGACGTGTGCCGTAGAAAGCTCGAATTCATCGAGAACCAGGAGCTCGTCAGCGGCCTGCGAAGCCGCATCGACAAGCTCCGCGAGAAAGCCCTGGCCTTCTATGATGTTCACCGCGGCATCCGATTCGGATACGATTACGTCATCTCAGCCAGGCCCGTTCAATAGCCACCAGGAAGGTCGTGAAGGAGAACAGCTCGCATGGAATCGCAGGACCTCTACAGGATGCTGGCGCACGTCGTCCTGGTCATCCATTTCGCCTTCGTCTCCTTCGTCGTCGTCGGCCTGCTGCTCACATGGATCGGCTACTTTCTGAGTTGGAGCTTCGTCAGGAACTTCTACTTCCGCGCCGCCCACATCCTGGCGATGGGCGTCGTCCTCCTGGAGGCTCTCTTCGGAGTCGTCTGCCCGTTGACCACATGGGAGATCGAGCTGCGAAAGCTCGGGGGGCAGGTTGTCTACGAAGACCAGAGCTTCATGCAGTACTGGATCCACAAGATCATGTTTTTCCAGCTGGAGCCGCTCACCTTCAAGATCATCTACGGATGTTTTTTCACCGCCCTCCTGCTGAGCTTTTTCTTCGTACGCCCACGAGCACCGGGCTGGCTCACCAGAAAAACCGACGCCGGAACGGAAAAACAGGAATAAGCCACCAACAAAGACAACCCGGAGACCGACCATGATCCACGTGATAGCTGAGATTGAAACCACCGAGGGCAAACGCGAGGCCTTCCTCGAAGAATTCAGGAAGGTGGTGCCGCTGGTACTCGAAGAGGCCGGCTGCATCGAGTACGGAGCGACCATCGACGCCTCAACGGAAATCGACCGGCAGGCTCCCCTTCGCGACAAGACCGTCACCATCGTGGAGAAATGGTCCGATGTCGACGCCCTGCGCGCGCACCTTGACGCCGAGCACATGGCCGCCTATCGCGAGCGGGTGGTCGACCTCGTGGGGGGCGCGACCCTGAGAATCCTCGAGCCAGCCTGATTCAGTCGCTGTTTTCCGGCAGGCCTTCGTACCAGCAGAGATCTTTCACGGGCCCGAAAATCGCCAACACCTCCGCCAGCAATTCTCCATCGAGAGGTTCCTCGATCCACCGGCAGTTTTTGCGGATGTTCTCCGGATCAGCACTTCCGACAATACAGCTCGCCAGGCGCTCCTGGGATGTTGAGAACTGCACAGCCAGCTTTGAGATGTCCGCTCCACGCCGTGAGCAATGTTCCGCGGCCCTGGCGCAGGCCTCCTTCAGCTCAGCCGGGGCGGGATGCCAGTCCGGTGGTCCACGATGCGACAGCAACCCCATCGAAAGCGGAGACGCAGTAAGCACCCCGACCCCCCGCTCCTCGAGCTCCGGCAGGACCCCCAGCAGGGAGGTGTCATTGAGGCAGTAACGTGAATAGGAAAGAACGGTGTCCACCTCGGCCTTCCTCGCCACCCTGCAGAAGGCGCCCACGGGCAGACCGGTGATGCCAACATGCCCTACCTTACCGGAGCGCTGAAGATCACGCAGAGCCGGGAGGGTCTCCTCGATAATGATCTCCAGGGAGCCAAATTCAATATCGTGGATCTGGATCAGGTCAATGTGATCGATTCCCAGGCGGACGAGACTCTCATCCACCGACGCAAGGGCCCGTCCCGGGCTAAAATCGAATTCCTTCGCCCCGTAGCGGCCGACCTTGGTCGCGAGATAGTACCTCTGCCGGGAAATACCCCGCAGGGCCTTGCCAAGAACGGTCTCCGCCCGGGTCTGACCATAATAGGGAGCCACGTCGATGAAGTTGATTCCCTCATCGAGCGCCGTGTGAACGGCCCGGATCGCTTCACCTTCATCAATGTCGCGAAAGACTCCCCCGAGAGAGGAGGCTCCGAAGCTGAGTGCTGAAACCTGCAGGCCAGTACGGCCAAGCTGTCGATACTTCATAGTCAGAACAAAGAATAGTAGACTTACGCTTGAAAAAAAACTCCCGGCAGCCTCTTAATGTGCGACCTTGACCTTGCGCAGATAATAGCCATCGACAGAAGGCGGAGCGAAGAAAAGATGAAGATCACCTGGTTTGGACACGCGGCCTTCTCAATTGAAGCAGTCAACTGCGATGGCCGAGACGTCAAGATCATCCTCGACCCCTACAACTACCCCGAATGCGGAGGCTACCTCCCGATCGACGAGGAGGCTGACATTGTCTCGATCAGCCACCACAATGAGCGCTACCACTCCGACCTCTCTACGATCAAGGGAGACTACGAGCTCTTCGATGCCCTGGAACATGTCGGCAGCTCGATGACCTGCAGAGGCGTTGAGCTTGCGGCCTTCGAGGTCTATGAAACAGAAGACAAGGAGGGGCCCAACTCCCTGGTTAAATTCGAGCTGGAAGGTATCACTGTCGCCCACCAGGGAGACCTCGGCCATCCCCCGGAAGGAGAAGCGCTCGAATTCCTGCGCGATACAGATGTGCTGCTCGCCCTCGCTGGAGGCCCTCCCACCATCAAGATCCCGGACCTGGCCGCGCTGGTGACAAAAACCCGGCCTTCCCTGGTGCTCCCGATGCACTACAAGACTCCAAAGGTCAATCTCGACCTTCAACCGGTCGAGGATTTCCTGGAAGCCTGCTCAGGCTATCCCATCGAGACCCCCGGCGGCCCTGAGCTTATCGTTACGCGCGACACGCTTCCGGCGGCAACGACCATCATCGTTCTCGACCACGCCCGCTGAGAGAAGCCCCGGGCGGCGCTCAATCCTCCTGGCCGAAACTGCGCCGCAGCGCGGCGGACATCCTGGCGACGGCGATCCCTGCCTGCTCCAGCCGGCCGAGGTATACGCAAAATCCATGGATCATCCCCTCGTAGCGATCAAGCTCGACTGGGACACCCGCCTCAATCAACCTGGCAGCGTAAGCATCCCCTTCATCGCGAAGCGGATCAAATCCGGCCGTGATGACGTAGGCCGAGGGCAACCCCTCGAGGTTTTCAGCCTGTAGAGGCGAGGCCTTGAACTCACGGCCATCGCTCTCTGAGGCGCAATAGTGATCCCAGAACCATCGCATCCCGGCGAGTGTGAGCCCGAAGCCTTCGGCATTTTCCAGGTAGCTGGGAGTTTCCAGGCAATAGTCTGTAACCGGGTAGATCAGGAGCTGGCAACAGAGCTCCGGCTGACCGGCATCCCTGGCCATGAGCGCCACGACGGCGGCAAGATTACCGCCGGCGCTGTCACCCCCAACCGCGATCCTCTCGACATCGATCCCCTGCGACGCTGAGTTCTCGGCCAGCCACCTGGTGAAGGCGTAGCAGTCCTCCGCCGCGGCGGGATATTTGTGCTCAGGAGCGAGACGATAGTCAACGCTGAACACAGCGCAGCCGGCGGCGTTGGCGAAGGCGCGGCAGACACCCTCATGGGTGTCGAGATCGCCTATCACCCAGCCTCCTCCATGGAAATAGACCAGGGCCGGCAATACCGGGGTGTCGTTCGGCCTGTATTCCCTGTAGGGAATACAGGGGAGACCATCCGGCAGCTCCTCCGCCGGCGCGATTCCATCCCGCGTAAGGAAGATAT
This sequence comes from Planctomycetes bacterium UBA1662, assembly GCA_002320775.1. GTDB lineage: Bacteria > Planctomycetota > UBA8108 > UBA8108 > UBA8108 > UBA8108. The sequence continues at coordinate 8,341 of DCKY01000269.1, forward strand.
CCTCAAGCTCTGAGAAACTGTCGATGCGACTGGCAAGATTCCCGCGGGCCTCTGACGGAGAACAATCTTCAAGCGCCGGATAGCCCAGCTCCGCAAGCTCTCTCAGCAGTTCCTCAACCTGGGGATCCAATGGCATATCACCTCCCTGGACAGGTTACGGGCTATTGCCCCTCGGACTCGTTCTTCTCGACTTCGAGAGACTCCAGGAGACGGGCCAACAGACCTTCCGATTCTCCTGACAGCGCAAGACGCCCCAGTTCACGCTGGATGACCTTGAGACGGTCGATCAGGTTCCCAAGCTCCGGGCGGCTCTCTGGCTGGACCCGGTCGACGGGAAGCTCCATGGCGCCCGGACGATCGTCTCGATCTCCAAGCATATTGTCGACCTCACGCTTGAAGGTCACCCGCCCGATCCCTTCATCGAACACTCTCGACTCAAGATCATCGAACTCCTCCTCACGGCCCTTGAACTTCTCCTCGGCCAGCCTGAGGTTATTCACCACCTGGTAGGAAGGAACAACGACCTCTTCGCCGCGATCAAGACGGTCGGAGACATCGTGCGCCATGTCCGGCCGCTTGGTTGCGGTATAGTCCATCGCCTTGAGCATCCTGCGGGCCACGTACTTGTTGAGTTTGAGCACACCGAATGCGTAATCCTCGAAATTCTCGCAATCGGGCGAAGCGTAACGCCAGAGCTCTTCATCCCGGATCCTCCTCAGGTTGATCGCGACTCGCAGCCAGCTGGCCTTCATGGCCTTAACCGCTTGAGCCGTATCGGCAAGAAGCCCCCTCGCAGCGGGCTCACTCACCTGCTCCCGCTCTGCACTGGCAGCACCACTCATAACCATATTTCCTCACCAACACCACTAATTCACGGCCCGAAGGGGCCTCGCTTATCAGGACCTGAGCGCATCGTGACCCAGCAGGGGCCGAAGGTCAAGAGGCTGTGAGAGGAGAAATACCGGCAAACGGAGAGCTCCGCCTTACTTGAAGATCAGAGGAAGAGCCCTGATGGATCGCGCGTCAAGGATGATGACGCGCTCAGAGTTGAAGCTGCCCTTGGAGGCGTCACTTCTGCTCTTGGTCTTCGGGCGTGTATCTGTAGATCCTCCCAGCACATGGACGTACCTGGCCTTCTTGAGATATTTCTGCTCGACCTTGGTGCGAACGATGATCGGCGCCCTGCGGTCGATGGTCACCCGATAGGTATTACCCTTATAGCTGACCGAAAGTCCGGAATTGCTCGATTCAACAGTCGCATCGAGCCACTTCAACTCCTTGTCTTTCTTGTCCTCGTAGCTCTCGTTGACCTCGACACCATCACCGAGAATCACGAGCTGGGCATTCTGAATCTGCCGGTCGGTTCCTGACCTCCCCTGCCCGACATTGCCCCCTCCTCCACCGGGGGGACCTCCGCGAACTTCCTGCTCGACGGCACGGGCGAACATGCGGACCTTCGAGCCCTTCTTGAGGTCCTGGATCCTCACAACGCGATCATAATAAAGAGTCGTCTTTGCGGAGATCTGGACAAAGGCCTTGGCAGATTTCTTTCTGCCGCGCTCATCCTTGAAGAAATAGGAAAAATCGTAGAACGATTCCGAACCGGAAACCGCCTTGCCTAACTTGCCCCACCCGTCAAGCGCCTCCCCTCCAGCTTTCTGGGCAAACGCGTCCGAGACGCAGGTGAAAATAAACAACGATGCCAGAGCCGTAGAGACGAGACGTGTGGTGGGAACGCGAGGGGAGTTCTTCATTGAATGAACCTCGTAAATCTTCAACAACCGACTGGAGAAGGCTTCAGACTCTCAATTTCTCAACACCTGAGGGTAGTCCCGCCAGGCCGACAAGTCAATCGAGATGAGACCGCGCTGTTAGAGTCCAGGTTCCGAAAAAACCACCGCGGGAACCGGTCAGGGACAGACTGGCTCCGCCTCGCAATCAAGCTCATCATCCGTCGAGTCGACCCCGCATTCAAGGAAGGGAGCCGGAAGAGCCTCGCCGCCGCGGAAGAGATAGCCGAGCGAGGTTACGGCATCGGTGATGTTCAGGTCGCCGCTATCGTCTGCATCTCCGGCATCCAGGCAGCCTGGAAGTTCGCCTTCGGCAAAGAGGAAGACCAGCAGGTTGATAGAATCGGTGATGCTCAGGCTCCCATCGAGGTCGACATCTCCGCGCTGGAAAAGAATGGGAAGCGGCTCGGTGAAACGTTCGAGCGAATAGGATGCCACCCCGGAACGGCCGACCTCCTCGAAGTTGGCATCAAGGTACCTTCCCAGCGGCTCCTGGAGAACAGTGCCCTCACTGTTGAGCTGCGGCGCTACAAGTTCCATTACCGCCACGGGACGGTCCAGGCCTGCCGCCTGCAGCGGAGGATCGAGAATCACCCAGTGCCTGACGAAGGTATTGTGCCGCGAAGCGGAATAGACCAGCTTCCAATACGAGGTGACTCGCCTGCGCTGGCCGCGAATGCGCACGTCAGCGCTCCGCAGCCGGATGGGACCGAACTCATCGTTCTCCTCCGGAGGAAGATAATTCTCGAGGATCGATATGGTCGTTCCATCCTCCAACTCAGAGCTGACCTCCCACAGGTCAAGGCTGTCGTAGCGGCAGGAAGAATATTCTATGAACAGCCGCACATCGGAATCTGCAACGGAGGTGATCTCGCCCTGCAGGGTCATGGTGTCCTCAACGTAGAGCTCGTTGAAAACCAGGACCTCACGCACAGCGTCCTCGCCGCGGGCCGTAAAGGGTTCCAGCAGGAAGAGTCGCAGCTTGAGACGCAGCTCATCATCGATAGCGAAGACCTGGTCGAAGATGAAGCGGTGACGTGTCGTCCCGTTCCTATCCTCAATCCGGCTGGCCCGCAACATGCCGGGGCCGACGGGCTGCAGCCGCGCACCGGCAGGCCCGAAGCGGACCTCCTCGATGAGCTCCAGAGGAGTGATCAGAGATGAGCTGGGCAGGACATGCTCACCCTGGCGAAGGCGCACCTTGCTCTTCAGATCGAGAACCTGCTCTGCTCCCCGCTGGATGCTGGAATTTCCAAAGCCGACGCAGGCCGAGGTGTTGGCTGCAATCTGCAGCCGGAAAGAAGGCGTGGGCGGCAGCTGCGCATTGCGCAGGAATGGCCGCACCTGCTTGACGGCAAGCTCACCGTTGGACTCGACCTTGTACTCTATATCGTAGACAACCTCGGAGGCATCATGGCCATCGAGATCGATCGGCAGCTCACTCTCGATATGCCAGATGATGTTGCCCAACTCCCGCAGCTCCGCATCGCTGAGAACATTCTCCCCCTGCGGCAGCAGAGAGGAATTGCTGGAGCGGGTGATCTCGAGCACCTGCCCCTGGTCAACAACGAGGAGGTCCTGGGCCGCGAGCACTCCCGGCTCGGGGCTCACAACACTCGAATCGCCAACCTGCGAGGTGACGAGGTAGCGGTCATCGAGAGGATTCGATGGATTTCCGGTGAAGATGACTCCGTTGGCACGCTCCTCGGCGTAGGCACGGCTCACGAGTATACCCATGGCCACCTCCTGCTGCGGGATCCCGAAGAACTCTCGCTCCTCGAAGGCCCTGAAATTCCACACGCTCTGCCAGACCTTTCGAAGAGCGCGCGCTACACCGCGCTCGCTGGCATTATCCGAGTCGCAACGTGAGGGGCCCGAGTTGTCATCATCAAGATCATCCGCAGCGCAGGCCGATGTCGAATCGTAGAGCCCGGCTCCGTTGAACTCGAGGGCATCCTCGACATTCGAGGATGATCTGAAGCGCACCCTGCTGGTGGTCTCGCCGAAGACCTCGCCGATTCTCCGGGCAATGCTGGTTACCAGCTCCGGATCGACGGTCGAATTGTCGTCCATGTGGTCACGCAGACGATCGAGCATCTCGAAGCGGTACTCTGAATCACTCCTGAACCTGTCGGTCGCGAGGAGCTCCGCGATGTATTCCTCGTAGGTAACGATCTGGAGCGGCTCGACAGCCGAGAAGAGCCTGTTGCTGCGTACGAACTCCAGGTAGTAGCGGGTGGGTACCACGAAGCCGACCTCGCCGTATTCGGAGAACTCACCTGTCATGATGCTCTGGAGACGGGCCATGTTGACTCCTTTACCTCCGTAGCGGCCGACCAGGGTGCCTGCTTCGGCGGCCAGGTCGAGTTCGGCCAGGCTCGTCAGCCCACCGAACGTCTCGTCCGGCTGAGGCGGATTTCCAAGATTGATCTGGTTGGCGGCCCAGAACTTCTCGGCCTCCTGGAAGCTTGCGGGACGAATCTCGTATTCGCTGCCGGAAACCTCCAGGCGAACCAGGGTCCCATCGAGCGGGGTAAACGCGGAGATCGCGCCTTCGACAAAGGCGTTGGGCGAACCCCGCCGCGCGGTTCGAATCGCAAGGTGACTCAGGGGGCCCTGGACCATACCCGTAATCACGCCCGCGACCACGCCCTCGATGTCCCGGGGAGCGTGCGGAAGAATCAGAATGTCACGGAAGCTCAGGCCTCCATTGTCGTTGGCCGCCTCGAAGGCCTCCTGGGTAAGAATCCTGACCGTTCCATAGCCAACAGCCTCTGTATAGGACTCGTAGTTTCCAGAGGAGCCCGTCACATCGAGATACACGGGGAAGCCCGGATCCTGCCACTCAACCGCAGCCTCGCGGGCTGGAATCGTGTCGGGGACATAGGCCAGGAGCTCAAGGCCGAAGGATGAACGAAGGGTGTCGTAGATACCCCGAACCTCCTCGAGAGTCAGCATCTGGGATGCGCTCTGGCTGATATCGGTGAACACGCTGAAGCCGTAGACCGTTCCGGTGGGCGAGGCAATCCTCGTCACCGAGCCGATGTAATACTGCCGGGTCTCCCGCAGACCTACCAGGCGATTGTATTCAACCGGGCCGAGCACCGGAAAACGATCGGGAAAGACCGCGGTCAGGAAATCCTGGTGCAGGTCGAAGAGCCGGCCGTTCTGAAACAGCGGAGGCAGCCGCGACGCGTCCCCGGGATCTGATGGAATAACGAATTTCAGATCGCGCCCCCTGCGAGAGGGAGTCGACATGTCGTAATAGTCAATCTCGGTACAGATCACCTCGCGATGCGTATCGCGGCTTTCCACCGGGGCCTGGTTCCTGAAGACCGTCAGGGTCCTCCCATCGTGATCGGCGGAGACAAAATCAACATCTCCATCGAGATCGAGATCTCCGGCCCGGACAAACCTCGGAGCGTTACCGGCATTGTAGGTGACGGCCGGGTTGAAGGTTCCATCGCCTCGATTGATCAGGGCCGAGACGCTATCGGCGGACTGATTTGCGGTCAGGATGTCGGGTACTCCATCGATATTGAGATCATAGACGACCATCGAATAGGGGCCCTGGGCCGAATCGAAATTCACCCCGGCCTCGAAGGTACCGTCACCGCGGTTGTAGAAGATACCAACCGTACGGTTGGGCTGGTTGGCCGTGGCGAGATCTATGTCACCATCGGCATCGAAATCAGCCGTCACCACATACCAGGGGGTACCATCCACCGTATAGTTCACCGCCGCGCCCAGCGTACCGTTGCCGCTGTTCATCAGGACGGAGAGATCACGCGAGCCCCGGTTTGCCGAGATGACGTCTTCGTCTCCATCTCCATCCAGGTCGCCCATCGCCACGCCGACGGGAAGCCGCCCTACGCGATATTCTCGTCTTCCTCCAAAGCGTCCGTTGCCAGTGCCGCTGTTGAGATAGACCGTGACCGTTCCCGCTGTCTCGTTGGCGCTGGCGATTTCCGGAAATTCATCCCCGGTCAACTCCCCAACCTCGACCATGAAGGGACGAACACCCGTGGTATACAGGGACCTCGCTCCGTAACCTCCCTGGCCATTGTTGAGAAACACCTGCATGCGCCTGTCCTGAATGGCTGCGGTCACGAGGTCAATATCACCATCTCCGTCGAAGTCGCCTCCATCGATAGAGTTGAGATAGTCCCCGGCCTGTACAGTCCGGTTCCCGCCGGGCCTGAGGTTGCCGGCTCCATCGTTCAGAAAAATCGTGATCGTGCTGCCGAGCCCATCGCCAGTGGCGACATCGAGATAGCCATCACCGTTGAGATCATCCATGACCATGGCGTGAGGAGCGGGCGCCATACTCAGAGTTCGCGACTCGACTGTAATCCCCGACTCATCATTGTTCCAGAGAATGGGGACCCGGGTATGCCTCTCATAGGCGGTGATGAGATCCAGGTCATTGTCATTATCAAGATCTCCTGCCGCCAGGAGTCCAGCCTCGATATCGACGGCAAACTCAACCGGCTGGGAGAAGAAGCTCCCCGACACGTTCAGAAGAATCGCGATGCGCCTGTTAGCGAGGATGGAATAGCCGAGATCCGTATCCCCATCGCCATCGAGGTCCGCGACAACAAGCTCTCCGGCATTGGCAGCGAACACCTCGCGCTCAGAGAAATCGCCGCCGTAGAGAATCGCTATATTGTCGTCACTGGCGACTGCGAAATCGGCTGAGCCATCGAGGTCGAAATCCGCCACAGCCAGATGGGCGGGGCCAGCCAGGCCTGTCGCGATAGTTCTCACCGAGCCAAAACCGCCATTGCCATCATTCTGCAGAATAGTGATCGTTCCCGAGCCGACGTTGACGGTGCAAATATCAAGATCGCCATCGCCTTCGATATCGACCACGCGTACGACGGAAGGCACCGAGCCAACACTATAGGGCACTGGTTCGGAGAAGCTCCGTTCCCCCGCATTGATATATACCCAGGCCCGGTTGCTGCGGTCATTGGTAGAAACAATATCGGCGAGCCCATCTCCATTGAGATCACCAGCGGCCGCATAGCGGGTCCCCCGTTCAACCGCGATGCTCTCGCGCTGCTCGAAAGAGCCCGTCCCATCATTCCACAAGAGCTCGAGCGTGTAATAGTTCGCGGTCAACAGGTCGTTGGCCCCATCCCCATCAAAATCGGCCGCGTCGAGATCGCTGGCCCGGACCGCATCTTCGAAATCGGCCCGATCAAAAATACCGCTGCCATCGTTCTTCAGGACGGTCACCATCGAACGCGTATCGCCATCCTTATTGGCGGTAACAATATCGAGGATTCCATCGGAATCGACATCCACACAGATAACCGCCCGGGGATACCTCGAAACCGTAACTCCGAGTTCCCGGCTGCTGAAATCGACAGGGAAGAGCTGGCATTCGTCAGGCACTCCGTCACGGTCGCAGTCGGCGCTGGTTTCAGCCGCGATATCCTGATCGTCCTCTATCCCATTGCGATTGCAATCCTCGGCAAAAGAGCCGGGACAGACCATCGTAAGCAGGGTGAGAACAAGACTGAAACAGGCCAGTCGACTTTGTTTAAGTCCAAACAAGTGTGTCATTAAAATCCATATCTCCTCGATCACGGCGAACTTCCGCCAGGCTGTAAACCCAATCCCGAAACTCCCATTTTATGGCTCACGGGGATGGAAACCACGGCTTTTTGCTAGGTTGGTCTAACCTTTCTCCGGTACCCTGTCAGTCCCTTCAAACAGCCCCTCAGAGCGTATCCAAGGAGGTCGAAAATATGGAAAAAACACGCAGGAAATTTATAGCTGGAGGAGCTCTCGCCGCCGCCGGTGTTCTTCAACCCCAGCTCTTCAGCAACGCCTCAGCCTCCGCGGAGGAAAAAAGAGAAAAAGAGAAGAAGGATGCCCATCCCGGCAACAGGATTTCCGTCTCGACCTACTCCTTCTGGCATTTTCGCGGCAAGCCGGAAGGCAAGACCAGCGTTGAAGGTTCCATCGACCAGGCCGCGAAGATGGGCTTTGACGGCGTTGAGATCCTGCACCGGCAGATGTCTGGAGAGTCCAACGACTATCTCCAATCGCTCAAACGCCGAGCCATAGAAAATGGTGTCGGCCTTACCGGCTTCTCTATTCACCAGGGCTTCCTTTCGCCTGATAAGAAGAAACGCCAGGAGAACATCGATCACACCCTGCACTGTATTGACCTCGCCCACAGCATGGGAATCCCCACCATGAGGCTGAATACGGGACGCTGGAGAACCGTGGGGTTTGATGAATTGATGAAGCGGCGTGGAATAGAGCCCCGCCTTCCGGGTTATACCGATGAAGATGGTTTCAAGTGGGTCATCGACTCGATTGAGAAATGCCTTGCCCACGCCGCCAAGGCCGGGGTTGTCATGGGGTTAGAAAATCACTGGGGGCTGGGGCTCACTCCTGAAGGCGTGCTCAGGATCGTCAAGGCCCTGCCATCCCCCTGGCTCCAGGTCACCCTCGATACCGGCAACTTCCTGGAAGACCCCTACGACAAGCTCGACATGCTGGCCTCCCGCGCCGTCCTGGTCCATGCCAAGACCTATTACGGAGGCGGACTCTGGTACAGCCTGAAGCTCGACTACGCCCGCATCGCCAGGATCCTGCGTAAGCATAACTACCGCGGCTATATCTCGCTGGAATTCGAAGGGCATGAAGAAAAGGGAACCGCGATACCGAAGAGCCTGGCACTACTGCGAAAGCACTTCAGCTGAGTCAGATCAGACGGCCGCCCAACCCTCGCCTCCTTCGCTCCAACCGGCCCGGGCCATATGCGGAGTGCTGAAGGCAAAAGCCCCTGATCCTTCGAAATCAAGCAGGATCAGGCCTCCGGTAGCCCCCCTGCCATCCCGGTTCCTGATGGATGTCCGCATCCTCTCGAGAACTGCGCAGAGAACCTCGGCAGGAACGCCCCCGGCCTCGACCCCGTCGACCGAGCGTCCGGCAAGCAGTGAAGCCGTGATCGCCTCTCCCCACCCGGTCGCGCTGCAGGCGGCGGAACCCGAGGCGTAATAGCCCGCCCCTGGAAGAGCCGAATCCCCTACCCTGCCGGCTGGACGCATCGGAGTACCGCCGGTGGAGGTCGCCGCCGCCAATCGCCCCCCCCGGTCCCTGGCGACACAACCCACAGTACCTCGCGGCACATTGTCGGAAGCGAGAAAGGGATGGCTGGTGTGATAATCCGCCAGTCGCTGGCGAAGCTCACTGTGGCGCACGCGTTCGCGCTCGGTGACAAGCTTATCGTTCGCTACCAGGGTAAAACCGTTTTCAGCGGCAATCCTCTCCGCTCCTTCACAGGACAGGATCCGCGCCGAGCCATCGCTGCTCTCCAGGATAAATCGCGCCAGCAGCACGGGGTTCTCAATCCTCTTCACTCCGACCACAGCCCCGTAATCGAGACTCCTTCCGCACATGATCCCGCAGTCGAGTTCCACCTCGCCATCGAGATTGAGCACACCACCTCGACCCGCATCAAAGGTCCCACTGGACTCCATCGACGCGACTGCCGCCGCCGCCGCGTCCAGGGCTCCTCCATCCTTCTCGAGAACTCCACGAGCGCTCCCCAGCGCATCCCGCAAAGCAAGGAGGTGTGCCTCGTGCTGACCAGGGGGAATATCCCAGGCTCCGCCGTGCAGCAAAACAGCCGCGCCCCCATCCGTCCCCGGTTTCTCAATCGCCTCACTGACCGGCATTCTTCCCCCCATGCGGGACTACTTTCATACTCACTCGCCAAACAGCCTGTATTTTAACCCGCCGGGAAGAAGCTAAAAAGACGCTTCCGTCGAAGCTATTTTACCCGAGTCTTATTGAACGATTTACGCTGTGAAATTAAGATGTATTTCGGTCCTGAAGATTTCAGCAGATTCCCTGCGACACCGAGCGATGACATACACGAGAACAACCCTGGCACTGACAGTCCTGCTGGCCTCTTTAGCCGGCATTGCAGAAGCACAGGAACTTCCCCCCGCCCTCGATCGGCCCGTCGACTATGACAAGGAAATCCAGCCCCTGCTTCAGAAACGATGCCTGGGCTGCCACGGAGAAAAGAAGCAGAAGGGAAAGCTGAGGCTGGACCTGCTCTCAAATCTCCTGAGCGGAGGAGAGTCAGGCGAGCCCGCCCTGGTGCGGGGTAACAGCTCCGAGAGCCACCTGGTGAAGCTGGTTGCCGGACTCGATCCGGAGTTGGTCATGCCTCCACGCGGCAAGCGTCTCTCGGCTGGGGAGATTGGCCTCCTGAGAGCGTGGATAGACCAGGGAGCGAAGATGCCCGCGCAAAAGGAAAAGACGGAAGCGGTCCAGCTCGACCACTGGGCTTTCAAGCCCCCGGCAGCGAAGAGGCCGCAAATAAAACCCGGAGGCTGGGAACAGAATCCTGTCGACAGCTTTGTCCAGGCCCGGCTGAAAGAAAGCGGGCTCGATACATCGCCCCGCGCTGATCGTACCAGCCTGATCCGCCGTCTCCGCCTGGTCATGCACGGCCTCCCCCCCACCCCGGAGGAGATCGAGGCCTTTGTCTCCGACAAGAGGCCCGATGCCTGGAAGAGACTGGTCGAAGAAGCCCTTGCGAGCGATCACTACGGTGAGCGCTGGGCGAGGCACTGGCTCGACATCATCCGTTTCGGAGAGACCACCGGCTTTGAGACCAACAGGCCGAGACCCACCGCCTGGCGCTACCGCGACTATGTCATCAGGAGCTTCAACGAAGACAAGCCCTACGATGAATTCGTCCGCGAACAGGTCGCAGGAGATGCCCTTGGCAATGGGCTGGCAACAGGGTTTCTTGTCGCCGGGCCTCACGATATCGTCAAGAGTCCCGACATCAACCTCACCCTCATGCAGCGTCAGGATGAGCTGGCCGACCTCATCAACGTCACCGGAACGACCTTCCTGGGGCTGACGCTTGGCTGCGCCAGGTGTCACAACCACAAATTCGACCCTGTCTCCCAGCGCGACTACTACTCGATCCAGGCGACCTTCGCGGGTGTCCAGCATGCCGAGCGTCTCATCAAGACAGAGCGAAAGGACCCCTCCTCTGTCGACCTGGAAATTTCCAGGCTGAAAGCG
>DCKY01000230.1 GCA_002320775.1 Planctomycetes bacterium UBA1662
ATCTTTGCGACCTACCCGGGAGTTATGCGGACGAGTCCGCGCGAAACGAGCAGCCTCTGCTCCCCTATTCGGTCTTGCTCCGTGTGGGGTTTACCTTGCCGAGAAGTGTCACCACTCTCGCGGTGAGCTCTTACCTCACCATTTCACCCTTACCGATTCTCTCTCGAGGTCGGCGGTATCTTTTCTGTGGCACTTTCCCTGGGATCGCTCCCGGTGGAAGTTATCCACCACACCGCCCTGCGGAGTCCGGACTTTCCTCGGCCCTGATTCAATGAGCCGGCCCGAAGGCCGTCAACTGCGGGCCGCGGCCTCGACCTCTACTGACTCGGCGATTATAGCAGCGGACGAATGAATATCCACTCCAGGCAGGCAATTACTGCACAGAGGATCAGGGTTATCCCGGTGAGCAGGAAAAAATAATGCAGGCTCAGGCGCAGGACGCGCCGCGGCTCATCAAGGTCGCTCATGATGCTGACCAGTGGAATGATAAAGCCCAGGGCCAGGAGGGCCAGGATCTCGACTTCGAGCATTATTCTGCCTTTCCTTCGTTACCCTGCGGGGTTAACGCTTTTTCCCCCGCCAGCAGCCAGGTTCTCTTGTCGAGGACATTCAGCACGAGGAGGACATTCAGCATTCCACTGATAGAGCAGAAGAGAATCCCCAGGTTCAGATGCCTTGGCATGTCCTTGATGTCGTGCAGTCCATCGACATGGGCTGCGGCGCCCCAGATAAAGTTGGCCAGCAAGGTGCTCAGGCCGTTGCCCAATTCGAGGACAAAAAAGACGGGATGTACCTGGTAGGTGACAGCCATGAACTGGCCGTTGCCATTGCCCGCGAGGAGGAGCTCTCCAGTCCAGAACAGCCCGAGCAGGAGGACGGCGAAGAGGAGCGCCCGCGTTCTGTAGCCCAGCAGCCAGTAGCCCGCCCCCGGGATCAGCCAGGCGATCGCGGCCGCGAGAATCCTGTCGAAGGTCGAGTGTTCAAGCAGCGTGATCTGGTTGTCCAAAAGGTGTGAGGGCATGTGTCCTGGCTCCAGTGGAGCTACATCTCGAAGCGTTCACCGAGGTAATATTTGCGGGCATTCGGATCCGCAAGCAACTGCTCGCGGTCACCGTGGGCGATGATCCGGCCATCCAGGATGATATAGGATCTGTCGGTCGTATTCAGGGTCTCCCGCACATTGTGGTCCGTCAGCAGGATGCCGATCCCTCTCTCGGTGAGCTTCATGATGATCTGCTGGATCTCGCTGACGGCGATCGGGTCGACTCCGCTGAAAGGTTCGTCCAGGAGAATGAGCCGAGGTTCCATGATGAGCGCCCGGGCGATCTCGAGACGTCTCTTCTCGCCGCCGGAGAGAACCGCTGCCTTTGAATTCAGCAGCTTGGCGAGGCCGAACTCCTCAACCAGCTCGTCCCTTTTGCGGATGCGGTCCGCGGTTGGCATGGGAGAGAGCTCGAGGATGGCGTTGAGATTCTGCTCGACGGTCAATCCCCTGAAGACGCTGGGCTCCTGCGAGAGGTAGCCCATTCCAAGGCGGGCGCGCCTGTACATGGGGGAGCGGGTTACGTCCTTTCCCATGAAGGAGATCTTGCCCTCGTCCGGATTCACCATGCCGATGGCCATTCGGAAGGTGGTGGTCTTTCCCGCGCCGTTTTTACCGAGCAATCCAATGATCTTGCCCTGCTCTACGCTGAAGTTGACTCCGTGGACCACGAGCCTTCCTGTGTAGCTCTTGGTCAGCCCTTCGACTTTGAGCAGGGGTTCCTGTTCTCCGGAGGGATCGATTGTCGAGACGGTAGTTTCGGAGGCGGTCTCCTCCGCGGCCTCTGCTCCGTTGTCGGGGTTCTCATTTTCTGCTGTCATGATCTCTCCTCACCCATCAGCGTATGAACCTCAGCTGGAAATTTCCCGGCAGGCCCGGCCAGAAGACCAGGAGAGCCTTGCCCAGCATATTATTTTCCGGTACCGACCCCCAGACTCTACCATCGGAAGATGAAGAGCTGTTGTCTCCAAGCGCGAAAAACCTGCCCTCCTCCAATTGGATCGAATGTGAATGGGCGCTTCCTTCGTTGGTGTAGTAGTTGTCCTGGTAGAGCTCGATCGCTTCCACGTTCGCATCCACACGGCTGCCGAGCAGCCGCAGATAATATTGCGAGCGATCGGCCTTGGGCGGGGGGTTGTCGACATCCGGGATGGAAATATAGCCTTCGGCCTCCTTGATGCTGAAGATCTCCTCCGAGTTCAGGCGAACGACCAGGCAGTCGTCGCAGTTGACGACCTCGATTAGGCTCCTGGTGTTCAGCTTCAGGGAGATGCCTTCCTTCTCCTGGAATACGGGCGCGCCGGGATGGCGCAGCTTGCGCGGGTTCTTTACATCGGCGCGAGGCTCATTGACCACGCGTTCTACCACAGCCGGGCGTCCAGGGGCAGGTTTGTCGCCAGTCGGTAAACGCAATTGGAAGGTCCAGTTTCCGTCACGAATTTCCGCGCCGATCCAGCCCCCGGCTGTTGTCGGAGTCGCGGTGAAGGAGAGCTTTACGTCTCCGACCGTGTGCTCGCGCGACGGTCCGCCCAGAGAATTGTAGGGAATGTAATTGTCCAGCTTCCGCTGGTATTCAAGCAGGGCGGGTTCGGGGCTTTTTGACGAGTTGAGACTCCACCTGCCGTCCGCGAGCTCCTGCCAGGCAGGAACGCCCTTGCCCCCGGGCTCCTTCCAGGCCCTGACAGGGGTGAGTCCTCCTTCCACGACAGAGCTGTCTGAGATCTTCTTCCAGAGTATGTCCTGGATGTAGGGGTGTTCGGGTTTACGTTCAATCTTGCCGTTGACGTAAACATCCCCGTTGATCAGGTTGATCTTCTCGCCCGGCAGCCCGACGAGTCTCTTGATGTAGTTCTTCCACTGGTCGAAGGCGAAGACAATGACGTCCCAGCGCCGCGGCTCGCCCAGGTCGTAGGCGAACTTGTTGACGAGTATTTTATTTCCGCCGCTCCTGGCCGAGTCCTCGATGACGTGCACCCAGGTGTGCCCGGTGAGAGGACATCTCATCCGCCGGAGAATGGCCTTGGTTTCCTTGAACGAGCTCCTGGGAGCCTCCCACTGGTTTTTGCAGGACTGGCACTGGACCCGCACCTGCGCAGGCAGCATGGAGAGCTTCGGGAAGTGACCCCCGCCGGGAGCCAGGGCGTGTAGCTTCAGCCCACAGC
>DCKY01000200.1:0-330 GCA_002320775.1 Planctomycetes bacterium UBA1662
TGGTGGCAATGACCGCCCCGACCCCCGCGACCGTGGTGATGACGAAGAAGATCGTGGTCGTGGCCGCTGGGGCAACGATGATGACGATGGCGAAGAGCGTGAACGTCCCGATCGCGGCCGTGGTGATGATGAAGAGCGTGAACGTCCCGAGCCTCCCGCTCGTGGCGAGCCGGACTGCGAGAGCATCCGTGAGCGCCTGGATGCGGCGATTGAAGCCGATCGTATTTCTCCCGAAGATGCAGAAGCCAGGTTCGCCTCGGTCTGCGGTGAAGGAGATGAAGACGACGCCGACGACGCTGAAGAGGCCGATGGCGAAGAGCGTGAACGTCC
>DCKY01000200.1:702-863 GCA_002320775.1 Planctomycetes bacterium UBA1662
CGTGGCGAGCCGGACTGCGAGAGCCTCCGTGAGCGCCTGGATGCGGCGATTGAAGCCGGTCGTGTTTCTCCCGAAGTTGCAGAAGCCAGGTTCGCCTCGGTCTGCGGTGAAGGAGATGAAGACGACGCCGACGAGGCTGAAGAGGCAGATGACGCCGAAGA
>DCKY01000200.1:1196-11349 GCA_002320775.1 Planctomycetes bacterium UBA1662
GCCGAAGAGGCCGATGAAGCTGGTGACGAAGCGGCGCCTGGAGATGATGCCGAAGGTGAGGCCGCAGGTGTTGCGAACCCCCACGATGCCAGCTTTATTCGAGGCGACGTGAATGAAGACAAGGTGATCGACATTTCCGATTCGGTCGCTGTAATCAGCTATCTCTTCCTTGGCGAAGCGCGTCCTTATTGCATGGACTCAGCCGATGCCAACGATGATGGAAGCGTTGATATTTCAGATACACTCCGGATTCTAAGCCACCTGTTCAACGGTGGCGGCCCGTTGCCGCAGCCGTTCCCCTCACGTGGTTTCGATTCGACTGTGGATGATCTCTTCTGCGACGAGGCTGCCTTCTAAGACAGCTGAATCAACGGAAGACGAAAAGGGCCCCGTAATTGAACGGGGCCCTTTTTGTTTGTTCTCGCAATTGCGGCGAAAGATCTAAACGAACCGGCTCAGCCAAAAAGGTGCTTGTATGCCATCGTCATCTGAGTTTTTTTGTTATTTGAATTTTCTCCACTCACCAGGTTCTCAGCAGGTATTCATGACACCTTCCTCCGCCTTTAAGTATTTACTCTTTTCCTTCCTTGGCCACCTGGTCTGTGCCGGTTGTTGTTTTGCACAGGAAAAGGACCTTCCGGTTGACAGGAAGGGCCTCGAGAAGCTTGGTGAAAAAACAGCGCTTGAGTCCGGCGTGACCAACTATCTCGATTCAGCCCACCTTGAGGCTGTCGTCCGTGGGGGAGTGAAGGAGGGTCTGCGGGTCGATTTCTCGCACGTAAAGCAGCTCACGAATGGAGTGAAGATCGATCCAGCCAAGATCTACGGCACTGTCCAGGCCGGGCCCTATCCGTTTGAGGGCAACGAAACGGGCTTTAAATATCGCCGCTACAGGCTCCAGTCAACCATCCTCGGCGGCAAGGCCGTTCTCGATGTCGGCTCCCTGCTCGTGCCATCGAAAAACAGCGAGCGGTGGACGGACAGGGGTCAACTCGGCGTGCTCTTCACGGTCTTTCTCGAGGATAAAGGAAGGGACAGGTTTCTTGGAGCCTATAGCACGCTGGTCGCTTTCAAGAAGCAGGGTGAGCTCTATTTACGTGTTCCCGGGCTGGTTGGTGGGCCTTTTATCAACCGGGCCACGAGTGAGAGCCCGGACAGGGTCACGATTTCGTTTATCAGCGAGGAGAAGGTCAAGGCAAAGGCGATTGTCTCTGGCGGCAAAGGGGGCCAGAGGGTCTTCGAAGAAGAGAAGCCCAGCCTGGAGCATGAGCTTGTTATTACAGGTCTCAAGCCGTCTTCGACTTATGAGTACAAAATCCAGGCGGGAGAGTACGTGACCGTCGGAGCCAGCTTCACGACGGCTCCGGAGAGAGGTGGTGAGAAGGTCCGCTTCGCATATCTTGGCGACACCCGGGCAGGCTATGGAGGAATTCTCAACAAGCATATGGGGGTCAACTACGTGACCCTGGAGAGGCTCTGCAGCATCGCCTACTCCAAGGGAGCGCAGTTCCTCGCTGTCGGCGGCGACCTGGTGAGTGGCTACACCGCGGTGCCCAGTGATTTTGACCTGCAATTGCATGCCTGGAAGCAGGCCACTCTCGGATTCTGGAACGAGAGACCGGTGTACGCGGCCATGGGTAACCATGAGGCGCTGATGCGGGTATTCAAAGATGGAAGTCAATACGGCGCTGAGGTCGACCGTTGGCCCTACTCGACGGAGAGCGCCGAGGCCGCTTTCGCGCGCTGGTTCAACCACCCCTTGAATGGTCCGGAGGTGTCCGATCCCAGGAGGCCGACCTACAAGGAGAACGTCTACTCCTTTCAATACGGTTGCGTCAAGATGATCGTCTTCAACAACAACTACTGGATGTCGAACCAACCCATGCTCTATGGCGGCTCCCCCGAGGGCTACCTGATGGAGGATCAGCTGAGCTGGATCGGTGCCGAGCTGGAAAAAGCTGAGGCTGACCCCTCGGTCAGGTACGTTTTTCTCATGGCCCAGGAACCTGTCTTTCCCAATGGAGGGCACCTGGATGATTCCATGTGGTACCTTGGCGATAACAATATGCGCGCCGGAGTCTTCAAGGATGGGAAGCTGGTCCTTGAGAAGCTGGGGGTCGTTGAAGTTCGCAACCGCTTCCTGGCCATGGTATCGGGGAGCCGCAAGGTGGCCGCGGTCCTGGGAGCAGATGAGCACGCCTACCACAGGCTCCTGGTCACGAAGGATGTCCCTGTCGGGGTGCTCGAGAAGGACGACAAGGACAAAAACGGCAAGATCGACCTCGATAAGAAGGAAACCTGCTCTCCGTTTCCGGGCCTAAAGTTCAGCACCTGGTTCCTGGTCAATGGTGGAGGAGGCGCTCCCTACTACGCCGAGGAGGATACGCCCTGGAACAGCTACTGGACCCGGAAGGGGGACCCCGCCGAGCGGCGCCGGGGGTTCTTTTATTCTTCGCAGGAAAACATTCTCATGATCGAGGCTTCTGCCAATAAGGTCGCGGTCGAAGTGTACAACCTGCATGGAGAGTTGATCGACAAGGTGGAAGACCTGCTCGGTTCCGCCGGGCGACGCTGAGGCGGTGGCGAACTCAGTCGAGACCGAAGTAATCCAGGATGCGGGTCCGTATGTCGTTCGATTGAACGAGCTCGAGCACATCCAGCAGCCTTCTCAGGTCCCGCTGGCGCTTCTCCTCGATTTCCGAGCGTGAAAAATCTCCATCGACTGGCCTGCGGATGAAGCGGTAGCGTTCCGCAGTGTCAGCCTGTTCTATGATCCCTCTTTTTTCCAGGCCGATGAGACAGTACTCCGCTCGCCTGTCCCCCCTGTTGCGTCCCGTCAATTTTTCGCGCAGTTCATCCGCATCGATGGACCCGTTGGGGCTGTTGGACACCTCCAGGGCGGCCAACTCCAGGAGGTCGGCGGATGGGTTCATCCAATCGATGAAGTTCTGTTGGATTCCCAGGTCGCTTTCTTCGTAGAGAAGCAGGCATCGGGCGGGCTTTCCATCACGCCCGGCCCTGCCGATTTCCTGGTAGTAGGATTCGATCGACCCGGGGATCTGGGCGTGAACGATGTAGCGAATATCGGGCTTGTCGACCCCCATGCCGAAGGCGTTGGTCGCCAGGAGCATGAGCCCATCCTCGGGTTTCGAGGCGGAGAAGCGGTCATAGATTCTCTTCTTTTCAGGTGGAGGCAGCTTTCCGTGGTAGAGCTCGATCCGGTCGTTTCCCCTGATCGCCCTGAGTTCATCGGCCTGCTCCTCGAGAGTCTTGATCAATGAGAAATAGACGATTCCCGTGCCGCCGTCCTCAGCGAGGTTCCGAATGCGCTCGAATTTTTCAGTGTCAGACCAGACCTCCGCGGCTGCGAGGTCGAGGTTCGGCCGGTCAATTCCTTCGGCAAACAGCTTCAATTTCTTTTCATCCAGTTGAAGAACCTCCCGGATGTCTTCCCTCACCTGGCGGGTGGCGGTAGCCGTAAGGGCGATCGTCTGGGGGGAGCCCAGGATCTTTCGGAAATCGCCAATCTCGCTGTAGGCCGGCCTGAAGTCATGGCCCCATTTGGTGATGCAATGAGCCTCATCGATTGCGAGGAGCTTGACTCCTCCGGGGATTTCTTCGAGAGCATCTCTGAATTCCTGCTTATACATTCGCTCCGGGGTGGCGTAGATCAGTTCATATTCCCCGCGCGCGAGAGCCTGGTAGCGCTCTGTTCGAGTTTTGCGGTCGAGTGTCGAGTTGATGAACTCAGCGGCAATCCCTTTTTTCTTTAAAGCGGTGACCTGGTCTTCCATCAGGGCGATCAAGGGGCTGAAGACGAGGGTCACGCCTTCTGTGTCGAGTGCCAGTGCCGGAAGCTGGAAACAGAGACTCTTACCTGAACCGGTTGGCATCACCACGAGGGCTTGATTCCCCTCCATGATGTGGCTAATGACCAGCTCTTGCAGAGGATAGAGCTCTTTGATCGAGAAGCGGCTTTCAAGTATGTGTTGAAGGTTTTTCGCCATGGATTGTGCCAATTTTACGCCTGAAAGCGACAGATGAGAGCAGTTGGCTGCATTTGTTGCAACGGGCTTCATTAAAACAGGTAAATAAGGCCTGCTTCCCGCTCAGAAGGCGCTTTTAGCCTTTGTCGACGAATCCACCACCGGTAGTATAGAATTATATTGGGAAGATAATAAGCTGAGTCTTCCGGGTCTTTTGGCTGTGGTGGTGGACGGCCTCTACGTTTAAATAAATTAACTTCAGGATTTGAAATGAACCCGCTTCGATTCGGACTGCGGCCTTTCTGGCTGTTTTTCTGTGCGTTTACTTTTTTTGCAGGTGTTGATTTCGCCTCGGCCCAGGGACTTCTGATTACGGAATTCCAGGCGTTTAATGAAAGCACCCTCCAGGATGAAGACTCGGAATATACCGACTGGATCGAGATCTTTAATTCCGGAGATGCCGAGGTCAACCTGGACGGCTACTACCTGACCGATAGCGTTGAGGAATTGAACAAGTGGCAGTTTCCTGCAGTCACCATCGGGCCCGGCAGGTTCCTGATCGTATTCGCTTCGGGAAAGGACCGCAGGAGTGCCGGTTCCGAGCTGCATACGAATTTCAGCATCGAGCGTAACGGTGGGGAAATCCTGGTTCTGATCACGCCGGATGGATCGTCCGTCGTTTCCGGGTATACCGAAATACCTGAACAGATCGAAGACGCCTCCTACGGCATGGCCACCGACTCGGTTTTTGCCGAGCCGCTCGGTGAGGGCTCATCGGCTCGCGCCCTGGTACCGCAGAACGATATCCTCGGTGACACCTGGAGAGCCTTCGATTTTGACGACAGCGGCTGGGCCGAGGGCGCATCCGGTGTCGGCTTCGAGGGTCGTCCACCCGGCTACCAGGCCCTGATTGGAATAGATTTCCTGGAGCAGATGTACCGGGTAAATCCGACCGCCTATATTCGTTATGATTTCCAGGTCGATAACCCTGCTGAGCTTGACATGATGGTGCTCGACATGCGCTACGATGATGGGTTCTCAGCCTTCCTGAACGGCGAGCTGGTGGCCAGTGCGAATTCTCCTTCCGCGGCGGCGTTGACCTGGAACTCCGATGCGAACTCCAGCCATGCTGATCGTCTCGCGGTCGATTACGTTGAGTTTGATGTTTCCGATCACATTTCCAGTCTCCGCCAGGGTCGGAACGTGCTGGCGATTCATGGCCTCAACACCTCGCAGACGAGCAATGATTTTCTTATCTATCCGAGGCTCCGGACCGTGGTGGTCGGCGACATCCAGGCCACTACCCTGCAGTATTTCGATGCGCCTTCCCCGGGGGCTCCGAATAACGAGGGATTTGAGACCGTGGCGGAGAAGCCGGTGTTTTCGAGAGAGAGCGGCGCCTACACCGGGTCTCCGACAGTAGAGCTGAGTGCAGAGGCTCAGGATGCCGTCATTCGTTACACCATGGATGGTTCGGTTCCGGATGAGACCTCGACCGTTTACTCTGCGCCGATTGTCGTCGAAGGAGCGATCGAGATCATTGCGAGGGCTTTTGAGGATGGCAAGCTTCCCAGCCCGGCCAAGCGGGAGACCTATCTGCTGCTCCATTCGAATGTCAGCAACTTCTCCTCGAACCTGCCCGTGGTTATCGTCAATACCTTCGGCCGGCAGATTGGTGAGAGTTGGACCGAGGGCTACGCCTTGATTGTCGAGCCAGAGGAGGCTGGCAGGGTCAGGTTGACAGATGAACCCCACTATATCGGCAAGACGGCCTTCAAGCGCAGGGGGTCCAGTACCGGTGGGCGACAGAAGCTGTCATTCAGTTTTGAGGCCCGTAATTCCGAGGGAGATGACAAGGACGTGGAGATTTTCGAATTTCCGGAGGAGTCCGATTACGTCATGTACGGCCCCTACAACTTTGACCGTGCGCTGATGAGAAACGCCCTCATGTACGAGCTCAGCAATCGCTCAGGCCGGTGGGCGGCTCGTCCGAGATTTGTCGAATGCTATCTGCACACCAGGGCCGGGCCTATTTCTTCCGCCAGCTATTGGGGTGTCTACGTCTTCATGGAGAAGATCAAGAGAAACAGTGGGCGGGTGGATATCGCGAAGCTGACCGAGCAGGACAATGCCGAGCCGGATGTCAGCGGCGGCTTCATCATGAAGGTCGATCGCCTGGACCCGGGAGATTCCGGTCTCACTGGAGCCGGCGGCTTGACGCTCGGCTGGGTTGAGCCGAAGGAACGAGAGAAGACCAATCAGCAGGCCACCTGGTTGCGTAATTACTGCAACCGCCTGAGATCATCGCTCAATGCCAATACGATTATCGCCAATGATGGGGACTATATCGATGTCGGCTCCTGGATCGATCATCACATTCTGAATGTCTATCCCAAGAATGTAGACGCCTTCCGTCTCAGCGGCTATATGTTCAAGGATCGTGGAGGGCCGCTCCAGATGGGGCCCATCTGGGATTTTGACCGCACCATGGGCTGCGCTGATGATGGACGTGCCGCCGATCCTCGATCCTGGAATAATTCCGGGGGAGATGGCGGAACCCGGTATTTCCAATTTGGCTGGTACAGCCCGCTCTTCGGTAACCAGCCCCCCGTTGGAGACAGTGCCTGGGCGCGAGCCTACCGGGCGCGCTGGAATGAGCTGCGGCGCGGCCCCCTCGGGAATGAGGAGGTCATGACCCTTATCGATGAGTGGGGGGGGATGCTCAACGAGGCCGCCACCCGGAATTTCAATAAGTGGACCGGAGTGCGGCCGCGTTTTGGCAGTTTCCAGGGTGAGGTGAACCATCTGAAGAACTGGTTGACGAATCGTGGAAACTGGATGGATGCCCAGTTTATCGAATCGCCGTATCTCGAGCCCGAGGGCGGACTGGTCGACTCAGGAACCCAGGTTCAACTCCTCATCGGAGCGCCTGGCGCCACCATCTACTACACTCTTGATGGCAGTGACCCCCGCTCTGGGAACAATCCCTCGCCAACCGCGCTTCGCTACCAGGAGCCCATCACCATTACAGGGAATACAGTTGTCAGGGCCCGCGCCCGGTTTGGCCAGGGAGCCTGGAGCTCGATTACCGAGGGCACCTATGTGACCTCCATACCGACCCTCAGCTTGACCGAGCTCATGTATCACTCTCTCGAGCCGACGCTCGCGGAGGATCCCAAC
This sequence comes from Planctomycetes bacterium UBA1662, assembly GCA_002320775.1. Lineage (GTDB taxonomy): Bacteria > Planctomycetota > UBA8108 > UBA8108 > UBA8108 > UBA8108. Next base: position 8,363 of record DCKY01000200.1, read on the forward strand.
GATGAGTTCTCCAAGACGAATATGGAGTTTCTTGAGCTGAAGAATATCGGCGATGAGGAGGTCTCCCTGGCGGGAATCAGGTTCGGCAGGGGAGTGATCTTTGATTTCGATGATGCCCTGGTCGGGACGCTTGCTCCCGGACAGGTCGTCGTGCTGGTTAATGAACCGGAGGCCTTCATTGCCCGCTATGGACAGGGGCCGACGATTATCGGTGAGTACAGGGGAAGCCTGAGTGACCGGAGCGAGACGATCCAGCTGCTGGGTCCCCTCGGGACGCCCATCTTCGAATTCGTCTACACCGAGGCCTGGCATCCGAGCACCGATGGCCAGGGGTTCTCGCTGGTTAATGTGAGCCCGGATGCTCCGGTTGACACTCTTGGTGAGGGCGCCTCCTGGCGGCCGAGCGCTGTCCTCCTGGGAACTCCCGGAACGCATGGTGAGGAACCACAGCCGCGGGGTGGACTCCAGGCCGGCGGTGATCTCGATCAGGATGGAGGTCTGAGCATTACTGATGCCGTTGTACTTCTCCAGTTCCTCTTCCAGGCCAACGGGGTAGATCTGCCCTGCGGAGAGAACGGTCTCGAGGATGAAGGCAACCGAGCGCTGCTCGACAATGATGGCAGCGGCCTGGTGAACATCACCGATGCCGTGAATCTTCTCAGCTTCCTCTTCCAGGGAGGCAATCCACCGGCGCTCGGACTCGAGTGCGTGCGGATTGAGGGCTGTCCGGATGCCTGCGCCGTCGAAGAATAAGTCTCGCCTGATTTCAAAGGTGAAATCGCGTGATGGTTCCCATGGGCAGGCCCGCGGGCGCTACCTGTGGCGATAGACGATACGGCCCCGGGTGAGGTCGTATGGGGAGAGCGCCACGATGACCTTGTCGCCGGGCATGATCCGGATACGGAACTTTCGCATCTTGCCGGCTGTGTAGGCCATGACCTCCATCTCGTTGTCCAGCTTAACGCGGAAGTTCGCGTTGCGGAGCTGTTCGATGACGGTGCCGTCAATCTCGATGGCTTCATCATCTTCTTTTCGTTCGCGAACGGGAGCCGCTGTGGGCGTGTTCTTCTTAGCCTTGGCTCCCTTCCCCTTGGCGCTGGGCCACTTTTTCTTCTTCTTGACCATGTGCATCCTTTGAATCCCGGGATCTTCTTCCGGCACCTGGAGCCAGATCGAAGAATTCCGGGCAGGTCCCGCGGGACCTTCTCGGTGAGAGATTAGGATAGGTAATCCGGCCGCATTATTCAAAGCCTGCTGTTGAAAAAAAACTCAATTATGACCGACGGGGACGGTCTTTGGGGGCGGGGGGAGGATGATTCAGGTAGGATGGACGTTCGCAAGGGGGTTGGGACGTCAGCTTCCGGTTGAATAGCCGGCCTGAGGAGAGTCGGAGGTATGAATCGAATGACAAGAGGTCTTTTTTATTTCCTGCCGGTAGTGGTCTCTTGCTGGGCTCCGCTTTCTGCCCGGGGACAGGAGGAGGCCGCTGTGCCTCCAGATATTGTCATCGTTCTCGCGGATGACCAGACCTGGAGCGACTCGGGCTGCTACGGAAATAAGCAGGTGAAGACTCCCAATATTGACCGGCTTGCGGCGGAAGGGATGCGTTTTACCCGGGCCTTCACGGCAACCGCGATGTGCGCTCCCACCAGGCAACAGCTCTATACCGGATTGTTTCCAGTTCGCAATGGCGCCTACCCCAACCACAGCAAGGTGAAGGCCGGGACTCGAAGTATCGTTCATTTTCTGCGTGAGCGAGGCTACCGAGTCGGCCTGAGCGGCAAGAAACATTTTGGTCCCCCGGCCTCCTTTCCGTTTGAGAGAGTCCCCCGGGGTAAGATGGGCGAATTCATTGGCCGCAAGAAGGGCCAGCCTTATTGCCTTGTCGTCACCTCGAACAGTCCTCACCTCCCCTGGTCGGAGGGCGATCCGTCGGCCTACGATCCCGGGAAGGTCAAGCTGCCGGCCAAGTTCGTGGACACTCCGGAGACCCGCCGGGCCATGGTGAAGTATTACGCCGAGATCACTGATTTTGACAGGGAGCTTGGCGAATGCATGGCCGCGGTCCAGGAAGGCGGCCGGGAGGAGAACACCATCTTCATCTACACGAGTGAGCAGGGCGCCCAATTTCCCGGCGGCAAGTGGACCTGCTATGACATGGGGCTGCATGTGGCCCTGGTGGTGCGCTGGCCGCGAGAGGTCAAGGCTGGGAGCGTGGCGTCTGCCATGGTGCAGTATGTCGATGTCGTACCGACCCTGCTCGCGGCGGCCGGAGCGCCGAAGGTGAAGGGGTTCGATGGGAAGAGCTTTCTCGGTGTGCTCAAGGGGACGACCGACGAGCATCACGACGCGGTCTTCGGTGTGCACACCACCCGGGGGATCATCAACGGGTCTCCCTGCTATCCCGTTCGATCTGTCAGGACGGCGACCCATAAATATATCTGGAACCCCAAATACAGGGAGCCCTTCAGGAACGTACTGATTGGAGGGGGAGACAAGGGGGGGTATTGGAAATCGTGGGTTGAGCTGGCAAAGACAGACGAGAGCGCCAGGAGGATCGTCGAAGGCTACCAGCGCAGGCCGGAGGTGGAGCTCTATGATCTGCGGACCGATCCATTTGAGCAGAAAAATCTGGCGGGCGATCCGCGGCTGGAGGATGTCGAGCGCTCACTACGAGGTCGGCTGGACGCCTGGATGCGTCAGCAGGGCGACAAAGGTATCGAGACAGAGCTACAGGTTAAGGCACATAGGAGCGTGAGCGGGCAGAAGCAGAAACCTGAGAAAGAGCGGAAGAAGAAGGGCGGGGGTCGGAAGAAGGTCTCCTCGGCCGCTCTCAAGGCTTCGTAAGGTAGGGGCCCTTGCGTGCTTCACTGTAGAGACGCTTCCACTCTTTTGAGTTGTCATCTTCTACAAGCCGGGTGTCCACCCCGGGTTCGTAGTAGGGGAGCTTTCCCTTTTGCCCGGGGCGCAGCATGAAGTTCACCTGG
>DCKY01000200.1:11659-12022 GCA_002320775.1 Planctomycetes bacterium UBA1662
GTTCACCTGGCCATTGTTGGCGATGTACATTCGCCTTCCATCCGGCCAGGAGGTTTCGATGAGCCGGGGAGGGTCAGGTCTGCGCGCCGGTTTCTCCACGCGGAATTTTTCGATGGCGGCCTCATCGAGCTTGTAGCCCAGGCCGGGTCCTTCGGGGATCCCGGCGAAGCCATCCTTTACCTCGACCTCCTTTGAGAGCATCGAGTGAGTGTAGAGCTGGTGGCAATTGACGGCCGGCCATCTTGCCTGCCCCAGCACCGCTCCGAAATGCAGTGAATAGGCGGCCGTGACGCCAGTCCCGACCAATTGGAGCCAGAAGGGCAGGCCGGCCTCGGTCGCAAAACCTCCCTGGTGCATGACTCT
>DCKY01000200.1:12335-12598 GCA_002320775.1 Planctomycetes bacterium UBA1662
TGCATGACTCTCGACGCTCCCCCGCCGATGACGAATCCATCGCAGACTCCTTCGCGAACCGCCACTTTCGGAGCGGGGTTCCCGTAGTGCATGGCGATGTGAACGCGGGTCGCTTCGCGGATCTTCCTGTTGCCCTCAATGTCGCCCTGTGGGATCGGCGTTTCGTAGATGTCTACCTGTGGGTATTTCTCCAGGTCTTTGATGATCTTCATGCCGCGCTCGGCAGTGAGCAGGGTGTCGTTGAAGTCCATGTCGATCTTGAA
>DCKY01000200.1:12901-21963 GCA_002320775.1 Planctomycetes bacterium UBA1662
GTTGAAGTCCATGTCGATCTTGAAGGTGTCGGGAACCACCCCTGCGGCGGTGTCTACCTGTTTCCAGATGTCGAACCAGGGCCGTCCCTTGGTTTTGTAGGAGAGATAGCCCGTGTCGAGGGCTTCCTTGCATTCAGCGGCCATGTCTTCGACCGACATATCGATGTTCCACCAGGAGAGGGGCGTCTTGTCGTGTACCTTCCTGCCAAGCAGGCGGTAGAGGGGCACCTCGAGAGTCTGCGCGACAGCATCGAAGAGGGCCGCCTGGAGACCCGCTCCGAGGCCATCGTTCCACATATGGTCGGCCGCGTTTTTCCCCAGCACACGCTTGATATGGTCGGCGTTGCTGACTCCCCAGGTGTAGTAGAGAAGGGTCTCTCCGATCCCCACCTTTCCTGACCTGAGGAATACCTTGAAGATCTCGACATAGCGCCAGTGGGGAAGTTCACGGCTCATCGCCCTGTTGGGTGCGGGGCGGTAGGGAATCTTGACGGTGACGGTTTCTACCTTTTCAACATCCAGGTTGCGCGCGGCGGTAGGGGTTCCGATACGTGTCAGCGGGCCGGTGCAGGCAGTTCCAAGACCCAGCCCGGCTATGCCCGCAAGGCCCGCGCCGAGGAAATGACGTCGTGTATCGATGGTGTTCACTCTGTGTCCTTTCGCCGGACGGTTCCGGTGACGTGAATTTGGATTCAGATAATGATCTTCGGGTCTTGTGGAAGTCCCCGCAGGTTGTGACAATATAAGCAAGACAAGCCCCCTGCGGGCAGAGAAAAACGGAGTCCAACTCGCCATGCGGATCGCCAGTCGAATCACTGTAACCGGGTTTTCCCTGCTGTTCCTGGCGGCCGCCTCTGTCCTTCCTGCGTGGGCGGAGGACAAGGAAGCGGTGGTGGATTTTGACCGGGACATCAGACCTCTATTCTCCGATTCCTGTTTCGCCTGTCACGGGCCGGATCGAGAGGCGCGCAAGGCCCGGCTGCGTCTTGACGACTCGAAGACGGCTCTGAAGAAGGTCATCGTTCCCTATAAACCGGAGAAGAGTCCACTTATCGAGAGGCTCGTCACATCAGATGAAGATGATCGTATGCCGCCGGCTGACTCGAATCGGCCGAGGCTGAGCGCCGCGGAGGTGGAGCTTGTGCGGCAGTGGATCCGGCAGGGAGCGAAATTTGATGAGCACTGGTCCTACCTGCCTCCGATACGCCCCGAGCTGGAATCGCTTCCCGGCTCCGTCCGGGACCATCCTGTTGATCGTTTCGTCCACGCGAGGTTGATGGCCAAGGGGATGAAGCCCGCAGGGCGGGCTGACCCCAGGAACCTGGTCAGGAGGCTGTATTTCGACCTGCTGGGATTACCCCCGTCTCCAGCCGAGGTTCAGCGGTTCAGCTCTGATCCCAGCGGCGAGGCCTTTGCCGCCCTGGTCGACAGGCTCCTTGAGTCGCCACGCTATGGTGAGAGGATGGCGGTACACTGGCTGGACCTGGTTCGGTACGCCGATACCTGTGGGATCCACAGCGATAATCCGATCAGCATGTCGCCTTTTCGCGATTACGTTATTTCCTCGTTCAATTCCAATAAGCCCTTTGACCGTTTTACCCTGGAACAGCTCGCGGGGGATCTTCTTCCCGAAGCAGATGAGAATCTCTCTCTGAGGGTCGCCTCCGGGTACAACCGGCTGAATATGATGACCACGGAGGGCGGAGCGCAGGACAAGGAATACCTGGCGAAGTACGCGGCTGACCGCGTAAGGACAACTTCTACCGTCTGGCTTGGAGCCACCCTGGGCTGTGCCGAATGCCATGATCATAAATTTGATCCCTACACCACACGGGACTTTTACAGCTTTGCGGCCTATTTTTCCGACCTGAAGGAAAAGGGGTATTATCCCGGAGCTGAGAGGACCGGGGAGTGGGGGCCGCGGGTGACGGTGCCTGCCCCGGGTATGGTCGCCAGGCTGGAGGCCATTGCCGCCAGGAGCGCGGAGCTGAAGGTTGTCCTGGAGAAGGGGACTCCCCGCAGCCGCGCCGCCAGGGCGGACTGGGAACGCTCGATCCGCGAGACCGCGGACCGCTGGGCACCGTTCAAGGCAGACGGCGTCAGCACGATGCAAGGCACCGAGCTGGAAGTCCGCGAGGACGGCAGCTTTTTAGCCAAGGGCGCCAACCCGGGTACGGACACCTACGTTGTCACCATCGCTTCCGGTTTTGATCAGCTCACAGGGGTGAGGCTCGAGGCCCTTCCTCATCCTTCTCTACCGGGTAAAGGACCCGGGCGAGCCGGAAATGGAAATTTCGTTCTCAGCGAAATCACCGCCCGTCTCGAGCTGGAGGGGGAAGAGCCTGAGCTGCTGCGGTTCTCGGGGGCGCGCGCCAGTTGGGAGCAGACCTCGCATGGCCAGCTGACGCCCTACGGGAAGTGGAACGCACTCTCAGCCATCGATCTCGATGTCAAGGGCTCCGACCCGGGATGGGCGATCCTGCCCCAGGCAGGTAAATCCAACAGCGCCTTCTTCAAGCTGAAGAGGCCCCTTGGAAAGACCGTTCCGGGCCAGAGGCTGGTGATCGAGCTTCAGCAGAGACATAAGAACAAGGGGCATACCCTTGGACGCTTTCGGCTCTCGGGGACGACAGGAAAGGATCCTCTTGGCGGTCCGGGCTCCGTACCGGGTGAGATACTCGAGCTGGTTCGAGTCAAGGCGGGCAGCAGGACACCGGCTCAGTCCGCCAGGCTTGATGCTTATTATTCGTCGATCTCAGCGGAGCTCGTCGAGCAGCGCAAGGAGCTCAAGGCCCTGGGGGAGGAGAAGAAATCCATCGAGGGCGGATTCCCGACCTCCCTGGTCTCTGTTTCAGTGAAACCCCGTGAGATGAGGATCTTGCCCAGGGGGAACTGGCTGGATGATTCCGGTGAGGTGGTTCACCCCGGGATCCCCGGCTTCCTTGGCGGCTCGGCCGGTGAGAAGACGGGGCGCACCCGTGTGGCTCTCGCCCGTTGGCTGACTCGAAAAGACAACCCGCTGGTTTCCAGGGTATTCGTTAACCGGGTCTGGCGGCTGCTCATGGGAGGGGGGATCGTCAAGACCCTCGATGACTTTGGGTCCCAGGGAGACGTCCCAAGCCATCCGGAGCTGCTGGACTGGCTGGCGGTCGAATTTGTTGAGAATGGATGGGACGTAAAGAAGCTTCTGCGGACGATTCTTGTAAGCGAGACCTACAAGCGCTCCTCGATGGTTCGAGCCGACTACCAGGAGTCCGACCCCGGGAATCGCTTCCTCTGGAGACAGGGTCGCCGACGGCTGGAGGCTGAGTTTGTTCGTGATAACGCCTTGTCGGTTGCTGGACTGCTTACGTTGCGAACCGGAGGTCTCAGCGTCCGGCCCTATCAGCCCGAAGGATACTGGGCACACCTCAACTTCCCCAAACGCCGCTACAAGCCTGATAAGGGTGAGAACCTCTATCGCAGAGGAGTCTATATGCATTGGCAGCGGACCTTCCTGCACCCGAGCCTGCTGGCCTTCGATGCTCCGACTCGCGAGGAATGTACTGCTGAGCGGGTGGTTTCGAATACGCCTCAGCAGGCTCTTGTTCTTCTCAATGACCCGATCTTTGTTGAGGCCGCGCGGGTCTTCAGCGAGCGGGTTCAGCGGCGGGGAGGAAAAGATTTCAGTTCCAGGCTGAGTTTCGCTTTCAGGCTGGCTCTTCAAAGGGAGCCTGCGGCGGCTGAGGCGAAGATTTTCGAGAGTCTCTTCGATCGTCACCTCGCACTCTACAGGGCTGATCCGGGAGCGGCGCGAGCCCTGGTCGCGACTGGAGACTGGGCCGTTGCGGATAAGCTGCCGCCTGCGGAGCACGCGGCCTGGACCTCAGTGACCAGGGTGATCCTCAACCTTCACGAGACCCTGGTGCGCTACTGACGAGGAGCCGCTTTCGCGGAAGCTGCCTGCGGGGAGATTACAGCCTCTTGCGGCGCGGCTTGCCCTTCTCGACTTTCTGCCGTTCAGTCCGAGCCTTCTCCAGCTTCTCGATTTCTTTTCGAAGGGTCTCAATCTTCCGGGTACTTTCCTGGACTGTCTTTTCGTTGGACTGGAGCTTTCCTGAGAGGTCGGCCAGCTTCCTGTTGATATCCGAAAGACTGAGGCGGCTGAGATAATCTGGCGAAGGCCCGAGGTTGCCTGCGCGGAGCTGCAGGAAGATCTCGAAGGTCTCGGCTGCGGGCATGGCGTAGGAGTCGACCCGTCCGCCGCGGGCGATATTGATGCCGACGACCTTGCCGTCGAGGCTGACCAGCGGTCCACCGCATTCGTTCGGGAATAAGTAGGTGTCATGCTGGAAGACAGCGGGGAAGTTGGACCTTCTTGTGCTCAGGGGGCCGGCGAGCAGGTTCATCCTGTCGAGCCGGTTTTGCCGGTCGGGCTCGATGTTGCTTCCCATGGTGGCCTGGATGTCGATGTCTTTGCCCTCCCGCTTGATCTTCAATCGAACCTTGTCTCCCGGTATTTTTTTTCCGAGGATCTCAGCGACCTTGCGGCCGCTGTCGACAGCCTGGCCGTCAATTTCCAGGACTTCATCGCCGACCTTCAACCCGGCCTTGGCGGCTCCTGTGCCGGGGAAGACCTGTCCCAGCTTGGCGCTTTCCTCACGCTGGGAGAAGGCGATGCCGAGGATTCCTCTCTGCTTGAGCTGGCGCGGAAGAACGCTCACCACGCCCAGGGCGATCACGCCCCCAGCGGGGCTGACTGTCGCCAGGAAGCTGCCTACCGAGGGTGTCTTCTCCATGGACAGCAGGACAGGTTTGAGCTCTCTGATGAGGCTGCCTTCAAGCTGGAGCAGGGCCAGGTCATGTTTCTCGCTGACGCCCGCGACCCGGGCTGGAAGTGAGCTGCCATCGGCGAGGCGACACTCGATCTTTCCCTTGAGCTCGCTGGCCTTGGTCAACACCTCGCCCCTCTTGCTGACGACTGTTCCCAGGGCGACCTTTTGCCCGTCGCAGAAGACCCGAACAGTGCAATTTCCCATGTTGGCGACGAAGTCTTTGAGGGGGCCGTGTATGTTGGCATGGTCGCGCTCGTAGGGGCGGGCTTCGCGTTTACGCTCTTTTTCCTGCAACAGCTGGAGTTGTCGGCGAACCTCTTCGGGAGAGGGGTTGCTGCCGCGGCGATTCTGTCCAATCGCGTCTACCGATGGAGCCAGGGACGCGAGCAAAAGAACCATCCAGGCGAGCCATCGTCTTTTTCTGCAGGATTTTCCAGCGAAGCTCATCAATTGTTCCCCTCGTATTTCTCTAATTTCAGCTTCAGCTTCAGCGACTGGTCCTCGCGCAGGACGGCGACCTCTACCTCGTCCCCCGGTTTCTTCTGTTTAACCAGGCGGGAGAGGTCCTGGAAGCTGTTGATGTCCTTTCCATCGAAGCGAGTGATGATGTCACCGGCCTTGATGCCGGCCTTCGCCGCCGGAGAGTTTTCGCTTACCCTGCCGATCTTCGCGTTGTCGGCGTTCGGGTCAGAGGTGACGCCGAGCCAGGGGCCGCCGCGGGTCGGGCCGCTTGACTGTTGGTTTCCGCCCCAGGTTTCGCCCTTGACCATTCGGTCCCATCCCTTGGTGAAGGCATCGATGGGTGCATGAAGATTTGAGCGGGCCGAGGCCCCGATCCTGCTGTTGATCCCGATGATCTTTCCCTGGGTGTCGAAGAGGGGGCCGCCTGAATCACCGCCAACGAGCATGCAGTCGGTGCGGATCCCACTGGCACGGTTGTCGAGGATTCTGCCTACCCGGACAGGGGCGCTTCTTTCCGGTCTGTAGCCGCCGGGATGGCCGATGGAGACGCACCACTGGCCGCGGCCAAGATCTTTTGATTTTCCCATCTCCGCGTAGGACCACTCACCTTTGTCCTCAATCTTGATGAGCCCTGCATCCAGCTCGAAGTCACCGCCGAGGGTTTTTCCCTTGAGCTGCTTGCCGTTGTGGAGAATGACGGTGACTGTTCGGCCCGCCTGGCCGGAGACGTGGCCGGCGGTGAGGACATAGCCATCTTCGGAGATGATCACTCCGCTTCCCTGGGCTCCGCCGACCCGCAGGCCGACGGTACAGGGGACGAGCTTTGTCGCCAGGGACCGGAAGCGCTCCTGCATGGCCTTGAGATCCTGGATTGTTTCGGGCGGCTCTCCTGAGAGCAGCTTCTCGAGCCGGGTAGGCTCTTTAGCTTTCGTCTCCTGCGCGGCAAGTGATCCAGTGCCGATGCTCAAGCACAGCATGCAGACAGCCAGCAGGGCGGGAGGTGTCCTCATTCTTCTTCTCCATCCAGGGCAATGTGCTAACCGGGCGTGTCGCGCGCGTTTTCTTGGCGGCAACCCGACCCGCTCCTTACATCTTACTGCACCCGGGGCCGTAGCTTAAGCGTTCTTCGCCGCTTCCGGTGAATAATGACCAGCGCCTCTTGCAGCCCTCAGTCCTGCGGCCTGACGACAACCTTCAATCCCTGGCGTGATTCATGGAAGGCGAAGGCATCGTTGATCTCATCGAGTGGGAAGGATTTTGTGATGTATTTTCGCGCATCGATCTTTCCACCGGCCAGCAGGGTGACAGCCTTCTCAACATCCGGGAGGTTGCAGCCATGGGTGCCCATGACGAAGGCTTCCCGGTAGTGGATGAGGTTCGAGTCGATGGTGAGCGGCGGCTCATTCTTCAGCCCGGCGAAGAGGTTGACGTAGCCTCGCTTGCGGACGATCTGGATGGCATCGGCCTGGGCCTGGACTGTTCCGGCTGTGGTGATGACGAAGTCGACGCCCTCTCCGTCAGTCTCGGCCATGATGGTGTCGACCAGGTTTTCCTCCTCGGTGCAGATGAAACGCGCGTCGGGCAGGAAGTCTTTTGCCATTTCCAGACGTCCCTTCGATCTCTGCGCTGCGAAGACCTTGCCGGCACCGTAGTATCTGGACAATTCCAGGACCATGCAGCCGATCGGCCCCAGGCCTATGACGCACATGCTCTTGCCGAGCCCCATCTGCCCCAGCTCGAGGCCATGGATCGCGCAGGCCAGCGGCTCGGCAATGCAGGCCTGGTCGTATTCCAGGTTTTCGGGGATCTTGACAACCGCGCCAAGCTTGACCGTGAGGTCGTTGAGGACCATCTTCTGCTGGAAAGCTCCGTCGAATTGGTAGCCGATGGCGTAGTTTTGCTCGCTCAGGTTGCCTTGCCCGACGAGCGACCACTGGCAGTTCTCGGAGGGGACGTCGGCACCCATGACGATTCGGTCACCTTCCTTGAAACGGGAGACGTTCCTGCCGACCTCGAGCACCTTGCCGGCGACCTCGTGGCCGATGACGGTGGGGGTCTCCACCCGGTCGTTGCCGTAGTGAAAGATGCGTACATCCGAGCCGCAGACGGAGACCGCCTGGGGCGCGATGATAACCTCGTCATCTCCACAGACAGGGTCCGGTTTCTCGACGATCTTCAGCCGCTCTAGCTCTTCAAGGACTGCTGCTTTCAATGGGGATCTCCGACTGTGCTTGTTTTTTCCGTTTGAAAGCAGAAGCATACATGGCGGAGGCGTCCCGCTCAAGGACCGCTTAGGGGTCTTCGCGGAAGAGCCCGATACGGGCCGCCTCCGCCGCAGGTCAGGTTTCTTCGCCTCAGCGGTTTTTCTCTCATCTCCCGTGCCCCGGTTCCTGTTAATATTGCTCCTTCGGCGGTCTGTGGAGGGACCAGCCGTTTAACCGGAATACCTACAAGAGCTTTGGCGAGAGGAAGAAACCATGGCAACCAGGAACTACATTACCCGCAAGGAATACGATGCCTGGATTTCGGAATGCACCGCGCTGGCGATTGCCTGCGGCTACCCGGTCCAGGATGACATGATCAACGACAACACCGGGCTGGTCTTCGGCGAAGATCAGTACGAGGCCTTTGTCAACGGCCTCTGGTCCGGCGAGCCCTACGAAGCCTTCGCGATCTTCCAGGCGCTCAACGAACCGGCTGTCCAGGGTCTTCCCGAGGGCGGGATGGAATGGGCCCAGTTCGGCGGTCTCTGCGACAAGCTCATGATTGTTCACCCGGGCAAGTTCTGCAGTCCGCATCTGCATTGGCGAAAGACCGAGTTCTATGAGGTTGTCCTCGGCGAGATGGATCTCTTCTACGCCTCTGACATCATCGACGATGAGCGTCTGGACGTTAAGAAAGAGGGCCTGGTCGATGGGCATCCGATGCCGAAGGGCGAGGCGCGGCCGGAGCGTGTGGTGCTTCCCGCCGGACGAGAGCATACCTACGAACAGCTGACCGAGTACAGATGCCTTCGGCCCGGCGATGCGAATTTTGTCATGCACCGAAAGCATCTCCATGCATTCGGCTGTCCCGCCGACGCGAAGACCCCGGTTGTGATCCGCGAAGGTTCCGCCTACAGCCACGAGCCGACCGCTGCCGGCAAGGATACCCTGCTGTCGGACTGGAGGGAGATCCACGATAATGGCTTCCTGCTCGAGGGCCTCGACGAGGGCCGTCTGAAGAATAACATCGTCGAGGAGTGAAAGTGACATTCGCGAGGCCCAATTGGTTTCGTAAGTTATTTATTGCCTGTGGCCCATCGTGGCCTCGTGTTATCGTGAATCGGCTGGATTTTTTCGAGGTCTGAGAGAGCTGCTCTGATGGCGAATAGTGACTACACCATCCTGGTTGTCGACGACGATGAGCTCAACCGCGACATGTTGTCGCGCCGGCTCGAAAGAAAAGAGTACAAGGTGCTTGTCGCCAGCGATGGTTCGGAGGCTCTGGAGTTGGCCGGGCGGGAGGTGCTCGACCTGGTGATCCTCGACATCATGATGCCGGGAATGAGCGGACTCGAGGTTCTCAAGATCCTGAGGCAGACTCGCAGCACCACCGAGCTGCCCATCATCATGGCTTCGGCGAAGGGCGAGAGCCAGGACGTCGTTAACGCTCTCGAGCTTGGCGCGAACGATTATGCTACCAAGCCGCTTGATTTTCCCGTTCTGCTCGCCAGGATCGAGGCGCAGCTTCGTCTGAAGGTTCCTTTTGAATCTGAGAAGGCTGCCGATTCCACTGCCGATTCCA
>DCKY01000200.1:22269-44270 GCA_002320775.1 Planctomycetes bacterium UBA1662
CCGATTCCACTGCCGATTCCACTGGAGCTGACATGGGGACCATTCTGCTCGAGCCGGGTGCGGGGGCCCCTGCTGGGGATACGGATCAGAAGCCCGTGTTAAACCTGGACAAGGCGCGTACAGCCAGCGAGGTGGACAGTCCTGTTGCAGGTACGATTCTTGCCGAGAAATATCGCCTCGAAGAAGAAATCGGGTCCGGGAATTTCGGGACAGTCTACAAGGCGACCCACCTTGGGCTGAATCTGCATGTAGCGGTCAAGGTCCTGCAGACAAGCCTCGGGACAACGATGGAGGATCTCGCGCGTTTCCAGCGTGAGGGAATGTCGGCCTGCAGAGTCAAGCATCCCAACGCCGTGTCGGTTCTTGATTTTGGTGTTACGGCAACGGGGGTTTCCTATCTCGTGATGGAGCTGCTCGAGGGGCGCTCTCTCGCCGATGAGATCGAGGAGTCCGGCAAGCTGTCGCCGCATCGGTGCATGGATATCATCGAGCCGGTGTGCGCCGCCCTGGAGGAGGCTCACAGCGTTGGCCTGCTCCATCGTGATCTCAAGCCGGCCAATATCTTCCTGCACCATGAACGGGGCAAAGAGATCATCAAGGTGGTCGATTTCGGTACGGCGAAGTTCCGTGACGATGCCTCGGCGAATAACCTGACCTTGCAGGGGACGGTGATCGGCACGCCGGCCTACCTCGCTCCGGAGCGTCTCGCCAACCGTCCCTACGATGGCCGCTCGGATGTTTACAGCCTGGGCGTCATGCTGTACCAGATGCTCTGCGGGAAGGTTCCCTTTGAGGCTACCGATGGAAATCCGATGACGGTGGCCATGATGCACATGAACGATGCCGCGAAGAGTCTCGCTGGCGAGATTCCGGATGTCACCGAGTCGATCGACAAGGTGGTCTCCATGGCGCTCGAGAAAGACCCCGGCAAGCGTCTTCTGCCCAACGAGCTGGTTGAGCGGCTGAGGGAGGCCGTCGGTCCTGATCTCCGCCAGGAGAAGAAGAACCCAACCATGGATACCATGGTGCTCACGGATCTGCCGTTTGACGATGAGCCCCAGGGGGCTGCGGAAGCCTGAACTCGCTCAGCGCTGCTGGCGGGGGTGGGAGTTCCCGACTATAGCAGGGCCAGGATTCGCGAGTGACCTCCGGTCGCGCCTTCGATTTTCGGGGCTCCGCAAACGAGGGTTGCTCCCCTTGGGGGCAGGTCGGCCAGGTTGGCCAGGTTCTCGATCCCCCAGCGCCCGCTGCCCAGCCAGGCCGTATGGACCGGAAAGTTTTTCGTCGGGCCGTAGTCGAGGCTGGCAGTGTCGACCGCCATCGAGAGCACCCTGCGTTCTTCGAGCATGAAAATGGCCGCATCGGTATGGAAGCCCGGGAAGTGGCGGACACCCTTGTCGTCAAAATTGATGAAGCCGGGCTTCTCGACCCTGGCGTCCCAACCGCTGAGCATCGCCACGCAGCAGCGCTCAGGGAGCGGGCCGTGCGTCTCCTCCCATGCCCTGAGATCTTCGATGGTCACCTGGGCATCTTCGTCCTCTTCGGCTTTCTTCCTGATGTCGATGATGGCAAGGGGGAGCACAAGGTCCCGGGCGGGAATCCTGTCAACCGTCAGACCGTTCGGGTTGCGATGGAAGGGGGAATCAATATGGGTCCCTGCATGCTCGTCGAGTGTCCAGCGGGTTACATTCCAACCATCTCCCTTCGCGGTAGAGTAGACGGTCTCGAGTTCGACCCTGGCGGTGCCTCCGGCCCAATGAGTGAAGCGGTTAGAGTAGGTATGGGTCAGGTCAACGATTCGGCTGAAGGCAGCGAATTCGGACGCCGCCGGCGTTCCTCCCTCCCCCCTGCGCGCAGGCTCGATGGGGCTGCAGGAGCTCAGGGAAAGAGCCGCGCCTCCCAGTCCTGTACGCAAAAAGTTACGTCGGCCGAGATTGCCGGCCACTATATCCATACATCCTGCTATGCACATCCTGTCACCTCTCAGCCTGTTTCGAGAGACCTTCTATGTTTCCTGCCGAAGCTACAGGATGCTGCATTCCACCCGCGGGCTTTGCAAGGATGCTTTTCCCCGGCGACAGGGGCTTCCTGCTTGCCAGCGGTGGCGGGCGGTTGTTCAATCAGGAGCCACCAGGAATAGTCCTGGTGCGATTGGAGACGGTGATGCCAGACGACCTGCACATGGACCCTGAAGACTTTCGTGAGCTCGGGCGGAAGCTCATCGATTTTATCGCCGATTACAGGGAGAAGATTGAGACTCTTCCCGTCCTTTCGCAGGTCCAGCCCGGCGAGGTCGCTGCGGGTCTTCCCCTGGAACCTCCCGTTGAGGGTGATTCACTGGACAATATTCTCCAGGATATCGACCGCATTGTGATGCCGGGTCTTACCCACTGGCAGTCTCCCGGCTTCTTCGGATATTACCCTGCCAACAGCTCACTGCCGTCCGTGCTGGCGGAGTTGCTCTGCGCGGGGCTGGGTGTGCAAGGCATGTCCTGGGTGACGAGTCCAGCCTGTACGGAGCTGGAGACTCGAGTTCTCGACTGGCTGGCAGGCATTCTCGGTCTCCCCGGGTCTTTTTCCTCTTCCTCCCCCGGCGGCGGAGGGGTGATCCATGGCACGGCGAGCGAAGCTGTCCTGGCCGTCATGGTTGCCGGGCGAGAACGCGTTCGGGCTGGGGGCGAAGCGGCTGGCAAGGAGCTCAGAGCCTATTGTTCCAGCCAGGCGCATTCATCTGTTCTCAAGGCCGCCTCCATCTGTGGTATTGGTTCACAGAACCTGGTCCAGGTGGGTGTGCGGGATGATCTCTCGATGGACCCGGCAATGCTCGAGGTCGCGATCGAGAATGATCTCGGCGCCGGCAGGGTTCCGTTCTTTATCTGCGCCACGGTCGGTACGACCTCGACCTGCGCTATGGATTCGGTGGCTGAGCTCGGCCGGATCGCGAGAAAGCACGAACTCTGGCTGCATGTTGATGCCGCCTACGCGGGCAATGCCTGCGTCTGCCCCGAGTACCGCGAGATGATTGAAGGGGTTGAGTTGGCCGATTCCTTCAATTGCAATCCTCACAAGTGGCTGCTGACGACCTTCGACTGCTCGACTCTCTGGGTCCGTGACAGGGAGAGCTTCACGCAGGCCTTGTCGGTTACTCCTGAATACCTGCGTACCAGCCAGGGTGATTCCGGGGCAGTGATCGACTACCGAGACTGGCAGATCCCCCTCGGAAGGAGGTTCCGGTCGCTGAAGCTCTGGTTTGTTCTGCGTTGGTACGGAGTGGATGGCCTGCGCGCTTTCATCCGTGAGCAGGTACGGCTGGCCGAGCTTTTCGAGGAGCTTGTCTGCGGATCCCAAAACTTTGAAATTTGCGCTCCCAGGCGTCTCGGGCTGGTGTGCTTTCGTTTTCGCGGGAGCGATGATGAAAATCGCGAATTGCTGGATGCGATCAACGCCGGCGGTGAGATCTTCCTCACGCATACCGTGATACCAGTGGAGGGGGCTGCGCGTTATGTCCTGCGTTTCGCCACCGGCACCATCTCGACGAAAGAGAAGCACGTCCTGCGGGCATGGGAGATCATCCAGTCCCTGGCCCCTTCCGGGACAATCCCCGGGTGAAATTGAAACTGAACTTGCCGTACTGAAATATCACCCTTAGCATCGATTTCAGCAGGTTGGCCCGGGCTTCTGGGGAATCACGGCCTCTGGAGAATCACGGGCGACCTTTCAGGTCGGTGGCGGATCCTTGGGGGGTCTTTCGCCGGGGGCGGGGGCCGGGCAGGTTCAGGCATCTCGCCGTTCAAGGTCTCGTTGGCAGATTGGGGATTGGGGATCAGTGAGAACTGCAGAGCATCACGAGCATGCGATGATGGCTCCGAGGTTCGTTCTTTTCCAACCGGGCTCCGGTCTTTACCGCAGCTTTAACAGGAGGGAGTGATCGTTTCCAGGGGGGGAACCTTTTCCTCCCGGGTGAGTCGCGGGAGCGATGCGCTTCCGTTGTTCTGGTGCGCGGTCGCCTGGCGGTGGTCGGGGTCGCGGATCGAGAAGGTGTCGGACCACCATTTTACGAATGATGGGGAGTTCTGGAACATGGCTTTTATAACGACGTATACCAGCGTTCTGGCAAAGTGTTTTGTGGGGAAAGGCAGGCGGGGGCCGGCCTTTCAAGGTCGAACTGGCATCGCGGGGTCACGGTTACCTGGCGTCCTGGCGATAGCCCTGTTTGTTGTATGTAGCCGCGGCATCGTGTCTGCCGGCGGTGGTGAGCAGGAGTGTCGCGATCCCGCAGCCCCCGCTGGACCATCTCCATCGGATGGGCAGATCGACAGGCGAACTCGTACGAGTCTCCAGTGGGGAGAGAGGAAGACGATTCAGCGCAAGGTCGTTTATGGGGATGATGATCGCCAGGATGTTTACCAGGTAACCAACGAGGCTCTCCTGAGAATGTCCCAGGGGACCTGCGCTCTTGTCTCGCCTTTCAATATCGACCGACAGGCCGATGGGCGCTACCGGCTTTCGGGAGCAGCCCTGGGGGCAGCTCGTGATCTCTGCGCATCGGAGCCGTTCCGGGAGCAACCTACGGCGGCTTTCTGTTCCGGTTTCCTGGTCAGCCAGGATGTGGTCGCCACGGCCGGTCATTGCGTTCCGGCCGACGGCTGCGATGGGACAGCCTTCGTTTTTGATTACAAGATGATCGATTCAACCACGGCGAAGATGATCCTAGAGCAGGACAATGTCTATTTCTGCGAAGAGGTTGTCGGCCATCAGCTTTCCGGAGGTGTGGATTACGCCCTGGTCAGGCTTGACAGGCCGGTTGCCGGCAGGCAGCCGGTGGAGATCAGGAGATCAGGCAGGGTCCCCGACCGGACACCATTGGTTATGGTGGGGCATCCTTCCGGCCTGCCGCAGAAGATCGCCGGCGGGGCCCGGGTGAGAGATAACTCAGCCTCAAGTCACTTCGTGGCCAATACGGACTCCTATGGCGGCAATTCAGGCTCGCCGATCTTCAATGAACTTACCAACGAGGTGGAGGGCATCCTGGTCCGTGGGGTGGCTGACTATGTTTCCGAAGGCAATTGCTATGTATCCAATCAATGCTCCGACGCAGGCTGCGATGGCGAGGATGCGACCCGTACGACTCATTTTTCCGAGCTGCTTCCTCCTGTGGGCGGTCCGGTTGTTTACGAGGTTTATCTGGGGCGCTGCGGCAGGTTGGAATCCCTGGGGGAGACCAACGATCGCAGTTGGATGGTTTCCGATCTGGCGATCAATACCGAGTATTGCTGGCAGGTCAGGGCGAGCAATGATTGCGGAACGGTTGTCGGTCCGGTCTGGAGCTTTACAACCGGAGCGGAGACCGGTCCCGATCCGGATTTGCCGAACGACAGCGTCGAGAATGCCTGGCCGATCGATGGGTCGAGTGGTTCCACGACGGATACGAGCGACTCCTCGAGTCCCGCCCTGTGGTGGGTCTGGGATGCTCCCCGGTCGGGTCTCGCTGTTTTCGATACCCGGGGGAGCGGTTTCGACACGATTCTCTTCGCCTACGACTCCGGCCGCAGAACCCTGGCGGAAAACGATGATGCCTATCATTTGCAGAGCGAGGTCAGCTTTGAGGCCGAGGCGGGTGAGCGCTACTACATTTCCGTCGGTGGATACGCCGGCGCTACAGGTGATGTCACCTTGAGCTGGGCTTTCGATGGCGAGGCTCCTGCTCCCGGTGGAGGCCCGGTGAACGATGACCTCGCCGACCATATCGAGCTCGATTCGAGTGAAGGGCAGGCCGTCGCGAACAGCGATTCCGCAGGCGACGAGGCCTGGGAAGGCGATCTCTTCGGCAGCGCCTCGCTCTGGTGGGTATGGACACCTCCGACAGGCGGGCTCCTGCGTGTTGACACCATCGGCAGTGACTACGATACGACCTTGACGATTCTCCGCGGCGATTCGCCCGGTGAGCTCTCAGTTGTTGAAATGAACGACGATTCCAGTGGGCTCCAGAGCCGGGTCGAGTTTACCGCGGAGGCTGGTCAAAGCTACCTGATCAGGGTTGCCGGGTATAGCGGTGCCACCGGCGGCATCGTTCTCAACTGGCAGGTATTGGAACCTTCTGAGCCTGTCGATGGTCCCGTCTGGTTTATGCGTTCAGATGCAAACCAGGATGGGCTTTCGGATATGAGCGACGCCGTCGAGATCCTGGGTGAGCTCTTTCTTGGTGAAGGCTCCGGAAGAGGCTGCCCTCAGAGTCTCGATGTCGATGACAATGGAGCTGTCGAACTGACCGACAGCGTCTACCTGCTCACTTTTCTCTTCAATGGGGGAGATGCTCCACCAGCGCCTTTTGGCTCCTGTGGATTTGATCTCAGCGCTGGTGGTCTTACGTGCGAGACCTACACGCCCTGTGGCGAGTAGCGTTCCAGGCTGCAATGAAAAGGGCCGATCGGCAGAACTCTGCCGGTCGGCCCTTGTTATATCCTGGAAAACCTTCGGTTTATTTCAGGGTCTTGATGCGGACATTCCTGTATTGAACGGGCGAGCCGTGCCCGGCGAAGCCGAAGTGTCCCTCCTTGCGATCCTTCCCTCCGACCTTTCGACCCATGAACTTGGTTACCTTGCCGAGGTCTGTATCGAGGATGGTCGTGCCGTTGAGCTCAACGCGAATCTTTGAGCCCTGGACCGTCACCTGCTGGTAGTTCCATTCTCCTACCGGGCGCTGGTAGCCCCTGTGCGCGGCGGCCATGCCATAGGCTGAGCCGTGGTACTGGCGCGGGTCGAGCTTCGCATACCCCTTGGCGCTATCGTCGAGGACCTGGAGCTCGCACATTCCGACATAGGCCGTGTCGCCTTTGCCGGGGTAGCGGATGGCGAGTCCATTGTTGCCGCCGGGGGGCAGCTTGAACTCAAATCGTACGACGTAATCCGCGTAGATCTTCTTGGTATAGATCGTTCCTCCGCCGCGTTTTGGACAGGTGAGAACGCCGTCCTTGATCTTGTAGGCGCCAATCGGCCCGGCCCAACCTGAGAGGTCTTTGCCATTGAAGATCGAGGTGAATTCATCTTCTCCCGTTTTCGAGAGAAGCTTGTTGGCCTCTTCCGCTTTGATCTCGCGGATAGCGATGTTTTTCCAGCGGATCTCACCACCATGGGTCTGGAGCTGGATCGGGCCTCTCCTGCGCAGGGGAGTCTTCCTGTTCCAGTAGTTTTCCATCGGCGCCATGTCGATAACCTGCTTGCCGTTCAGCCAGACAGAGGTCCTGTCTCCAACCTGGAGGATGCGGAAGCTGTTCCACTCTCCAAAGGGCTTGTCAGCGAGCACGGAGGGGTCCTTTCCAGGCGCTCCCTTGGAGTTGTTCCAGAGTCCTCCTGAGCCCTTGTCAGCTCCGATGCCCCACTTGCCGCCGGCCTTGGTGTAGTCCCAGATCTGCACCTGCGGGCTGGCTCTGAGGTAGATTCCGCTGTCCGCCTTGGCGACGGTCTTGTAGTCGATGAGGAACTCCATGTCCCCGTAGCTCTTGTCGGTGGTCAGGTAGACGCCCTTTCCATCGTTGACAAGTTCTCCGTTTTCCACGGTCCAGTGCTTTTTGGCGTTTTCGAGGTCGGCCGCGCGCTTCTTGGCTCGGTCCTCGGCGCTCATTTTGCTGAGTTTGTCGGGGTTGAAGTGCCCCATTCCGTGCCAGCCGGTTAGATCCTTGCCGTTGAAGATGGATGTGAAGCCTTTGGGGGGATCTGCGGCCTCAGCCAGTGGGAGCAGAACGGACAAGCTGCAGAGAAGAAACAGGGGCACGGTGAACTTTCGCATGGGTGTGTTCCTCGGGGGAAAAAGAAGAGACCGGCGAGGCGGGCTCATAAGGGCGAAAACATGGGAGGCTGGAACCGCGTCCCAGCCTCACTCTTCCAGACGACTTCCAAGCTAACCATAATTACCGCGGGTGTAAAGACTCTCGCTGGCTTGTTCACGCGAGAACCCATCTGAGGCCTGGCGGCCGAGAACGAAGAAGCGTCAGTTCTGCCGGGAGGCTTCGCGGCGCAGGCGTTCGAGGCTCTGCTGCATCCTTGAACGAGCGGCCTCATCTCTTTCCTGGCCGATGATGTTCTCGAGCTGGGGGAGAGCTCCGACATTGTTGCGCCGTGCGAGAATTTCAGCGGCCTGGGATCTCATATGGGGAGATCGATCACTTGCGGCGATTTGAAGGAAGAAGTCATTCGCCGGCTGGTTTTGTGAGCTGGAGCCTGAGTGGATACCCCAGAGGATGCTGTGGCGGTTTTCACCATCTCTGTGCACCTCGGGGTTGGAGAGGATCTCGCGAGCCTGTCGTATTCCATCATCGTTTCTCCCGAGCATTCGAGCCATCTCGTGGGCGGCCTCGCGGTCCGTTTCACGCCAGAGTTGCTCAGCGATATTGGAGAGCCCGGCTCCATCCCTCTGGCGACTGAGCAGCCGTGCGTAGGCTACCCTTTCGGCGGCGGTCTCGGCGTTCTCGAAGAGGCTTCCTGCCTGTTCGGCGACAAAGTCCGGGTAGAGTCTCTCGAGCGACCGGCCCAGGTTCCTGGCGATATCGCTGTCGTTTTCCTTGGAGATGAGGTCCAGGAGCCTTTCGGGGGGCAGGCCATTGCGGTTGCCTTCCTCGATGGCGCGTGCGATGGCGCGTCTCTGCTCGGGGTGGGGGCTCGATTCGAGAATATCCAACATCGCCCCCATGGTCGCCTTGTCGGCGTTACGACTCAGCCCGCGAGCCAGGGTCTCGACAATGTCTTCCCGTTCGCTGTTGGCAAGGAGATCCATCATCGCGGCGGTTGCTCCCTGTCCGGAGGCCTCTCTGAGGGCGTGGGCCAGGGCTCGATCGTTCAATTCAAACTCAGGGTCGGCGGCGGCCTCAAGGAGCAGCTCGAGCCCTTCCTTGCCGCCGTTGCGGGCCATAGCGCGCGCGATGGATTCCTGCGCGCGCGGGTCGTCTGGAACCTCCCTGAGCGCGTCGGCGAGAAAGTCCGTGTCGAGATCGTGAGAGAGGCGCTCGATTCCTTCTGCGACCAGCCTTTGCGACATGCCGGGCGGCTGTTCTTTCAGAAGCTTCATGAGTGTGTCGGGATTGCCATCCTCGAGGGACGCTCTGCCAATGCTTTCCATCAGTGAGCGCTTCTGCTCCCGGCTCCAGTCGTTGTCCATCAGATCGATCATGGCCCCCAATTCCTCCGTTCCGGCCATGGAGCCCATGGCCTCAAAGAGGACCTGTGGCTTGATGTCCGGGCGGGCATCGAGCAGGCCGATGAGAGATTCGACTCCCTCGTCTCCGTGCATCTGTCCGTAGGCGCGCGCGGCCTTCGATTGAAGCTCTCGATGAGGATCCGAGGCGATGAAGTCGGCAAGTTTCGGGGCGACCTCCTTGGCTCGTTCAGGCGGCAGCCTCTCGAGCGAGTCAAGGATCTCACGGCGATTGGCCAGGCTGTTCTCACTGTCGTCGAGAAAGCCCATGACGATCTCGACGCCACGCTCATCCCCAGCCATGATAAGCGCCTGGGTGAGTGCGTGGAGATGTTCGGAGTTTTCTTCTGTGAGAAGTCCCTCCAGGAAGAGCAGTTCCTCTTCATTCAAGGACTCTCCACTGGAGCCAGCCAGCTCTCCGAGCATCTCATCGAGGTCGTCCTTGTTGCCACTGGCGATGGCGGCCTGGAGGCCGGCCATGATCTCACCCCTGGTGGCAGTGGTTTCTTCAGGCGTTTCTTCGACTTCTTCTTCAGCTTTCCGGGATCTGCTTTTTCGCGCGACTGCCTTGCTCCTGTCGGCATTTTTCTGCTTGTCGGAAGAGTTCTGCAGCTTGCCGGGACTGTCAGTCGAGCCGTTGTTTTCCGATCGGGCGTGCGATTGCGACTGGTCCTCGATTTCCTTCAGAGAGTCGTTGAGGATATAGCCCGCAAGGAACCCCATGCTGAAAAGAAAGAGAGCTGAAAAGAGCAGCCCCATGTACATTTTCTTGGCAATCATTAGCATTCAGATAGTGTCCATTGTCCTTGTTTGCGGGTCAATATAATCCGCAGTCGCTACTTCCAAAAAGTTCAACCTCCATACTATAGGGTCGCCACTTGCCGCAAAAATTGGACATCGCTTTCCGTTTATTCTCGAAATCTGAAGGGTGAGGTAGTTACAGGATTTACGATATGAAATGAATATCCGCCTGTTTTGGCTCTACTCAAAAGGTAAGGCTGGTTGGCTTTTTTGATTTATTGGAGTCCAATTTGCCAAAAACAAACTTCGCGATTACAATGACCGAATGAAGCAGAGCTTATCCAGCAGGAAGTCATTTGCCGCGGCATATCGACTGGTCGCTGTTTTCCTGGTATTGGCCCTTGTGGTCTCGCACCCGGTTCCCGCCCGGGATTTACACTATTGCTCCTTCGCCGGAAAGCTCATGGACCCGGGCCGCGACTGCTCAGCCCAGGTTGAGTCCTGTTGTTCGGTCGAGCGACCCGAATGTTGTCGGGGGTCGGTCCCAAGCTTCGGGAATCCTTTGAGCGGCCCGGCCATCGCATCTCCGGGGTGCTCCGATTGCTGCATCGAATATAGCCTGGCGAAGATGGATCCTCCCGTCGCGACATTCAAATCGGCCGTCGAGGGTGTTCAACCGGCTCCGCAGGAAGTGGCGATGGAGGCTTGTTTTTACCCTGTCTCCGCTGCCCAGGCACTCTCTGTCTCGCGGCGCGTCGGCCCGACCGAGCTTCCACCCGGGCTCCCCATCTACCTCGCTTCCTGTCGCTTCCTGATTTGATCCAGGGTGCTGTTGGCGGCTCAGTAAATACATGGGCTGGCCGTGTTGGAGACGGGTTGGTATCCATCCTGCCTGTCAACAGGTGTGAAGACACAGGAAGTTATCGAGATGTGCGTTATGCGTAATTTTAATTTATCGAGGAACCTTCAAGTCCTTTTGCTGACGGCCCTGGCCTTTCCCTCGGGAGTCGTGGCTCAGGATGGCGGGATCGAGGTTCTGGCCGGTCATACGATTTTTGAATCAGGCACCCGGATCTCTCTGAGCCATCTTTATTCCACTCGCGGCACCCTTTCCAGCGGTTCCACTGAGGTGCCTAATCCGGATGACCTCTCGTGGCGGGAGCATCGAGTTGTCCTTGGCGTCAACTATGGGCTGAGGGCGGATTTGTCATTGTCTCTCCTGCTTCCCTATGTGAGCAGGGAGGCGGAGCTGTCCGGGCCGGGTGCCGGGGGCGTCCAGAGCAGCAGCAGCGATGGACTCGGCGACGCCGCCTTGCTCGCCAAGTACAATTTCTTCAGCGAGTATTGGAAGCAGAGCGCTTTCCACGTTTCCGCGATCGGTGGAGTGGAGCTCCCTACGGGTTCAGCGAATGAACGGCGGGGCGAAGAATTGCTGGCGTTTTCCATGCAGCCCGGTAGCGGCTCGCTGGATGCGATCGGCGGCCTGGCCTTGACGCTCAGCACTGGCAGGTTTCGTTTTGATGCGCATGCGATCTATAAGGCCAATAGCGAGGGGAGCGAAGATTTTACCGATGGTGATTTCTTCACCCTGGGCGGCAGCTTCGCCTATCGGTTTTATCATGCCAAGTATCCGGGCCCATCGGCTAACGTCAAGATCGGCCTGGGCTGGCGGCATGAGGGGGTGGATGAGCACGACGGAGAGGTTTTGCAGAACACGGGCCTTGATGAGTTGCGGGTTCGTGCGGCGCTGGTCTATCACCCTTCTCCAGAGATTGATCTCGTCGCCCAGATCGAGGTTCCTGTTTACGGAGACTACAGGGCCGCTCCGGGAGCCGGGCAGCTCGCCCTCGATGTGAGAACGTTTTTCGGTTTCGGTATCCGTTTTTAACTGGAAAGTAAAATATGAAAAGAGCCATGACATTTTCCCTGGGGCTTTTTCTCGCGGGCCTTTTTGGCTGCGGGAGCGCCCCTGAGATTCTCAATCCCGATGGCCGGGCCTACGCGATCCTTCATCTCACTTTTGATTCGTGAATATGAAACGATGCGGCCTTCGGTTTGGTGAAGGCCCTCAAGCGCCGGGTCGGCGCTCACGCGGTAACCATAGATACGCTTGAAGAAATGGCCAGCTACAGTCTTCTCGATCCCCGGAAGATCAACTTCAAGGAGCTCGACATGGCCTGCGAAAGCGCGCACTACAAGCTGGTCAAGGTGATGCTCGAAGCCTGGGGCGAGGTTGTCCAGGTTGCCGGGAAGGAAGGCAAGTACCTGAAGCTTCGAGTTACTGGCCAGCTGGTCAGGATCGCGGGTGACCTTCCCCTGGGCAAGGTCAACGGTCTTATTGGAGAGATGATTGACCGGGGCAGCGCAGCTCCAGGGTTCAAACCTGTGAAACCTGCCGGGAGCTGAGTGTCCTGAAGCCCCGGACCTCAGGGAAGCCTGGAGGCCAGGTCCGCTTCGATTTCCTTATATTGGGATTTTCCCGCGAGGTTCGTCCATTCGTTCGGGTCCCTGGCGAGGTTGTAAAGCTCGCTGGAGCCGTCCTGGTAACGAATCAAGCGCCAGGATTCCGATCGGACGGAGTGTCGTCCTTTCCCGAAGGTTGACACCACTGCCCGATCAGCGCCTGAGCGCGGGTTCTCCAGCAGCGGCTTCAACGAGCGACCATCCAACCCATCCCTCTTCGGGAGTCTCGCAAGCTCTGCCAGGGTAGGGTAGAGATCTACCAGGCTGACAGGAGAAGAGCAGCGCTGCCCGGCCCATTTCTTCGCATCCGGATGCTTCGCCGGCGGTGTGATCAGGAGAGGGACCCGGGTAGAGCGTTCCCATCCGGTCCATTTCCCCCAGTGTTGTTTTTCACCGAGATGCCAGCCGTGATCGCTCCAGAGGACGACCAGGGTGTTGCTGGCATGGGGCCCGTTTTCTAACGCCTCGAGGAGCCGGCCGACCTGGGCGTCTACAAAGGTGACGCAGGCGAGGTAGGCACGAACCGCGGCTCGCCATTGCTCGTGTTTGAGTACCGTGGTATGGGCGCCGGCCGTCACCGCCTCGAGAGCGGTTTTTTTCCCCGCGTCCCCGAGGTCGGCCAGGTCTCCTTTTGAAGCCGGAGGCAGGGAGATCGAGCTTTCCGGGTAAGCCTCAAAATATTTCTTCGGGGCGAAGAGAGGTATGTGGGGGCGGTAGTAGCCTACCCCCAGGAAGAAGGGCTTGTCTTTTTTCTTCAGCAGTCGTTCGCAGGCCCAGGCAGTTATTTTCCCATCTCCCATCTCATCATCGTCTATGTCAAAGGGGCCCCAGTCAAAAGACTCCCCCTTGGTTTCTCCGGGTGCGCGGTCGCTCGGCATGCGGTTGAGGGGGAGGATTATAGTCTTGCCCCCGGCCTTGATGACGTGGCGAGGGTTGGCGCTTCCCTTGCTCGAAAGTTCCTTTTTGGTATAGCTGACCTGGCTTTTTCTCAGAGGGCTCCAGCGCTGCTCGGTGGAGAAGTATTTCTCAAAGAGGCCGGAGCTGCTTTTGTGGAGCAGCTTTCCTGTGCCGAAAGTTGAGTACCCGTTCTTCGCGAAATGTTGCGGGAGGTAGACTAGCCCGGGCCTCTTTTTCTGGATGTTCTGTCCGTTTTCATAGATCCCCGAGGTGGTTGGCAGCAGCCCGCTGAAGATCGCTGCCCGCGAGGGGCCGCAGAGAGGGGCCGCGCAGTGGGCATTGGTGAAAACAGTGCCCCGAGCGGCCAGCCGATCCATGTTGGGGGTCCTGACCTGGGGATGTCCTCCAAGGAAGCCTACCCAGTCGTTCAGGTCGTCTATGGCGATGAAGAGGATATTGGGTCGTCGGTTTCTCTCTTCGGCGGATACCGGGTAGCTGGCTCCGATCGCAAGGACAGCGATGATCAAGAGGATGAGGTTGCTTTGACCCCTGGTCATGAGTGTTCTCCGAAAGAAAAGATGAAGGCCCAGCAGGACAGTTTCCAGACATGCTCTTCCATTCGCCAGTTAATAACCAGAAGTGCCCCGGCAAGAGTTCAAATTGACAGAGGAGGGATTTATACTTGGACTGTGGGCCTGCCGGATTGACGAACAATCGGTTTTGCAACTGTTGTGGATTGTCGGTGTTTAAATCGTTGTCAATTCCGGCGCTGCCGTACCCTGCCGCTGTAAGGAGACCGAATTTAATTTCGGACCAGATCCATGATCGTCAGTTCTTCATTTCGTCTGTTTCTTGTCCAGGGTCTTTTTGTGTTGGCCCTGATGGCCTGGTTGCCAGCCAGCCTGCAGGCGCAGAGCAGCTTTGTCAGGGGGGACGCCAATGTCGATGCTTCGGTGGACCTCAGCGATGGTGTTCTCATCCTGCAGTATCTTTTCCAGGGGGGGCGGGAGCTTGACTGCCTCGACTCAGGCGATGCCGATGACAGCGGTAGCCTGGACCTGAGCGATGCCGTCTACGATTTCAACTACCTGTTTCTTGGGGGGAGACCGCCGCCGGCCCCCTTCGCCGGTTGCGGCGAAGATCCCACGGAGGATGGCCTGGGGTGCGAGAGCTATGACCTCTGTGATGACAACCCGCCGCCTCCTGTAAAGAGAGGTCGGAATATCCTGGTTATCATCTCCGATGACCTGGGGGCGGACTCCGCCGCCTGCTACGGAGATGCGGGAGCTTTCGCCGCGACTCCGAATATCGAGTCGCTGTGCGAGCGTGGCGTGGTCTTTCGAAACGTCTGGGCGAACCCCCTCTGTTCTCCCACCAGGGCCTCCATGTTGACAGGCCGCTATGGCTTCCGCACCGGCGTTACCCACCTGGCCAACAACAATGGTGGAGGTCTGCCAAATGCCGAATTTACGATTCCCGAGGCTCTCGATGCCAATCCGGACCTGGGCTATTCTCACGCCTGCATCGGGAAATGGCATCTCAGCGATCGCGCCAACGGCGGAATGAACCATCCCAACCTGGCCGGTTTTTCGCATTTCTCAGGGAGCCTGAGGGGCGCTATCAGTGATTTCAACTCCTGGCAGAAGGTTGTGAATGGCCAGCGCCGGGACGTCAACAACTACGCGACCACCGAGAATGTCGATGACGCTATCGCCTGGGTTGATGACCAGGAGGGGCCCTGGTTCCTGTGGCTCGCCTTCAACGCCCCGCACACTCCCCTGCACCTGCCGCCGGAAGGCCTTCACCAGCACGACAAGCTCACTGGCACGGAAGCCGACATAGCCCAGCGGCCTCGTGAGTATTTCGGGGCAATGATCGAGGCCATGGACAGCGAGATCGGTCGGTTGTGGGACACCATCGGCCCGGAAGTGATGGCCAACACCGATGTGATCTATCTCGGCGACAACGGTACGGGCAGGACCAACGTTCCCGCTGGTGTCTCAACCAGGTCCGGTAAGGGCAGCCTCTACGAGGGAGGGATTCATGTCCCCCTGGTCATCGCTGGCCCCAGCGTTGTCGATGGTGGGCGCGAGGTCGAGGGTCTTGTCGACCTGACCGATATCTACGCGACGGTTGTCGAGCTGGCGGGAGGCGATGTGGAGAGCACTGTGCCGGCGGAGGTGGAGGTGGACTCGGTAAGCCTGGTGCCCTACCTGGTTGATCCGCAGGCCGGGAGCCAGCGCCCCTGGGCTTTCAGCCTGCTTGTCGGCGGCGGTGGACGGCCTGGCAATATGAACACCAGGGGATACACGATTCGTGATGACCGTTACAAGCTGATACGGTTCATCAATGAGACCGAGGAATTCTACGATCTGCAGGCTGACCCTCAGGAACGCAGCAACCTGGCGGCTGGAGCGCTCGTGGGTGATGAGCTGGCGCGATATGAGAACCTTGCCACGATCATGACCGACCTGCTCTCATCTGAAGAGTAAAGCAGGCTCTCGTTTCCGTGGTGGAGAAGATTCGCGCTGTCCAAGCGCCCTTGTCTTGGGCAGAATGACGCTCTGCGCGGTTCCGCCATCAAACACAATGGGTTGAATCATGTCGTCACTCCCTGATAAACAGATCCTGACAACCACAGTGGGCTCCTATCCTCTGCCTTCCTGGCTGCTTGCCGCGCCATCACAGGAGGCTGTGGCGGATGCCACGCGAGTCGTATTCGACACCCAGCGCCAGGCTGGTATCGAGCTGCCGACCGATGGGGAACTCTATCGCTTTGACCCCGGGCATCCTGACACCAACGGGATGATCGAGTATTTTGTAGCCCCCATGGCGGGGACCCGGACCGAGTTCGGCCGCAGCGACACCGAGGAGTTCGCCGCGCGGCAATCGATGGGCTTTCGGGGCAAGCCTGCAGCTGTGGTCGATGGTGAATTAGGCGAAGGGAGCCTCGACCTGCTGGGGGACTGCGCGCGGGCGGCCGAGGTAGCCGGCGGAGCCTTCAAGTTCACTGTTACGAGTCCCTATATGCTGGCCCGCACCTTGCTGGATCGGCACTACGGCGATTTTGAGAGCCTGCTGCAGGCGTTGGCCGGCGTTCTCTCACAGCAGGTTTCAGGCCTCTCCTGCTCCTGCCTGCAGATCGATGAAGCGAATATTCCCGGCAACCCCGAGGATGGGCCTCTTGCCGCCGCGGCGATCAACAAGGTCTTTGAGGGTGTCGGCGAGGGAGTGGAGAAGGCTGTGCACTTCTGCTTTGGGAATTATGGAGGGCAGGTTATCCAGGACGGCACCTGGGGGAGCCTGGTCAGCTTCCTGAATGGACTGCAGGCGGACCATCTTGTCCTCGAGTTGGCTCATCGTCCTGAAGAAGACCTGGCTGCGCTTCGGGAGATCGATGGACGGCTCAAGATCGGTATCGGTGTGATTGACATCAAGGTCAACCACGTCGAGACCGCCGAGGAGGTTGCTGCCCGCATCGAAAAGGCCGCCGGGGTTCTGGGCGGCGACAGGATTCGGTTTGTCCATCCCGATTGCGGTTTCTGGATGCTCAAGCGAAGCGTTAGCGATAGAAAAATCGCGGCCCTGGCGAAGGGCCGCGATCTGTTTCTAGGAATCTGAGTCTCTCCCGGTCAGGCTTCGCAGCCGGCTGCTGATTCGCAGGGGAGATCGTCCTCGTCCGGCCTCGTTGTTCCGCAGCCCGGGAACGGGGCGGGAGGCGCGTCGCCTCCGTTGAAGAGGTAGTTGAGCAGGAAAACCGAGTCTGAGAGATCCAGGGTTCGATTGCCGGTTGAGTCCGCCGCGGCCAGGCAGGCAGGAGCGGACTCTCCCATGAAGAGATGGGAGAGGATAAAGACTGCGTCGGTCAGGTTGACCTGCGTGTCGCTGTTGGCATCTCCTCGTACGAATCGAACCTCCTGCCGCACGAGGGAGACGCATTCCGCCTCCAGTACGTCGAGAGCGCTTCCGCCGGGGCCGGCAAGGATCACGTTTTCAAGGCAGCCCTCCTCCGCGGTGAGCTCGGCGAAGGTGATCAA
Organism: Planctomycetes bacterium UBA1662; assembly: GCA_002320775.1. Taxonomy (GTDB): domain Bacteria; phylum Planctomycetota; class UBA8108; order UBA8108; family UBA8108; genus UBA8108. The sequence goes on from DCKY01000200.1 coordinate 39,595, forward strand.
CAGGAGCACCCCGTCGGTATGGGGGACGCTGTTGCCTTCCATCGAGAATCCGAGCACTCGGTTTTCACTGAAGAACACCTCGAAGGCGGCTTCCTCCGAGAGTCCTCCGGACACCTCGGCAATCGTGAGCCCCGTTACGTCAAACTGGAAGCCTCGCACAGGCTGGGAGGACTCGAGGATGATCTCGACGGTATAGGCCTCGAAGTCCACCTCGCCTACGCAGAGACTGACGGTGCCTTCAGCCGCGGCCGGAAAGGCGGCTGCAAAAAGAGAAAAACAGAACAACAGCGCTTTGGTTCTGGCTGTCATGATGAGCATGCTCCTATTATCCGCGGAACGCGCTCCCCAGAGTGCGAGTTCCTGTTGCGGTACTGAACTAGGCCCGGCGACCGATTTTTGCTGCCAACAATCCCGGTCCACAGAATTGTACTGCTGCGACGGTGTTTGTATCAATTAAATGGTCAGATTCATTTTTTCCACGTTTTCATAGGGTTTTGTGCTCTGGGGGCGCGGCCGGTAGAATGGTATGCTGATTTTACGGCAGGCCGGTTTTCCAGCAAGCCGGGCGGAATCCAGGTTTCCGGACCGAGCCGAGATTTTTCCGCCGTCTGATTTTTCTTTCGCGGTCGCAAGGCCCCTTGATTCATGGCGCATCCTGAAGACCAACTCGTGGGCAGGGTTCTGGGGGGCTACAGGATTGATGAGCTCCTGTCTAGTGGCCCCATGGGCAAGGTCTATAAGGCCTTTCAGCTCAGCGTTGAGCGCGATGTCGCCCTGAAATTCCTGGCCTCGGCCCTGCGCGGAAAAAAGGCGGTGGCTGAGGCCTTTGTCGTGGGCGCCCGGGAAGCCGCCAGCCTGAATCATCGAAATATCGTCAGGGTTCACGATGTCTGTACGGAGGAGGGCTACCTCTTTTACAGTATGGAATACGTGGCTGGAGGAAGCTTTCGCGACAGGATCGGCCAGAAGCGCCTGCCGGTTTCAGCCTGGCCCGGGGTGCTCTGGGGGGCCACCTCCGGGTTTCTTCATGCGGAGCAGCGGGGTATTTTCCACCCCCAGCTGATTCCGGAACACTTCCTTTTCAGTGAGACCGGTGAGGTCAAGATACTGAATATGGGTTTCGCGGCTTCAATGGATCCAGTGAGGAAAAAGCTCGGGGTTCGCTTCGCCGACTGGGTTTTTTATTCGGATCCGGCAGATCCCGCTGGAACCCCCGGGAACCGGCGGGGGGAGATCTTTACGGCCGGCTGCAGCCTCTATCATGTAATGACGGGGGAGCCGCCTTTTCCCGGGAATTCGATAGAGCAGGTTTCCGCCCGCAAGGCGGGCAGCGAAGTGGTTCCTCTTGATGAGCGGGCGCCCACAGCCCCTGCCGAGATCTCTTCCATCGTGGGGAGGATGCTTGCTCGAGATCCGGATGTCCGCTACCGGAATTTCTCTGAATTGAATGATGAGGTGGGGCTTCACTTCAGTCCCGAATCCGAAGATGCGTATTCCGGCAGGAAGCTTTTTTCCGCTGCGGCCATCGTCCTCGCGCTGGCGCTTGGAGCCTATTTTCTTTTTTCTTCCGGGCAGGACCTTGGGTCCCCTTCAGGGCCAGAGTCAGAGCCTGTCGCCAGGGTCCCGGCCGGGGAGCCTAAGCCTGTTGTGCAGCGCCCCCCCGTGGAGCCCCCGGTTCGCCAGGAGCCTTCGGCCGTGGCCGGCAAGGCCCGGGATGCCGTAAAGCTTCCCCCATCTATCGACACCCCTGTTGGCGGCGGTGAAACGGTGTCGGCTCCTGCGGCGGAGAAAACCCCTTCAGCGAAGCCCCCCAGTGAGCCCGTCCTCGCTTTTGAGGGGCTGATCAAGAGGGGGGACGATTGGAGAATCTTTCCCGGCCGATCGGAGCCGCCGGAAAAATGGAATCATCCGGATTTCGATGATTCGAGCTGGGAGTTGAACCCCTCCGGCTTCGGCTACAGCTCATCGGAGTCCGAACTGGCCACAGTAAAAACCCGGCTTGAGAGCATGCGTAAGGAGAAGTACCTCACTCTCTATGTTCGCAAATCGTTCGAGGTGAAAGAGCTTGCCAAGGTCAAGAGGCTCCGGTTGAAGCTGATCATCGACGATGGTTTCGTAGCCTATCTCAACGGTGTGGAGGTTCTCAGGCATCACATCAAGGCAAGCGCTCCCGCGTTTGACTATCCGGCCGACTATATTGAGCAGCCCGAGGGAGATGAGAGGTTGTATGACCTGGACGAACACCTTCCCCTGCTGCGCGCCGGGCGAAACGTATTCGCGATCCAGGGGCACAACCAGAGCGTCACCAGCTCTGACTTCGTCCTGACCCCCGCCCTCGAGGTGCTGACGCTGAGGCCGCAACTGACAGCCAGGGAGAGAGAAGAGCTGGAGCTGGAGCTTTCACTCGAGGCTGAGGAGCAGGTCGGCGGCAATCTGAAGCTGAGGGAATATCGCAGGGCTCTCGCAAGTATCCGCGCTCTCGAGTTTCGTTTTAAAGGACACCCGCAGCTGGAGGGCTGGCGGAAGAAGGTGCTGGCTGGTCTCGAGAGCGACCTCGAAGTGACGATTATGCGCTCGGAAAATCTTCTCGAGCTGGGGGACTTTTCCAAGGCGCGGGAACTCGTGGAGGACCTCAAGAGCCGTATTCCTCGCAGCTACAACAAAAGAACCAGGTCGATCCTCGACGCTGTCTCGGTGGGAGAGGGCCTTATCCAGAGTGCTGAGGAGACCATAGCCACCGCTGAGGTGGCGGTCCTGGTCGCGATAGAAAAGGGCGATTATGTGGGGGGCGAGAAAATTCTCGATGGGATTCCGGAGGCCCCGGTCAAAACTTTACGGGAGGGTGTCGGCAGGGTGAGGAAGGCTCTCGACCTGAGCCGTTGGGCCTGGGAAAAGATGTTGCTTGGCCTGCGAAAGTTCAGGGGCAAGAGAGATCTGCTGGTCGAATTTGAGTTGGCCGGGGAGGATGGAGTCGTTCCTTCCTGGTGGCTCCAGAGCTACAAGAAATCTGATCCCCACGAGGTCTCCGTGATTCTTCACAGTAAAGGGGGCTCTCCTCATCAGGGCGACCTTCTCGAGTTGCCAATGCCTGTGCTGCTGAGTTTTTTGCAGGCCGGCATAGACCGGCTGCCGCCTGGTGAGGTTGATGAGACGGTTACGCGTTATGGAGAAACCGCTGGAATCGTTGGGGTCCAGGTCCTGATCCTGTGCAGGAAGGGGCCTCGGGCGGCCTGGGACTCGTTGGGAAGAATCCCGGAGAAGGACCGGGAGGCCTTCCAGGATGGAATCAGCTACCTTGGGGGGCGATTGCTTCAGAGCAGCATTCTGCAGGCGGAGGCCTTTGTTCGGTTCGCCGCCCAGGATGATGGTGGTGGGGCGGACGACGCAGCGGAGACAGACTGGGTGGTCTATCTTCGAAGTGTCGAGGATATTGTTCGGCGCCATCGAGGCCTTCCTTATTTCAAGGATTTCAGGGAGAAGCTGGCGGAGCTCTACGCTCTTGCCGCCGAAAAGAGCCTTGAGTCGTCCGGCTTGCAGGGGCTTGTCGCGGCCCAGGTGAAGGAGAAAAACCTTGGAAAGAGAAAAGGTGTCGTTCAGCTGAGCTATGATTTTTCATCGCCCTCTCAGCTCACGGATTTCATCACGTTAGACGGTTCTGTCAGCGTCGAGCAGGGGCACCTGGTGCTGAGCGGCGAATGTCGACTTCTTCACGGCAGTCCGTTCAGGAACGTGATTGAGGTCAAGCTGATTGCGACGGGCTATGCGCCAACATCGCCGAGTATTAACATCGCCTTGTGGACACGTGAGGGTGAGAAGATCTCGGCCCAGGAACCCATGGCTAATGAGAAGACCGAGGAGAACGCCAGGTACGGGGTCAGCGCTGATGGGACGGATATGCCAAATGACTACCTGGCCTTTTGTCTCGGGTATGACATGGGCAATGATTCTTTTATGGAGGTGGGCAGTGCGAAGGTCGCTTCAACCGCGCCGGCCTTCGCGATCGCTTCAGGTGCGCGCGGGGTGACTCTTCACATGGCCCATGGAGAAGGCACCTACTACACCTACTGGACCGAATCTGTGGGTAACAGGCTGAAGGGACGTCAGAATGTGACCCTCGCTCTGGGGCCTAAGGGACTGGTCTGGACAAGCAACTCGCTCAGGTTGCATCGCATGGCTCTTCGAAAGAAGCCTGAGACGCACAGCTGGCTCATGAGGACCGAGGCATCCGGTTCGGTCTCTCTTTTTACCAATGGCCGGGAAAACCGCTACGACTTTCTCAGCATCGAGGCTGAGCTTGATCCCGGGTGGCTGAAGACGGAGATGCGGCGAAAGATCGCCGCAGATTTTGCCGCTCTGTCGGCTGGTAATTGAGCATCTGCTGGTCCGCTTGGGGATGAAAAATGACTGGCAGAAATAGAGTGCGCCGCGGTTTTTTGGTCTTTAACCTTGGTATTAGTTTTAAAGAGAGACAGGGCGTCTCTCCGGCAGTGATGGGCTTGTTGACGCAGTAGTTCTATGGCCTGGTTCAGTTGGTCGGGCTGTGAGCGTAGTGTCAATCGATGAAATTGTGGTCTATTGCACCCTGTTTCCATCGGAACTTTATGGGCCTGGGCTGGTTTACTTTGCCTTCCAGTAAGTTTTTAGAGGGGGGAGGGGGATGATCATCGGATGCCGAA
>DCKY01000250.1 GCA_002320775.1 Planctomycetes bacterium UBA1662
GATGGAGACCTTGGCTCCGGGGCCAGCAGGACGGGCGGGCTGGTCGGCGCTGGCGCCATCAGCTTCAACAATACGACCAACGCGCTGGTCAACGTCGGCAGTGGTGTCGGCAACAGCTTTTCGTTTTCTACCGGGCTGACCATCGAAGCCCTCATCGCTCCCGGCTGGAATGGCGCGGCCGGCGATTATGAAACGATTTTTCGAAAGGAAGACGGCCGAAGGCGAATCCTGCTGAGCTTTCAGAATGATGACAACGCCGCGACCAGGGATGTGGCTATTGTCCCATCCCAGCAGCCTGTTCTGTCTTTTGGTATCAATGTCGATGGCGCCTACAGCGAACTCGACATGCCTCTCGATGGACTGGCTGGCCGCCCGACCCTGGCTTCATTGAGGGATGGGGCCTTTCATCACATCGCCGCAAGCTACCAGGCGAGCAATGGCAGGAAGAGCATCTACATAGATGGCCAGAGAGTGTTTTCCACCGACCTGGGCCCTGGAGAGACCATCAGCTCGGGCGGCTCCGCGACCGCCTATATCGGTAACATGAGCGGACGCCGGGAGCCCTTCACCGGAACCATCGACGAGGTGGCGATCTGGGATCGGGCGCTCAGCGAAGATGAGCTGGCCTCCCATTTTCGCCTGGCCGCTGCCGGGGAAAATTATTTTGTCGAGCCCGGGGTCAAGGTCCCGGGGGAAATATCTGTTCGATTCAACGAGACAAGCTCCCGGCCTGGCGGCGCCGGGAGGCTCGAGCTTTTCAACGATGGGGCGAGGTTCAACCTGGAAGGCTATGTTCTTTCAAGTCATGGAGCCGAGCCCGGGGAGTATGTCTTCCCCGCGGTTGACCTTGGCCCGGGAGAATACCTGGTTCTCGAGCAGGCCAGCCTGGGCTTTACCTTGCAGGCCTCCAATCGATTGTTCCTCTACACGCCCTGCCGGTGTGTAGTGGCGGACGCTGTGCGGCTGGGGGAGGGGCTGAACGGCCGCTTTCCAGGAAGAGAGGCTGGCTGGGGGACTCCATCCGAATCGACTTTCGGATCGGCCAACCAGTTCAATCTGAGCGATCAGATTGTTATCAACGAGATTTATTACAACCCCGCAGATGAAGCCGTGGCCGACCTGGAGCCTGTGGTTGGCGAGGTGATCGTGCCGATCGATCACGCCTGGAGCTATAACGCATCGGGGGCCGACCTCGGGACTCAATGGCGGAATCCCGGCTTCGACGATGGGGCCTGGGAGACCGGTGGGGCGTTGCTCTACCGAGAAAACAGCTCCCTGCCCGCGCCAAAGACGACAGAGATCCCCCTTGGGGCCACCACCTATTATTTCAGGTCCGCCTTCCAACTGGATGAAGACCCCCTGGGCGTCGAGCTCTACTTTCGTACGGTGATCGATGATGGGGCCGTGGTCTATCTGAACGGCGAAGAGGTTTTGCGGCTGAGAATGCCGGCCGGGGAGATTGATTCCGGGACCTTCGCCAGCGCCTCGGTCTCCAATGCCGATTACGAGGGGCCTTTCCTCATCGCGGGTAACGCTCTTCGTCGAGGGGTGAACCTGGTAGCGGTTGAGGTGCACCAGCGCACCTCAGGATCAAGCGATGTGGTCTTCGGGCTCGAGGCCAGCGTTCTCGACCTGGCGCCGGCTAAGGAGAGGGTCGTGTCGGGGGAATCACGGGAGAAATGGGTCGAGCTGTTTAACAGGGGTTCGGAGGGAATTGACCTTTCCGGCTGGAGCTTTTCTTCAGGCATTCGCTACGATTTTCCCGCGGGGGAAACCATCGGCCCGGGTGAATACCTGGTGGTCGCCGCGGATCGTGAGCACCTGGAATCCATCCACCCGGGGGCAAGGATTGTCGGAAACTTTGAGGGCAACCTCTCCGGTCGCAGTGATCGGATCGTTCTCAGGGATGCCCTGGGGAATCCGGCCGATGAGGTGCGTTATTTCGATGATGGGCCCTGGCCGATTTACGCCGATGGTGGTGGCTCTTCCATTGAGCTGACAGACCCAGATTCAGAAAACAACAACTCCGGCTCCTGGGCGGATAGCGATGAAGGCGCAAGGGTCCAATGGCGCAGCTACAGCTATCGGGAGACGGCGAGACCGAATGTCGGACCGTCACGCTGGCGGGAACTCTGTCTCGGCCTCTTGAGCGCGGGCGAGGTTCTCATTGATGATCTGAGCGTCGTCGAGGACCCGGAAGGGGCGGCGCGCCAGCTGATCGCCAACGGCGATTTCGAGTCGGGTGAGTCAGGCTGGCGCCTGCTTGGAAATCATGGCCACAGTGAAGTTGTTGAAGATCCCACTGATCCGGCCAACCAGGCCCTTCACCTGGTGGCCACAGGAGCGACAGAGCATATGCACAACCATGTGGAGGCGACCTTGGCTGGTGGGGCGAGTGTGACCAATGGCCGCCTCTACGAGATCAGCTTTCGCGCAAAATGGCTTGCCGGATCAAACCAGGTGCACACCAGGCTTTACTTTAATCGTTGCCCGAAGACCACCCTGGTCGAGCGTCCGGAAAATCCGGGAACTCCGGGCGCGAGAAACAGCCGGTTTGTTTCAAACGCCGGGCCGACCTTCGCGGGCCTGCGACATCAGCCGGTAGTCCCCGCTCCGGGAGAGCCTGTGCAGGTGTCAGCCATGATCCAGGATCCGGATGGCGTTGGAGAGGTCAAGCTGCGCTATTCTGTAGAGGGGGGAGCCTGGCGTGAAATAGATATGGGTACTGTGGCCGGAGGCCTGTACCAGGGGACGATCCCGGGGCAGTCCGGTTCGAGGACTGTTCAGTTCTACATTCACGCGGAAGACCAATCGCAGGCGAGCTCCTTCTGCCCGGCAGGTGGCGTTGATTCAAGGGCGCTCTATCGCACCCGGGATGGCCAGGCGAGGCTGGGAGACCTGCACAATATCAGGATCATCATGACACGGGACGATATCTCCCGGCTCTACCAGACGATCAACGTCATGTCGAACGGCCTGACCGGGGCCACCGTCGTCTACAACGAGGCCGAGGCCTTTTACGATGCCGGCGTGCGTCTGCGAGGCAGCGAGCGGGGGAGGCCGACCTCCAACAGGGTCAGCTTCAATATACGCTTCCCGGCCGATCACCTTTTTCGCGGTGTCCATCGCAGCATCGGAATCGATCGTTCCGGCGGCTGGTCCGGGCTGGTGCCCACCCAGTCCCAGGATGAAATCCTCATCAAGCACTTCGCCCAGTACGCCGGGGGCATACCCAGCATGTACGATGATCTGTGCCGGGTCATCGCCCCCAACCCGCAGCACACCAGCAACGCCCTGCTGATGATGGCAAAGTATGGCAATGTCTACCTGGACTCCAGCTATGAAGACGGAAGCGACGGAACCAACTTCAAGCTGGAGCTGATCTACCATCCGACGACGGCCAACGCCCAGGGCTACAAGAATCCCCAGCCCGATGGGGTGATCGGGACCGATTTCCGCAACCTGGGAGACGGCAAGGAGCCCTACCGGTGGAACTTTCTCATCAAGAGCAACAGGGATCGGGATGATTACACCAAGCTGATCGCCCTCTGCAAGGCCTTCAGCTCTTCCTCCGCCCAGCTCGAGGATGCCACCAACGCCATCATGGATGTCGACCAGTGGATGCGGACCATGGCGGTTTACTCCCTGGGTGGGGTCAACGATGCTTACACCTACGGCAACAACCACAACTTCATGGTTCACGCTCCCTCCGGCGATGGAAAGGTCATCGCTATGCTCTGGGATACGGACTTCTCGTTTACCCGTTCCGCGACCTCAGGTCTCTGGGGCGACCAGGGCCTGAGGAGGATTATCCAGTTGCCGGCCAACACCCGGCGGTATTACGGTCACCTGGATGACATCATCGATAAATCATACAACCGTGATTACATGCGCCACTGGACCGAGCACTACGGAAGCATGACCGGGAGAAACTTCTCCGGAATCCTGAACTACATCCAGCAGAGAGGGAACTACGTTCGAAGCCGCCTTCCCGCGCCGGTGAGTTTCAGGATCACCACCAATGGCGGGAGAGACCTCACCGTCAACGCTCTCTCGGTTACGCTGGAAGGGGACGGTGGGATTGACGTGCAGGATATCGTGGTCGATGGCCAGGAGTCGCCGCTGTCGGCCAGCTGGAGCAGCCTGTCGAGGTGGGAGCTCACGGTACCGATCGCCCCCGGAGAAAACGAGCTCACCCTGCTTGGCCTGGCGACCGACAACGAGGTCTCGGCGACGGATTCGATAATGGTGACATCGACCGCGTCCTATCCGGTGCCCGGGCTGGCCGCTGTCAGCCCGGCGGAGGCTTCGCCCGGTGAGATGGTCCTGGTCGCCGGTTCCGGTTTTTATCAAGGACTGGAAGTTTTCTTCGGTGGAGTCCCCTCGCCCGAAGTCATTGTAGAGCAGGGTGGCGCTGGCGGGCGGGTCCGGGTAGAGGTGCCGGATGGTATCGAAGGAGAGCTTTTGATCACGGCGCGCAATGAAGGGACGGCCCTGTCGGCCGGGATCTCCTTTGTCGTCATCGGCTCCGGCCAGAGATTTCTGCGAGGCGACTTCAACATGGATGGCCAGGTGGATATCAGCGACGCGGTTTCTCTGCTCCAACATCTCTACCTCGGCAATCCCGGCACCTGCCTTGACGCGGGCGATGTGAACAACAACGAGGTTCTTGATATCACCGATGCGATCAGGATCCTGGCTTTCCTCTTCCAGCAGGGGCAGGCCCCTGAGAGTCCTTTCCCAAAGCCAGGGATCGATCCGGATGGCGGGGCCGCCCTGGGGTGTGAAGCCGGAGCCTGACAGGTTTCGCATCGGGTGTGGGGGGCTTGCGGACAGGTTCGGTGTCCTGTTACCGTAACCGTCTGGAATATCCAACGAACCCGCGAGGAATATCTCATGAACCGTTCAATACTCATGGTCTCTCTGGCCGTCACAGTTCTCACGGTTGGAGGCATAGTGGATGCGGATGTCCGCCTTCCAAGCGTGATCGACAGCCACATGGTTCTTCAGCGGGACATGCCGTTGAAAATCTGGGGCTTCGCGGACGAGGGAGAGCCCGTGATGGTCGAGCTCGCGGGAGCCAGGGCGACAACCACCGCCAACGACAAGGGGGAGTGGGTCGTGACCCTGCCCGCGATGAAGGCTGGTGGACCTCACAAGCTTACGATCGCCGGGAACAACAAGATCACGCTCGAGGACATCCTGGTCGGGGAGGTCTGGATCGGTTCCGGGCAGTCCAATATGCAGTGGGGGGTCAACGCCTCCAAGGATGCCGGGCCCGAGATCGCCGCGGCGAAATATCCGAACATCCGGCTCTTTCTCGTACCCAACGTCCTGAGCGGCATTCCCAACAGGGACGTCAAGGCCGACTGGAAAGCCTGCGCTCCGAACACGATCCCCTCCTTTTCAGCCGTTCTTTATTATTTCGGCCGACATCTGCACAAGGAGCTCGATATCCCCATCGGGTTAATCGCATCCGCCTGGGGTGGGTCACTGATTGAACCCTGGACTCCGCCGCCGGGTTTCGCGGGAGTGAAAAAGGTCAAGGGGATCTCGGACAATGTTCGCAACACCCAGGTCTCCTACCTCGAGTCCCTCGAAAAAAATCTGCCTGCGCCTACGCCGGAGGCAAAGGCCTGGCTGGCAGAGGCGCTGGCTGCCGCGAAGCAGGATGAGTTGGTTCCACCCGCGCCCGCGCTTGCGCTTCCCGGACACGCCCTTGCCGGGTGGGCGTCTCCCACCAGCATGTACAACGCCATGATCCATCCCCTGGTGCCCTTCGCCGTCAAGGGAGCGATCTGGTACCAGGGTGAGTCCAACCTCAACGATGGAATGCTCTACGCCCACAAGAAGCGGGCCCTTGTAGAGGGCTGGCGCAAGGTGTGGGGCCACGACATGTCCTTCTACTGGACTCACCTGGCTCCTTTTAACTACGGGGGTGATCCGAGGCGACTTCCGAAGATCTGGGAGGCCCAGCAGGCGGCCACATCGATCCCTGGGACAGGGACCACGGTCATTACGGATATAGGCAACCTGCGGGATATTCACCCACGCAACAAGCAGGAGGTCGGACGACGCCTGGCGCTCGTGGCCCTGGCGAAAGACTATGGTCGGGAGATTGTCCACAGCGGACCGGTCTACAAGGGTATGAAAATCGATGGAGGCAAGGTCCGGGTGTCTTTCAGCCATACGGGGGGCGGACTCGAGTCCCGTGATGGCAAGCCTCTCAGTCATTTTGAGATCGCAGGTGAGGCGGGATTTGTCCCCGCGACGGCGATGATTGACGGCGACAGCGTGGTTGTCGCCAGCGACAGCGTGGCGAGTCCTTCGGCTGTCCGTTTCGGCTGGCACCAGCGGGCCGAACCGAATCTCCAGAACAAGGAGGGCCTGCAGGCCTGCCCGTTCCGGACCAACAGCAC
>DCKY01000067.1:0-10238 GCA_002320775.1 Planctomycetes bacterium UBA1662
CGATTCAGCCACCTCAGAGCGTCAAATTCCTTTCGCTGCTGAGTGGCACTGACTCCCGCGGGCCTCTGGAGATTCAGGATCGGAACTCCCTTCGGCCTGAGCAGGGTTCCCTGGTAGGCCGCTGGAAGATAGCCGTTGCTCCAGACCGCCGCGCCATTGGTCGGAGCTCCGCGAGGGTCCTGGATGACCACATAGCTGGGCATGTCCTGGTTCGGACTGCCGAGACCGTAGCTCACCCAGGAGCCGACGGACGGGCTGCCGGGAAACTGGTCTCCGGTGGTGACGTGAAGCGTCGATGGTCCATGGTTCTGATTGTCGGTCTTGATTCCGTGAATAAAGGCGAGGTCATCGACATGCCTGGCGATATGGGGGAACCGATCAGAGATGTGTTTTCCGGACTCGCCGTAGCGCTGAAATTTGAAGGGACTTCCGACCGTCGCATGGGGGAAGGAGAGGCGCCCCTGGAGCTCACCGGAAATCTCGGGGATTCTCGACAGCGGCTTGCCGTGGAGCTTGTTCAGCACTGGCTTGTATTCGAAGGAGTCCATCTGGCTGACTCCTCCCCCGAAGAACATGAAGATACAGTGCTTGGCCTTACGCCTGAGATGAGGCAGCCGGACCTCGAGCGGGTTCACACGGACATCGGCCTTCAAATCGGCGGTGAGTGCGCCACCAAGAGCCAGGGCGCCAAATCCGTTGAAAGAGCTCGACAGGAAATCCCTGCGTGAAACTCCGCCGGGGTGATCAGGGTTAGCTGTGTGATCTGTCATGAAACACTCAATCGATGTAAATGAACTCGCTGGTATTGAATAATACACGGCAGAGCGCGACAAGGGAACCTTTCCCGGACTCCCCCGCGGAAGACCCCAGGAGCTCGACCATCCTGGTCTTCTCCTCTTGCGAGGGGGGACGCGCGAAAGCCAGCAGGAAGGCCTGCTCGACCTGCTTCGCTGGATCGTCGCCGGCAGCCGCCTGGACCCTCTGGGCGAAGAACTTCGCCTCACGGGAGACGAAATCACCATTGTACATGGCGAGCGATTGAAGCGGCGTGACAGAGCTGCGTCTCTGATCCCTGGATGTATCGCAGACGGTAGAATCAAAGGACTGCAGGAAGGGCATGTTCAAGGTGCGCTGCTGGTAAATATAGATGCTGCGTTTTCTTCCCTCGCTGCCGCCCTGGGTATCCCATTTGCTCTTGTCCCACTTGACCGTCTCCTCGATAGCCCCCGGAAGTGGTGGAAAGATCGGCAGGCCGAATTGATCAGGATTGAGCCTTCCGCTTACGGAGAGGACCGTGTCGCGTACCGCCTCGGCCTCCAGCCGCCTGCGGTTGAAACGCCACAGAAGCTTGTTTTCCGGGTCCAGCTCGGCAGCCCGGCTGTCCTGGTTGACGGTCGCCTGGCGGTAGGTGCGGGAGTTGCAGATCAACTTGTGAATTGACTTGATGCTCCACCGGCCCTTGACGAATCGATCCGCAAGCCAGTCGAGGAGCTCGGGATTTACGGCTCCGCCGCTGAGCTTACCAAAGTCGCTTGGAGTCGCGACAATCCCCCTGCCGAAGTGCCAGTGCCAGAGCCGGTTCACCATCACCCGGGCGGTCAAGGGGTTCTTGCCGCTGGCGATCCAGTTCGCCAGGGCCATGCGCCGACTCCGGGTAGGCCAGCGCTTGAAGGGATCCAGGCGAATCTTCGCCGGCTCTTCGTTTCCCGTTATGCAGCTGAGAAAGCCGGGCTTGACAATCTCTCCCGGGTTGTCGTACTCGCCCCGGATCATGACACGGGTAGCCGGCACGCCAGGCTCATAAGGAGGGCCATAGGAGTGCCGCAAAGACATCGCCACCGGTTTCAAGCGCTTGAGGTGCTGCTTAACGAACTTGTCCCGGGTCCGGAGATAGCGATAACGATAGCGCTCCTCGGCGGTAAACAGGTCGTTTGAAAAATCACCGAGGAGCTTATCGAGAGAGCGCGTTCCGGAGGCGGCGGGATTGACCGCTGTCGTGATATAGCAGCCTCCGCCGCCCACCTCGAAACCATAGCCTTCAGCGGAAAGCCGCGAACTGTAGATCGAAACGATCGATCCCGCCTGGTCCTTGAGGAAGGACGCTCCCTTCGCCGTACCAGCCATGAAATCATCATCAAAATCAACGGCCACAGCTCCCTTACCCAGCGCCGCGAGCTTCGGCTGCAGCCCGGCATCACCCTGGAGAAGCTCGAGACCCGTGATCCTGTCGCGCCAGGCGGCCACGGGAGCGCCGATGGCCGGGTTGGGAGATCCGGGGTCGGCATCTAAATCTGACGCATCAAGCCAATAGCGCAGCCCCTTGCGCGGAGGCTCAACTGGACCGGATGCCTGGCCTCCGTATTTACGCTCATAGTATTGCTGCACGGCGAGGCGCTCAGCAGCCGCCAGGGGGTGGTCATAGACCAGGATCTCACCATAGGCTCCCTTGTAAGGATTCCCGCCGGGCTTTCCTGAGCCCTGGCTGTGCTTGCCAATGCTGATAAAGCCGGGGGCGGGAATGTCGCCAAACCAGTACCCGCTGTTGGAGCCGCTCAGAGAGCCGAGGACCCCGGCCTCTTTTCCATCGGTGAAGAAAGACCAGCGCCGGCCATCGCTGTTGAGCACGGTCAGGTGCGGCTTCCCATCGCTCACCCCGCGGTTCTCAAAAGTGTAGTTGTTCCCGAGCGCCCCCCCGCCCGCCTGGACCGCCGCGCCGGAACCCGTATCGCCAAGCCGGGGCTTCATCGACTCAAGGAATTCAGCCAGCAGCTTTTTTGAATTTTTCAGATCGCTATCGAGCCTGCCGCGAAGGCCCTCGGCCCACTTCTGCTCGCCCGGACGATAGAACCCCGCCGGCAGGGGACCGCCGATCTGGAAGCCATCGCCAGGCTCAGGGCGGGGAATCTGGACCGTCGAGAAGAAGGCCTTCATCCTGTAGAAGTCCCTGGTAGGAATCCCATCATACTTATGATCATGACATTTCGCGCAACCCACCGTGAGTCCGAGAAAGACGGAGGACACGGTCGAGGTCATTTCGCTCAGCAGCTCATGACGGGTCTCATCTCCGCGCGGCTCTGTAAACGGCGCCAGGCGCAGAAAGGTCAGCGCAACGACATGCTCAGCCTTCACGCCTGGAAGATCCCCGGCTCCCATGACATCGGAAAATTCATCTCCAGCAATCTGCTCCCGGATGAACAGGTTGTAGGGCTTGTCGGAGTTGAAGGCGTCGATGACGTAATCCCTGTAACGCCAGGCATGGGGAAGATCAGGATCACCTTCGTAGCCAGCGGTATCGGCGTAGCGGGCCAGGTCGAGCCAGAGCCGGGCCCAGCGCTCACCGTAACGCTTATCGGCGAGGAGTCTGTCGACGAGCTTACTGTAGGCCTTGGGATCCTTGTCAGCGACGAAGGCCTCGACAGCAGTCGGCTCCGGGGGTAAACCAATCAGGTCGAAGTAGAGTCGGCGAACAAGGGCTCGCTTTGAGGCATCTCCAGCCGGAGCCAGGCCGCTGGATTCAAGCCTCGCGAGAATAAACCTGTCGATCTCGTTACTCACCCAGGCGGAATTCTTCACCACAGGCGGCTGCCTGGATTGAACCGGGGTAAACGGCCAGTTCCTCTCCTGCTCTTCACAAAGACCAGCGGATTGAGTGAAAGTCAGGACCAGGACCCATACAGGCAGTGAACGCATGCGAATTACCAATCGATGTTTTTCAATGGGCTCTGCAGCTCTACCGGCCGCGACAGCCGCTATACTAACTGTGGAGTTGCTTCGCTTTCAAGTAATGCCTGCCAATGACCCCGGCCAAAAAAAAAGAGGGTAAAAGCTCGCGGCCGTTCTGCCGGTGGCACTCTTACCCTCATAGATACCCGCCTTGCCGGGGTGGCATTGGCTCAGCGGGGCTTTATTTTTTTATTTCTGCCCTGGGCAGAGATCTCAGATGGCCTTGATCAGCTCCTTTATCTCGGGAAACCAGCGCTCCAGAAGCGCGAGCTTGAATTCCAGCCTCTCCAGGCGCAGCTTGTCAACGCGGACTCGCCTCTCCCGGGTCTCGTTTTTAATCTCCTGGGCAACGCCAATCACAGCAGCGGTGGCGACCTCTCCCGGAAGATAGCTTCTCTGTAACAGGCCCCGGCTGAACAGCCGGATCAATTCCTCGTAGAGACCGAGGGCGGAGCGAAGTTGATCACGCGCGGTGGACAACACCTCCTCCACCTCCCTCTTCTTCATCAGACCCGCCCGCTCGATGCAGCCAAGCTCAATCCTCGCGATGAGACGTGAGATCTCCTCGTCAGCCAGGACTCCATCTGACTCACTGCAACAGACCCTGTTGGCGCGCAGCAATTCCCGTAAAACACGATCTCGGCGATCGAGGCTTTCAGCCTCGGAGACCAGGTTCCTTGCAGACTTCCTGAGCTTGCCCACGCGAAGCACCTGCCGGCGAGCCGTACGCCGCAGAGCGGAGGCCGCGAGAAAGCTGACAGCCCCCCGGCCATCAAGAGCCGCCTGCAGGCTCAACGCCGGCACATAGTCAGGATCGATGGCCAGAGCCACGGACAGCTCTCGTCCGGACCTGTCCGTTTCCTCCAGGGCGAGGGCATCCAGGGACCGCTGAAGAAAACAGCTGCTGAGATAGGCTCGCAGACCGCTCGGCTTCTCCTCTCCACCCCGCAGCGACATTCCTTTTTGCAGGGCAACCACCAGGTCTCGAAGCTCCTGCCCCCTGGCGCCCAAGGTATCGAGCCTATCAGAAAAGGTCCCTGAGACCCCGCTGCGTTCGAGTTCCGCCGCCAGCTCATCTGCCGCCGCCACTCTCCAGCGCTGCTCGAGAATCTGCTGACGACAGTTCTCCAGGTTGTTGGTGTCGCTGCGATTGTATTCCCTGAACTCTTCGAGAACCTCTGCGATCGCGATACGCTCAACCTCGGATTCACCTTCAGCTGCCTTCATGCTCCGAAAGCGCAGGGCGGTGCGCTCCCGCAGCATGGTCAGGAAATCAAGAAGACCTCTGTCAGCGGGAAATTCCAGCAGCAGGTCGATCCTGATGCGCGAGTAGTTTCGTTCGATCCACTGGTAAGCGAAACGAGCCCGATTGAGATTGCCAACCGTCTCAAAACAAAGCCCGGCCCGGTAGGCCGCCCGAAGCCTGTCCAATGGCCCCGATCTCGACTGGGAAATATCGGAGGCGGGCTGGCTGGGGCGGCGATAGAGTTCCTCGTACTCCTCGGCGGCCCCTGCGAAATCACCTTCCAGGTTTTCCTTCTCCCACGATTCCAAGAACCCCGCCCCGGGCGCTAACGCCGAGGTCTTACCCGCCATCGCTGGGACAGCTGAGGCCGCTACAATCGCAACCGACAGTGAAACCACACCAAGCGAAAAACTGGACTTGAGAAGGAAAGAAAAATACATGATCGATTCGCAATCGAGGAAAAAAAGCGAGCGACCCGGGACAATCCAAAAGAGAAAAGCCAACCGAGAAAAGAAAGAGAGGGTTTATCCCGGATCCCATCGAAATGGTATCCACGGTCCGTACCGTGACCTCACACATCTTAGCGGAACTCCTGTCACGGAACTGTCACCGCAACAGAGAAAAACAAAACCCTGATAAAACACCACAAACCCTAAAGCGGTAACAGTTTGCGGAGTTCTCAGGCTTGCGGAGGACGGAACTTGTAGCCAACCCCACGGACTGTCAGCAGAAAGCGGGGCTCGAGAGGGTTCTCCTCGATTTTCTGCCGCAGCCGGTTGATGAAATTATCGATGGTCCGGGCTGTACCGTAATAATTGTAGCCCCAGACCTTCTGGAGAATACGCTCCCGCGGCAGGACCTTGCCGATGTTGCGCGCCATGAAACAGAGCAGCTCGAATTCCTTGGTGGTCAGGTTGACCTCTTTGCCTTCCAGGAGAACGGAACGCCCTGACAGGTCTAGCTCGAGGGGGCCGATGGTCAGCTTCTCGCCCTCGGAGGCATTCACCCGGCGCAGCACGGTCTGGATCCTGGCCAGCAACTCAGCCACGCTGAAGGGCTTCGTCATGTAATCATCGCCGCCAAGGGTCAGCCCAGTGACCTTGTCGGACTCAAGGGCCTTGGCGGTCAGGAAGATCACCGGGGTCTCCACCTTATTGCTGCGCAGAACCTCGCAGACCTCGAAACCATTCATGCGGGGCAACATGACATCGAGAATAATAAGATCCGGCCGCTCATCAACCGCGAGGCCGAGACCGGCCTCTCCATCCGATGCGGTGAGAACCTCGTACCCTTCGAACTGCAGGTTCTTCTTCAAACCAAAAAGCAGCGAGGAGTCATCCTCCACGATGAGCACACGGGCTTTCTTCTTATTTGAATTTTTATTTCTGGCCGCCATTGTTTCTCTCACTCGGCGAGAACATGGGTCTTCTTGAGCTGCAGGGTAAAAACGCTGCCTGATTCAGGTTGGCTGGAAACCCGGATATCACCATTGTGTACTTTGGCTATGTAGCGTGAAAAGGCCAGACCTAAACCTGTACCCTCAACCTCCCTGGTCAGCAAATCATCAGAACGGAAAAACTTCTCGAAGATACGCCGGTGATCACGCTTTGGAATACCAACGCCCTTGTCTACCACCTCGACAGTGATCTCGTCGACCGTCTCGCGAATATTGACGATAATCTCCGTCTCCGAAGGTGAATACTTGGCGGCATTGGACAGCAGGTTAAGCATCACCTCGATCATCGAGGCGCGATCCATCTGGATATTCGAGATATCCTGCACGCTGTGCAGCTTGACCTCCCGCGGACGGTCGGAGGTGTGGGCATGAAAGAGGCTGATGGCCTCATCGACCACCTCGGCCATATTACAGCTGCCGAATTGGAAGGCCTTCTGCTCGCTCTCCACCTTCGAATAGGCCAGCACCTTGTCAATCAGGCTGGAGAGCCTGTCGCTCTCGCGCTCGATGAGCTCGAGACACTCCTGTTGTTCTTCCTCTCCGCTCACCCTCCCCTCCCGCAGGGTCTCGGTGAACATCTTGATCGCGGCCAGGGGTGTTTTCAACTCGTGGCTGATAAAGCTTACGAAATCCGATTTGAGCCTGGCCGTCCGGGTCTCCCGAAGGACGTAGCGCAGCGTATAAAAAACCCCCACCATGATCACCAGGACCAGAAGAATAACCGCCCAGGTGAAGGTAGCAAGGGTCAAGACCTCGAAGCTCCGGAAACCCACCGGAAGCCCCCCGGGTTTCGGGAAATAACGAAGCTCCAGGTGGGAAAGAGGAGACGGCAGAGCTTTCGCTGCCAGGGATTCTTCCGCACCGGCCCTCTTCTGCGGATCGAGAAGACTCCCTGAGGGAAGAGCCGGCAGCAGCAGTGCGTCGCTGAGATGCAGCCGATCCTTGACCTCATCAAGCTGGGCGAGAAAGCGGCTGGAATCCAGGAGCAGGTGTACCACGAAGGATGCGTCATCTGTGGGAACTGTGAGAAAAAGCAGCTCGCGCTCACCGGCATGCAACCGGCTCACCAGCCACTGCGAGTTGACAGAGGATGCTGCCTTCTCAAGTGGAACCAGGAGGCTCTTCATCAACTCAGCGTCGATGAAAAAGGCCGGAGCGGTCTGGACGAAAGACGGCACATGCTCCAAGAGCGCCTTCCTGTAGACGGCAGCCACCTCGGCCGAGACTCGGAAACCTTCCTCGTCGAGGGTTCTCAGCAGCGTCCTGGCAGCCTCGGCTGCCTCGGGCCGCCCATGCCGCTTCAGCAATTTGAACTTCTGATAGAGCAAGGGAAACTTACGCACCATTCCGCTGCCGTCAACCGTGGCTCCAAATCGGACGAGAGCCAGGTCCAGGTAGCGAATGGAATCGGAAGAATCCTCCAGCTCACGGCTGGTCCTTGCCGCGCCCAGCAGGGCCCCCAGCGCGACAGTCGGATCCCGGTGGCCCAGCAACGGCAGGTAGAGCATCAGGGCCTCAGCGTTCTTCCCCTCCACACTCTCCATCCTGATCGCCGCGAGCAGGGCGGAATTCTCCCGATTGGAGAGCAGCTCCGGATAGGGTTTCCCGGCCACGACCCTGGTGAGCTCTCCACGCCGCGAATAGAGCACATCGTTGACAAACGGATCATCCCGAATGGCTGCCAGGTAGTCCCCCCTTGCATTCGCATCGACAAGGAGCTCCTTGAAATGATCCAGGTTCTCCTTCCACTCATGTTCGAGAACCTTCGTGACATTTTCAAGATCCTCGCGATAGCCGGCGCGGACAAAGTCCTTAACGAAATGATCGGCCTCGAAAACCGTCACCAGCCCCAGGGCGGTCACGAGAACGCTAGGGATCAGGATCGCGACCATGACGGTCGCGATCAGCCTGATGGGAACCCCTCCCAGGTAGCTCTTAAATGATTCGTACAAGTCGGAAACCCTTCAGCCGCAGGAACGGTTGGAGTCGGAAAACCCCGAAGTACGATTATATCATGAAGCGAAAATTCATTCCCACAAGCCTCAGGAGCCTGGATCCGGCTTTGCAATCCGGTTGCCGGTCCGGGGACGCCCTGGCCTGGGAGCGCTCATTTTGCCTCCATCCGCTATCTTCTTTTTCAACTCGTCGATGGAATCGCGAAGCTCCGCGGCCCTCTCAAACTCCAGATTCTCGGCCGCATGCAGCATTTCCTTCTCGAGCTGAAGCAGGTTTTCCCGTTTCTGGAAGGTCTCGTTATCGTCACCAACAACCCGCCTGACGATCTTGTGGGCCCGGATCTCCTCCTCTATACCAGGCAGGATGGCCTTGCTGATGCTGCGGGGCTCGATGCCATGCTCACGGTTAAATTCTTCCTGGAGCTTACGCCTTCGGGCAGTTTCACCCATCGCCCTGCTCATCGAACCAGTCACCGAATCGGCGTAGAGAATAACCCGGGCCTCGACATGTCTCGCGGCCCGCCCGATGGTCTGCACAAGAGCTGTCTCTGAACGCAGAAAGCCCTCCTTATCCGCATCCAGGATCGCCACCATCGAGACCTCCGGCAGATCGATCCCCTCGCGGAGCAAATTTACGCCGACCAGCACATCGTAGCGCCCCCTCCTGAGGTCCTGGAGAATCTCTACCCGCTCGATGGTCTCCACCTCGGAATGCAGGTACTGGCTCTTGATCCCGATCTCCTGGTAGTGCTCGTGAAGATCCTCCGACATACGCTTGGTGAGCGTCGTCACCAGGGTCCGGTTGCCGGCCTTGATATTCTCACGGATCTCCTCGGTAAGATCGGGAACCTGCCCCACCGCGGGCCGAACCTCCACCAGGGGATCCAGCAGACCGGTAGGGCGATTGATAAGCTCCACCACCTCTCCCTCGCAAAGCTCGAGCTCGTAATTGGCGGGGGTGGCCGAGATAAAGAGAGCCTGCCCGGTCTTCTGCTCCCATTCGTCAAACCGCATCGGCCGGTTATCGAGAGCGGAGGGAAGCCTGAAGCCATGCTTGACCAGCGTCTCCTTCCTGGCTCGATCACCATTGTACATACCGCCAATCTGTGGAATGGTCACGTGCGACTCATCGATGATGGTAAGGAAATCATCGGGGAAATAATCAAGCAGGTTGTGCGGCCGCTGCCCCGGGGGCAGACCCGTAAAATGACGCGAATAGTTTTCTATCCCCGGACAATAGCCGATCTCCATCAGCAGCTCACAGTCATACCGGGTACGAGAGCCTAGCCGCTGAGCCTCGAGCAGTTTTCCGTTTGATTCGAGCTGGGAAAGGCGCTCGTCGAGCTCAGCCCTGATGCCAGTGACAGCATCCTGGATCTTGTCCTCACTGATAACAAAATGCTTGGCCGGATAAATCGTGATCCGATCGAAATCATCGAGGATCTCTCCTGTAAGGGGATCGATCTCTACGATGTTCTCCACCTCGTCGCCGAAGAGTTCTACCCTGTAGGCGGTCTGTTCATAGGCCGGCAAAATCTCGACCACATCGCCGCGTACGCGGAAGGTTCCCCTCAGCAGCTCCATGTCGCTTCTGCGGTATTGGATCATCACCAGCCTCTGCAGGAGATCATCCCGGTCCAGGACTCCCCCGCGGTCAATCCTGACCAGCATCTCGCTGTATTCCTCCGGGCTGCCCAGGCCGTAGATGCAGGACACGCTCGAGACGATGATGACATCCCGGCGCGACAGCAGCGAGCTGGTCGAAGAGAGCCTCAACCTGTCGATGTCATTGTTGATGGACGCATCCTTTTCGATATACAGATCGCGCTGTGGAATATAGGCCTCCGGCTGGTAGTAG
>DCKY01000067.1:10559-18501 GCA_002320775.1 Planctomycetes bacterium UBA1662
CGGCTGGTAGTAGTCGTAATAGCTCACGAAATACTCAACCGCGTTGTTGGGAAAAATCTCCCTGAGCTCGGAATAGAGCTGCGCCGCGAGCGTCTTGTTATGCGAGATCAGGAGAGTTGGACGATTCATCTCGGCGATCACGTTCGCAACCGTGAAGGTCTTGCCCGAGCCGGTGACTCCCAGGAGCGTCTGGCAGGGCCGTTTTTCCCGGATTCCCCTGGAAAGCTCCCTGATGGCCCCCGGCTGATCTCCACAGGGCTGAAAAGAACTGATGATCTCAAACGGCCGGCTTTCCTGTCCCTTCATCTTCCGGCCTCCTCTCTGCGAAGAGTGATAAAAGGCCTGGCCTTCGTGAGCCAGCCTCGCGGCAGCCCCGGTATCTCCGCCAGCTGCTCGAGGCTCTTGAGCGGCAGATGGCCGCTGACATAATCGACAATCCTGCGGGCCCGAGCCTCCCCGATTCCATCCAGCAGGGCCCACTCGTACCAGGCCGCGCTCTCAACCTCGATCACCAACGGCTTCACATCCCGCGTCACTGACACAAGCCTGGCCTCTGGTCCATCCGGAGTAAAGGCGGGAAGCACGAGTATGAGCATCGACAAGAAAACCAGGGCGGCCTCGGCCCCCGGAGGATCAAATCTTCCGCGCCGACGCCCCTCATTGAATCGGTCCTCGTCTTCCAATCGGCCTTCTCCTTCACTTCACCATCTGCAGATAAGGACGCACCTTCCTGGGAAAATCCGGCAGTGAGTCGCCCACCTTCAGGCCTGCCTTTTTGTACCAGCCTTTATCCACCTCAAGGGCGTAGCGAACGACGAACCGCGACGGAACGGAGCTCAGGTCGAAGGGACGCATATCGTCGATCTGCAGGACCTTGCCATCATCATTGATAAAGGCGATCGAAAGCGGGATACGGGTGTTCTTCATCCAGAAGCTGAGCTTCTTCGCGAAAGGAAAGACGAAGAGCATCCCCGAGTCCTCCTCCAGGGCATCTCGATTCATCAACCCCATCTTCCGGCTTCCATCGGTGTAGGCGACTGTGGTTTTGAGAACCCGCTGCCCCACCTTGAGACGCAACCGGGTATCCGTATCCCGCACCCGCGGCGGATCACTGCAGCCTGACTGAAGTAAAAGCGGTAGAACTGTCAGAACAGATAATAAGCTCTTGGTCATTTCTCCTGCTCCAGAATAAACACATCCGACAATTCAAGGCTGACATCCAGCGCCGGAGCCGAATGGGTCAACGCCCCCACGGATATTCGATCGACACCGGTCTCGGCGACCCGCCTGGCATTCTCCAGGCTGATGCCTCCCGATGCTTCCAGCAGCACTGCGGAGTCCCGGCTCCGCTTTTCCTCTACGGCCCAGGTGAGGTCGTCGGAAGAAAAATTATCGAGCAGGATGGAATCGACTCCGCTGACTTCGAGAGCTTCGAGATATTCTTCCCGCGAATCGACCTCCACCTGGAGAAAGGCGGCGGGTGAGGCAGCGGCCAGGGTCGACACCCAATCAGCCAGGGTTGATTCGCCCGCCTTCCGCAAGATCCAGGAATGATTATCCTTGAGCATGATCGCATCGGAGAGATCAAAACGGTGATTCGTTCCCCCGCCCGTCCTGACGGCGTATTTCTCGAGCCGGCGCCAGCCGGGAGTTGTCTTCCGTGTATCGAGCAGAACCACGCCGATTCCATCGAGTTCCTCCACCCAGCGCGCCGTCCAGCTGGCGATCCCGCAGAGCCGCTGGAGGAAATTCAGAAGCACCCTCTCGGCCCGGAGAATGGCCGCGGCGGGACCGGACAATTCAAGCAGGACATCTTCCTTCGACACCACCGCGCCCTCGGAAGCGAGAACCGAAACAGCGACCCCTTCATCGACCTTCGCAAACAGGGCCTCGGCGACCGGGGCGCCGCAGAAGACTCCCCCCTCGCGAGCAACACAGCGCGCGACAACCCCCATCCCGGGAAGAGTACCGGCAGCTGGAACCGGCTCAGCTGCCTCGGGAAAGAGAAAGTCGGAGGTGAGATCACCAGCGGGAAGATCCTCAGCAAGGGCGCGCTCAATAAGAGCGTCGGCCTCGAGAGCTTCCATGCGCTCCCAGGATCGGTCCAGGTCTGGTTTCAAATCTGAAGACATAACCATCATGCTCGAGTTCGTTTCACTGAGTTATGCCCCATCATGGGAGGCTGAAAAGAAAAATCCAGAAGTCCCCTGCCGATATACAGAAGCATTTTAACCACAATAACTTCGGATAATCGCCGTCCGCGGCCATGAAATAAGGCCTATTTGGATAGCATTTGACGGAGCCGGCGGAGGCACCTAGAATCCTGACTTCCCCGTAAACCGGGGATCAAGGGTATTAGGGTAATATGATCAAGGTCAAATCAGAGGCCGACAAGGTCTGTGTAGCCAAGGCGCAGGAAGCCGGGCAGGGACATCTCTTCGAGAGATGGGATGAGCTCAGCCAGGAAGACCAGCGCGGGCTGCTCAGGGACCTGCGGTCGGTAAACTTCCAACTGGTCAAGCGCCTCCTGCACCAGCGGCGCCAGGGCCAGGACTCCGGGCTCGAGCTGGATATGCTCGTTCCCGCGCAAGTCGAAGGCCCGGTGAATGCAAATGGCACACGGCTCGAGGAAGCCTGTCCCAACGCGGAGGCGGCCCTCAGCGAAGGCAAGATCGCCCTCTTCCTGCTTGCCGGCGGGATCGGCCTCGGGTCGCCCAGCGAGCCCACCGGCATGCTCCCGGTCGGTCCCATCAGCGGAAAGAGCCTCTTCCAGCTTCATGCTGAAAAAATCCGGGCCCTGAACCGCGGATACAAGACCTCCCTGCCCCTGCATATCCTGATCCATCCAGACCATCTCGATGCCACATCGGAGTTCTTCAAGGCTGAAAACCACTTTGGTCTCAACCCCTCAGATGTTCACTTTGTCCCCCAGTCGCTGCTCCCCCTGATCGATCGCCGGGGACGGTTTCTCCGCACTGAACCGGGTAAGCTCGCGCTCTCCCCAAATGGTCACGGAGGAGTTCTCGATGGATATCTCAACCCGGAAGGAGTGGAGGAGCTCCGCAAAAACGGGATCGAGCAGCTCTTCTTCTTCCAGGCCGACAACCCAATGGTCCGGGTTGGCGACCCTGCCTTCCTCGAACAACACCTCAATGGTGACTACGAGGTCTCCTCGAAATATATCGAACGGCTCGATAACGAGGAGGACCTTGGAGTGTTCTGCCGTATCGGGAATACCACAGGAGTCATCCGGTACACGACTCTCCCTGAGCAGGAGCGAAACGCCCAGGGGACCGATGGCCGTCCGGGCTTCGCGGTCGGCGATATGGCAGCCCACATCTTCAAGCTCGACTTTATCTCGAGAATTCACGAAGAGAGCCTGCAGCTCCCCTTCCACACATCCGAAAAGGCCGTCTCCTTCATCAACCGGCAAGGAGAGCTGGAGCGGGCGACCGAGCCGAATTGCTTCGAGTTCAGCTGCTACCTCTACGATGCCCTCTGGTCCGCCGAGAAGAGCTCGATCGTCTACGCCGACAGGAATACCGAGTTCTCCCCGGTCAAGAATATGGGAGGAGAGAGCTCCGCGCTCTCGGCCCAGCAAGACCTCTCGCAGCTCTACACCGGCTGGCTGCAGCGCTGCGGAGTAGAGTTTACGGGAAAAGCCGGCGCCGTCACGCCAACGGTCGAGATCTCACCGCTCTACGCCCTGAGCGAAACGGAATTAAAATCCCGAGCCGACCTGCCTGAGGAGATCTCTGACGATATACTCCTTACAGGCGGCAAAACATGATCAGATCACTATTCCTGGCTATCATCGTCATCTCCTGCTCACCGTACCCGGCCCTCGGCGCCAGCCCCCGGACGGAAGCTGAGCTCGACAAATGGCTCGAAGAGCTCAGCCATCCCGACCCGTTCACTTCAAAACAGGCCGAGGCGGAGGTGCGCAACCTCGGCGAAGATGCGCTGCTTCCGCTGGCTGAAATACTCGCCAGGGTCCCGGAGAAAAATGCACGTCTCCAGTGGCTCCGGGTCGACAGGATCGTGCGAGAGATCCTCGCTGACTTTCTCAGCCACCTCGAATCGGAATACAGCGCCCTGGAACTTGACCGGCAGGAGCTCGAGCGGCTCTCCGCCAGGCTCGAGTCGCTCACGCGGCTCAAGGAGCTTCGCGGCCGCCTTGCGGAACGCAAGACCACACGTCCCTCCATCGAGACAGACCTGAAGTCCTGGCTCTCCTGGAAACGCCTGCGGGAATCAGCCGCGGCCGCCCGCGAAAAAAAAGTGGCGCTCCCCGCAGCGGAGCGAGCCCGCCTCGAAAAGCTCACGGCTGTTGTCGAGAGATTGAAAAGGGAGCTCCCTGACTTCGAGCAGGTTGGCGAAGAATACAGGGAACTTCAGAAGCTCGAATCCATCGCGCAAAGCCTTGAGTCAAAAAACGAGCTCACTCGCCTGCGCGCAGAAGACCTGAGGGAGAGAACCCGAAGCCGCGAGCCCCGGGTCGAAGCGTTGACCGCTAAAGTCCGGATCCTCGGCTCCCCGGCGCTGGTTGAGCTCGCGGCGAGAAGAGAACTTCTGCCCGTGCGCGAGACCCCTCCAGCCGGAGAGCTCTCGGCAACCTGCGGACGTTTCTATGAAATCCTGCTGGCAAAGGAGCTCGATAAACTTTCAGCTGAAGGCCGGCTGCGGGGGGATGGCTCCGAAGAAGGCGACTACAGCCGGGGCATCCTCTGGGCCCTGGAGGTGGACAGGAAGGGAAAGGACGCCGCGGACTCCGCCGTCAGCCTGAAAAAACATATTGCCTCGGTTATGCGGGACCTCGACAACAGCGAGAGCCTCATCCGCGACAGAGCCCGGCTCGAGCTCTACAGGCTCGGCGAACGCGGCCTCGCAGCCCTCGTCGAGACCCGTGCAGGAGAAACCGTGCTGAAGAAAAAAACGCACAGCTTCCTTCATGGTCTGCTGCGCTGGCGAATCAGCCCGGAGGTCTACAGGCAGGTAGGACTCCAGTTCACTGATTATGCATCCCTGCCCTTCGCCGCCCGCCGAAGGAAAATTTTCCAATACGCCCGCGCCGCCGGCGGCAAGGCCATCCCCACCCTGAGAGCCATCGTCTCCACAGACGCGCTGGAGCCCAGCTTCCTGGTGAAATACGCCGCCGCCAGGGCCCTGATGACGCAGCTGAGCGATCGCTGGGGATTCCTCTTTCTTCAGGCCAGCAACCCGGAACTCGTCCTGAAACGCCCCGAGATCTCCCGGGATCTGCTGCTGCTGCAGGGGCTCTCCTTCGTACGTTCACGCGAATACCAGAGCGCCGCCCGCGAGTTCCGCAAGATCATCGAGGAGTTTCCCTTCGATTTCGAGGGACACTACCATCTCGGCTTCTCCTACCTCCTGCTCAAGAACTACACCCAGGCGATTTACCACTTCGAGGTTGCCCGCCGGATCAATCCGAAGGATGAACTCACCCTCTACAACCTGGCCTGCGCCTGCTCCCTCGCGGGTCGCCTGGAGAAGGCTCTCGAGGCCCTGGACGCTTCCGTTGAGGCGGGCTTCAAGGACCCGGACCACCTTGAAAACGACAGCGACCTGGACCCGCTTCGCGACCTCGATGGATACAAACGGATCCTCGAAAAATGCCGGACTGAAGACTGAGGTCCCGACCTGGACCCTTTTCTTCGAGGGCCTCTTGCCGTACCGTATCCGCTTGCTTTCGACGTATTTCAAATACGGGGTCTGGAGCGAAAGTGGATCGATCGATGAGCGAAGAAGAAATCGGTAAAGCTGACAACGATGACGCCAGCGGAGGCATCAAGGAGCCGCCGCAGACCATCGGCGGAATTCTCCGCCACCTCGGTCCGGGCCTGATCATCGCCGGGTCCATCGTCGGCTCCGGCGAACTGATCGCCACCACCATCGTCGGCGCCGAGGCTGGATTCTGGCTCCTGTGGATCATCATCATCGGCTGCGTCATCAAGGTCCTCACCCAGGTAGAGATGGGCCGCTATACCATCTCATCGGGCAAGACCTCTCTCGGCGCCATGGCCGAGGTGCCGGGCCCTCGCATCCGGGGCCGGGGCAACTGGCTCACGCTGTACTGGTTCCTGATGTTCGTCTTCAGCCTCGGCCAGCTCGGCGGGATCGTCGGCGGCGTCGGGCAGGCGCTGATGATCAGCGCCCCGATCACCGAAGATGGCCGCAACTACAACGAGTACCTCGATCTGAAAACCGATCTGCAGGTGCGGCGCCAGGCCGTCAAGCTGCTGACCCGAAAGCTCTCGACAGACGCGCCCTCGATCCCGGCGGCCGAACGAACGGAGCTCGAGACTGAAAAAAAACGTCTCGAAGCCGGAATCCCGGAAATTGAAGCGAACCTGGAAAAACTTGGCAAGGAGCCCGGATCGCCCCCGGACGATAAGATCTGGGCCGCGATCATAGCGATTGGTACGGCGGGCATCCTCTACGCCGGACGCTATAGTTTCATCCAGCTCTTCGCGACCCTGATGGTGTTCTCCTTCACGATCATCACGGTCATCAACCTCTTCTTCCTGCAGAAAAACGGGATCTATGCGGTGAGCGGCGGCGAGTTCCTCGACGGACTCAGGTTTCAGCTCCCTCCAGCTGAACCCGGAAGCGACAAGAGTGCCCTGTTGACCGCGCTGGCGGCCTTCGGGATCATCGGGGTCGGAGCGTCCGAACTGGTAGCCTACCCGTACTGGTGCATCGAGAAGGGCTACGCCCGCTTCACCGGACCGCGGGATGACTCGGATGCCTGGGCGGAACGAGCCCACGGCTGGATGCGCGTGATGCGCTGGGACGCCTGGTGTTCGATGATCGTCTATACCTTCGCCACCGTCGCCTTCTACCTGCTGGGAGCCGCGATCCTCCACCGCACAGGTCTCAACCCCGGGGGGACCGAGCTGGTACGCACCCTGGGGGTCATGTACGAGCCCGTCTTCGGCCCCTGGGCGCAGACCGTCTTCCTCTTCGGCGCCATCGCCGTGCTCTATTCGACCTTCTTTGTCGCCAATGCGGGCCACTCGCGCGTCTTCACCGACGCCCTCAAGGTTACCGGGCTCGGGATCAGGGACGAGCAGGCCCGCCAGAGGAGCGTAAAGATCCTCGGCATCGTCTTCCCGATGCTCTGCCTGCTACTTTATCTCCTGGTCCAGGCGCCCGTGGCCCTGGTGCTCATCAGCGGCATCATGCAGGGGATCATGCTGCCGATGCTGGCCGGAGCGGCGCTGTGGTTCCGCTACCGCAAGACCGACAGGCGTATTCTCCCCGGCTCGGCCTGGGATCTCTTCCTCTGGCTCTCGGCTCTCGGAATGCTGATCTCCGGGGCGGTGACCATCTACCAGAAACTGTTCTGAGCAACCCCGATGAGTTCCGACCAACCCAACATCATCTTCATCATCACCGACCAGCAGCGCTACGACACCATCGGCGCCCTGGGCTATGACCACGTCGACACCCCGAACCTCGACCGTCTCGTCAAGGACGGGCTCCACTTCACCGATTGCCACGTCACCGCCGCCTCCTGCGCCCCGGCCCGTGCCAGCCTCTTCAAGGGGCTCTACCCGCATACCAGCGGCATCCTGAAGAACGCCGACACCTGGCGGCACTCCTGGATCGAACTCCTCAATAAGGCCGGCTACCACTGCACCAACGTCGGCAAGATGCACACCTGGCCCTACCACGCCTCGGTCGGCTTCGACGAGCGCTACGTCGTCGAGAACAAGGACCGCTACCTCGAGGGGCGCTACTACTTCGACGAGTGGGACAAGGCGCTGAGATTCAGGGGGCTCATCAAGCAGCAGCGTGAGCTCTACCGCAAGCTGCCGGACTACAACGAACGACTCGGCGCCTTCGACTGGGAGCTTCCCGAAGACACCCACCCCGACACCTTCGTCGGCGACATGGCGCTGTGGTGGATCGAGACCTT
>DCKY01000020.1:0-215 GCA_002320775.1 Planctomycetes bacterium UBA1662
ACCCCGCCGCGGGAGGAATGCGATCTCGCACAGATCAGCCGGCGCTACCGGGACCTGCTGGAGCTGGGAAGAGAGGCCGGGGTCAGGCCGACGATGGAATATATCAGCTTCTTCGGCTCGGTGAGCCGTCTTGACCAGGCCCGCCGCATTGTCGATGAGGCGAATGACCCTGATGCGACTGTGATCATCGACTCCTTTCACACCTGGAACAGTGG
>DCKY01000020.1:431-2830 GCA_002320775.1 Planctomycetes bacterium UBA1662
CAGCTTCTTCGGCTCGGTGAGCCGCCTCGACCAGGCCAGGCGAATCGTAGAGGAGGCCGAGGACCCGGATGCGACCGTCATTATCGATTCCTTCCATACCTGGAACAGCGGCGGCGACATCGAGGAGCTACGCGAACTGCCAGCCGAACGAATCNNCTGCGCGAGCTCCCGGCCGGGCAAATCAGCCATTTCCATATCGACGACGCTGATCCCGAAATGCCGGCCGGAACCCAGACCGACCCGAACCGGGTCCTGCCTGGAGATGGCCCGATCGACCTCGCAGGAGAGATCGCGATTCTTCGCGAGATCGGCTACGAGGGCACCGTCAGCCTCGAATTATTCAATCCCGGCCTGTGGGAGAAAGACCCCGCAGAGGTGCTCCGCACCGGGATCGAGCGCATGCGGGAACTCCTGGCCTGAGGTCTTCGCCGGGGGACCCTGATCACCCTTTTACAAGCAGGCTGAGAGGTCATAACATGGACGCTATGCTAATGACCTCCGAGAGAATCAGAAAGATCCCGCTGCCCCGGCCTGCCCGGAAGAGTGCCGGCCTCCTCTTGCACTGCGGGATCTTCGTATTTTTTCTCTTAGCGGCCTCTGCCACCAGCAGCATTGCCCAGGAAGCTGAGATTGAGTTCTTCGAGAAGAAGATCCGGCCGGTGCTCATCGAGCGCTGCTACAAATGCCACTCGGCCGACTCGAAAAAGGTGAAAGGGAAGCTCTTTCTCGATACCCGGGACGGACTGCTCAAGGGAGGAGAATCCGGACCGGCCATCGTAGCCGGCAAGCCTGAAAAGAGCCTCCTGGTCTCCGCGCTTCAATACGAAGACCTGGAGATGCCCCCGAAGAACAAGCTCCCTGAAACAGTGATCAATGATTTCGTCCGCTGGATAAAAAACGGGGCCGTTGATCCCCGCGATGGGAAGGCCCGCCAGGGCGAGGCTGGAATCGATGTTGAAGAAGCCCGCAGCCATTGGCCCTATACGCCCCTCTCCCGGGCGGCGCCCCCTCCCAGCGAAGACGGCGCCGGGGAAGCTCCCGCGATCGACCGCTACATTCACCACCGGCTGAAAGCCCACGGGCTCAAGCCCTCAAAACCGGCAGATCCCCGCCTGCTCGTCAGGAGGCTCCATTTCGACCTGCTTGGATTACCCCCTAAACCGGAGACCGTCGAAAAATACTCGGCCAACCCGACTCCCGAAAGCTATGCGGCGCTGGTTGACGAGCTGCTGGCCTCGCCGCATTTCGGAGAGCGCTGGGGACGCCACTGGCTCGACGTCGCCCGCTATGCCGACTCAACCGGCGGAGGACGTACCCGGCCCATCGAAAACGCCTGGCGCTACCGCGACTACGTCATCCGGGGACTCAACAAGGACAAGCCCTATGACCACTTTATCCGTGAGCAGCTCGCCGGAGACCTGCTGCCCCATGAGAACAACCAGGAAAGAAGCGAAAACCTCATCGGCAGCGGCTTCCTCATGCTGGGGCCGCACAATTATGAAAACCAGGACAAGGACCTGCTGAAACTCGATGTCGTCGATGAACAGATCGACACCATCGGCCGCGCCTTCCTGGGAATGACCATCGGCTGCGCCAGGTGCCATGACCACAAATTCGACCCCATTCCCACAGCAGATTATTACGCCTTGACCGGCATCTTCATGAGCACAAAGCTTCTCATACTTGGCAATGTCGCCAGCTACATCGAGCGCCCGCTGCCTGTTTCAGGTGCCCTGGAGAAAAAAGTGAAGGAGGCCGCGGCGAACCTCAAGGTGCTTGAAAAAGAGCTCGCCGGGCTCAAGTCAGAAGAGAAAAAACTTCGCGGACAAAATTCCGCCGGAGCTGTCGCTGTAAAAAGCCTCCCCGGAATCGTTGTCGACGACCCCGCCGCCGACAAGGCCGGCGACTGGACAGATTCTACCTCCAACAAACCTTACCTGGGCAAGGGCTACATCCATGACGGCGACACGTCAAAAGGCGTCAAGTTCGTCACCTTCAACGTGAAGCTGCCCAGGACAGGGAGCTACCAGGTCAACCTGGCCTACACCCCGGGAACCAACCGCAGCCCGGCGGTGCCGGTCGACATCCACCACGCCGACGGAGTGGAATCGGTCAAGGTCAACCAGATGAAGAGAGCTCCCATCGGCGGGCTCTTTATCCCCCTTGGAAGCTTCCGCTTCGAAAAGGAGAAACCGGCCATCGTGGTCATCTCCAACAAGGACACCCAGGGACATGTCATCGTCGACGGCCTGCAGTTCATCGATGAGGAGGCAGCAAAGAAACCCGCAGCGAAGAAACCCACAGCGGAAAAAGGCGCGAAGGGACAGAAAGCTGAAAACACCGCGCGGCTGAAGAAGATCGCCGACGACATCAATAATCTCAGCAAGAAGATCGCTGCG
>DCKY01000185.1 GCA_002320775.1 Planctomycetes bacterium UBA1662
ATCGGGATAAACTTGAGGATGAATTCAGCCATCTTCATCATCACCTCGAAGCCCGACTCGAAGAGCTGCCTGAGCAGACCGCCGCCGGGGTCTTTCAGCTTGGTGATGAAATACCCGAAGAGCAGGCTGAAAAAGATCACCTGGAGGATTGTCGAGTTGCTCGACAGCGAGCCGAAAACATTCTCCGGGACCATCCTCAAGAGTATCCCGAGAAGCCCGCCCTGGCCGAGATCCTTCTCCGAGATGGATGACCTGAGGTCCAGCTCCGCACCGATGCCCGGCTGGAAGACATTGATAATGGCGAGCCCCACGATGATCGCCAGCAGGCTTGTCAGGAGGTAATAGCCCATGGTCTTGAGGCCAATTCGCCCCAGAGCCGAGGGGTCACCCACGCTCACCACCCCCGAGATGATCGAGGTAAGGATCAGCGGAACAATCAACATCTTCAGCAGCCGCAGGAAGAGGTCAGCTATAAAGTCCAGGGGAGCGATCCAGCGAGCGCGCGCGGAGTCCGGCGACATAGAGGCCTTGACCGGAACCGAGAAAGGCTCCCCTCCGTCCCTCTGGAGCGTCAGGCTGAGAACGCGCCCGGGTGACTGGCGGCTGATGACCGCATCCCATGCCTTTTCGGAAGACACAGCCTCGCCATCGAGCTGCAGCATCCTGTCGCCCGGCTGCACATCCTTGATACCGCCCGCATCGCTGACTGTCGCCCCCTCGACGGTCCACTCAACCTTGACTGGAATCGTGGAGTCGGCGCTCTTTTTCTGGATGAACAGGCCGAGTGCAGCGCCAAGTACGAGAGCGATAAGAACCAGCCAATGGGTGCTCAGCTTCAGGATATTCATTCGAAGGATTCCTCTGTGGATAATCGCGAACGCCTGAATGTATACGCCCAAAGGTGCCCCTGTTTCAATCCCCAACTGCACCCTTCCTTCCCCGCGGGGCTTTTCAATTGAAACATTCCTCCATGAAGACCATCCTTACCCTCCCTGGACAGGATAAAGATCCGGGTAAAACCAAAACGACTGAGACCCCCCGAGATGGAATCCCACTCATACGATGTCACGGTGATCGGCGCCGGCCCCGGAGGCTATGTCGCGGCCATCCGAGCGGCGCAGGAAGGCAAGAACGTAGCGATTATCGAGCGCGACGCACTTGGCGGCGTCTGCCTCAACTGGGGCTGCATTCCGACCAAGGCGCTGCTCAAGAGCGCCGAGCACTACTCCTTCCTCTGCCACGCGGCTGAGTGGGGCTTCGAAATTGGCGATGTCTCGGTCGACTGGAAGAAGGTGATCGCCAGGAGCCGAAAGACCGCGAAGAAGCTCTCCGGCGGCATCGGCTTCCTCATGAAGAAGAACAGCATCACGGTCCACAAGGGCTCGGCCCGCTACCTCTCGGCAAACCGGATCGAGGTCACCGATGCGGAGGGAGAAACGATCGAGCTCCAGACGACCCACAGCATCATCGCCACAGGAGCCCGTCCGGGAAGCCTGCCGGGGGTGGAGATCGACAATGAACGAGTTATCACCAGCCGCGAGGCTATGGTGCTCCCCGAGCGCCCCGACTCGCTGATGATCATTGGAGCCGGCGCCATCGGCGTCGAGTTCGCCTATTTCTACGCGGCCTTCGGCTGCAAGGTCACCCTGGTCGAATACCTGGACGCCATCCTGCCCTCGAGCGACGAAGACATCAGCGCGGTTCTCGAGAAATCCTTCAGCAGCCAGGGAATCGATATCCACACCGGGGCCCGCGTGCTCTCGGTCGAACCGGATGGCGACTCGGTCACCACCACCTACGAAAAGGAGGGAGAAACCTCCAGCGTGAAGACAGACGCTGTGCTCGTAGCCGTTGGAGTGAAGGGCAATACCGAGGGGCTGGAACTCGAAAGGATCGGCCTTGAGCTCGAAAACGGCTTTGTCCCGGTCGATGGGCACTGCGAGACCTCCGCCCGCGGCGTCTACGCCATCGGTGACGTGAACGGACCTCCCGCTCTCGCCCACGTAGCCTCCCATGAGGGAATCCACGCGCTGCGCCACATGAAGAACCAGAACATCGCCCCGATCGACTACAGCCTCGTCCCCTCCTGCGTCTACTGCCAACCCCAGGTCGCCAGCATGGGGCTGAGCGAGGCGGAGGCGAAAGAGCAGGAGCTCGATTACGATTGCGGAAAATTCCCCTTTTCGGCCAGCGGCAAGGCGGTTGCCATCGGAGAAACCGACGGCTTCGTCAAGATCCTCTCCTGCAGGGAAAGCGGGGAGCTGCTCGGAGCCCACATCATCGGAGCCGAGGCTACCGAGCTGATCACAGAGCTGGTGCTGGGAAAATCCGCTGAGCTGGCCGTGCGCGACATTCACATGGCGATGCATGCCCACCCCACGCTCTCGGAGGCAGTCATGGAAGCCGCCGCGGATGCTACGGGCGAGGCCACCCACATCTGAGTGTCCTGCTGAAAGACCTCGACAAACCAGGCGAAGCCGGTCTCAGCGCATCTCGAGCGACCTGAGATCCTCCAGCGAGAGGCTCTTCAGGAATCGGCTGGTTGGAGTCTCGGGAACAGGTTCTGCCTGCTGACCCTCAGCGGCCGCAACCGACTCGATTCGCTTGAGAAACCGGGCTGAGAGCTTGCGGGTCGGCTCGTCCGAAGATGAGGTCGCCAGGGCGCCGAAAACGCCCTTCGCCTCATCAGGCTTGCCGTGCACAAAACGTTCATAGCCAAGCACCACCTGCAGATCCTCGTTCTCAGGATGAGCGAGGGCTTCATCCTCAAGCAACTTCAGCCGGACAGAAAAATCCTCATCCTTGCTGTAAAGCGCGGCGGGGCTCCACTGATAGCCGGGAAATTCTTCCCAATCACCCAGGGCCTCTCGCAGGTACCTGGCAGCGTAGCGGTACTCGCCGATCGCAAACAAGGACTCCGCCAACAGCACCTTGATGACCTGGCTGTCGGGATCTTCCAGCAAGGCGTTATAGAGGGCCTCGGCCGAATCATTGTAGTCGCCCCCGCGAAAGCTCTCCAGGGCGCTCCAGCACCGCAGCTGCGCGGGCCGCAACCCTTCAACCGCGGCACCTTCCCCTGCGGGAGGAGGCTCGGCGGCCTCAGCTGGCGGCGGAAGGACGGCTGCTCCGCCTCCATCGCCAACCGGCTCGATGGCCTCGGGCGGCACCTCGACCTCTTCGACGACCACCGGCCCGGAATCCACAACCCGCACATGGTCGCAACCGCAATAGTGAAGATTGAGATAATGGTGCGGACAATAGTAGCCCGTACCCAGGCCCAGGTAGCTTCTGCGATAGCTTACGAACGGAGAGTAGAATCCACCGTAATAGTTCGGATAGGGGTCGTAGTACCACGGGTCGTAGGCTCCAAACCAGATGCCCGGTGATCCGATCCAGAAGCTGCTGCGCCACGAGGAATAGCCATAGCCACCGTAATAGCCCCACGGATAGCCAAAGCCGATACCGAAGGATATATGGCTCCTGTGGGAATGATGGCGGTAATGATCATTATAGTAGTGATGATGATGGCGACGGTCATGACCCCGGTTCCTGGACCAGCCGCTCTCCCTCCGGCCGCCGGAACGCCTGGAAGAATTGGTCGCTCCCGCGAGGTCGGGAACATTGGCCACGCTTCTTGGAGTGCGAACACTCGTCGCATCCGCGGAGGAACGGACGACCCGGGCATCTCCTCCTCCAGCTCCGCCGCCCCTCCCACCGCCTCTTCCGCCGCGCGCCGCTGCCGCATCTGAGCTGCGTACACCTCTCTCTGCGCCGCCCGCGCCGCCGCCCTTCCCGAAGGCTTTGAGCTTGGCGGAATCGGCCGACTTAAGGCTTGCCGCGGAAGCGCTTGAACGAACGATCTTTCCGGACTTGGTTGCGGAAGATGAACCGGATTTCGAACGGAGTCCGAAACGACTCAAGGTCCCACTGTCGGATTTCTTGCTGATAGATGAAGGAGCCAGGACACCGCGCCGAATCAGGTTCCGGCTCGCCGAAGATCCGGAACGAGCGGCAACGCTTGTTTTTTCACCGGAGCCGGAGGCCGATTTCCGAACAGCCGGGTCGATCTTCGCGCCGCCCCCGCCTCCGCCCCCGCCTCCGGCCCCGAGCAGAGAGTTGGGTTTACCCGCGGCCGACGACGCAGAAAATCTGACGACTCCGCTGCTCAAGCCAGCGGAAGAACCACGTGAGATCGTCCTGCTGCTCCCCCAGGGAGGAGACACCGCGCGGCGAACCGTGCGGCTGGGGCCGGAGCCCGAGAGGCCGCTGCCAATACTGGAGCTCGCGCTCGAACGACTCTTGGTCGAGGGGAGAGAGAAGGTCCGCTTGCTGCTCGAAGCGCTCGGCGTCCTGACCAGCGGTGTCTTTACCGTCGGAGTACGAGTCGTGCGCGACGAACTCCCAAAGCGGCTCGGAGAGCTATAGCTGCGAGTCGTGCTCGGCCTGCTATAGGTGGAAGGCTTCCTGACCGTCGGTGTTTTCACCGAAGGAGTTCTCACCGTACGCGACGACTTCAGAGCGGCCCCTGATCGACTCGGGATACTGTAGCTTCGTTTCGTGCTGGGCTTGCTCGAGCTTGAAGACTTGCTGGGCGTCCTGATGCTGGGCGTACGAATGCTCGGCGCCCTGACGCTCCGAGAGCTGCTGGAGGGTCTCGACGGAGCCCTGACGCTCCGAGAGCTCCTTGAACTGCTGGAGCTTCGAACCCGCGAAGGAGAGCTGGACCGGCTGGAAGGCCGAGAGCTGGATTTCGACGAGCTTGAGCGCGAGCTGCTGGATCCCGAGCGACCCTTGAGCTGAGCATGAGCCTGGTCGAGAACCGGAAGCTCAAAGGCGACCCCGGCGAGAAAAACTACCAAAAGACAGGAAACCCTATTTCCGCAGCTCATTACAAATGAACGGAGCATCTAAATTGTCCTCAATTCTCAGGCGTTAAACCCAGTCCCGAAAACCGGCAAACCCGTTCCGGGGGAGGCCGGAAACAACTCAGTACCTTACCGGTAAATGACTTACGTATTATAAGTCCCGAAGAAAGTACGAACTAACCTAATCCGTTTCGCTGTTATCGAATCGTCATTAACCTCTGACGAAATCAGGGCATGGGTTATTCAACAAAACCAGCCAAACGCACAGGAAAGAACTCGGCAGCGGCTTTTAACGCTCGGCAACCGACTCCTGACCAGGCCCCAGCACCCGCCCTTCGCTGACCACCTGGCGTCCGCCCACAAAGGTATGAACCGTGTTCCCGCGCATGGTGAGACCGCCGAAACAGGTGTTTCTGCCCTTCGATTCGAAGGTTTCCGGATCGATAATGCGATCCGTCTCGACATCAAAGACCGCCACATCGGCGATCTTCCCAGGGGAAATCCCCCCACGATCATCCGCAAGGCCCAGCAGCCGGGCAGGATTGATCGTCAGCTTGGCGAGCACCTCCGCCACACCAAAACCATGCTTGTCAACCAGGGTTGTATAGCTGGCGCAAAAGAGAGTTTCCAGCCCGACGACCCCGAAAGGAGCGTAGACGAACTCGACCGCTTTCTCCTCTGCTGTATGCGGCGCGTGCGCGCTCACGATCACATCGATGGTTCCATCCCGGAGCCCTTCAAGAAGCGCGTCGACATCTGTCTGCGACCGCAGCGGAGGAAGGACCTTGTAGTTCGGATCGAAATACTCGCAGCATTCATCCGTGAGGGTAAAGTGATGGGGAGTCACCTCGGCTGTAACCTTGACACCCGACTCCTTTCCCTGCCTCACAAGAGCCACCGACCCTGCCGCGCTGAGCTGGCCGATGTGAAGACGCCCCTGGGTTATGTCAGCGATGCCGATATCACGGGCGACAATAATGCTCTCCGAGACGGCTGGAATTCCGGGAAGACCATGCCTCAGGGCCACCTTACAGTAGTTCATGACGCCGCCGCGGCGCAGATCGGAATCTTCACAGAAGGCCACGACCGGACGATCAAACATCTTCGCGTAGAGAAGTCCCCTGCGCATCATCTCCGCCGATCGCAGACAGCGGTCGGCATCACTGAAGGCAACGGCACCGGCCTTCGTAAGACCGGCCATCTCCGAAAGCTCCTCGCCTTCCCGGCGAAGAGTCACCGTACCCACCGGGAAGATATTGGCGTAACCCGCCCGCCTTCCCTGGAGCACGACGAATTCCGCCGAGGCCTCGTTGTCAACGGCCGGCTCGGTATTGGGAAACGCAGCGACCGTCGTGACCCCCCCGGCTACAGCGGCCCGCGAGCCGCTCCAGATGGTCTCTTCCTCCTCATCTCCGGGCTCCCGGAGATGAGCGTGCATATCAATCAGGCCTGGAGTGACCAGGAGCCCTGTGACGTCGAGTATCTCGGCATCTTCTTCAGCAAGGAACTCCGCGGCTCCGCCCTCCGCGGCGGTGGCGAGGGCCAGCACCCGCCCATCCTCGATAACCAGGTCTCCCGTCTCGTCAAGGCCCGTCTCCGGATCAATCAGGCGTCCCCCCTGGAGTATGATCTTCGACATCAGCTCTCCTCCCCTGCCGCTCGCTGGGGCTCGACCTGCCCACCCTGCGGGCCGCAGGCTCCAACAAGGTAGAGGGCCGCCATACGCACCGCCAGCCCATTGCTGACCTGGTCAAGAATGACCGATCGGGGGCCATCCGCGACCTCAGGAGTCAGCTCGACACCTCGGTTGATCGGCCCGGGATGCAGCACAAGGGCATCCTCCTTGACCCGCTTCATCCTCTCTCCATTGAGTCCGTAGAGCTTGGCATATTCTCGAATGGTGGGAAAGAGCCCCCTCTCCTGGCGTTCTTTCTGTATGCGAAGCATATTGAAGACATCGACCTCTTCGAGAACCTCGTCGAGATCATGGCTCACCTTGACGCCAAGCCTGGAGAGCCCGTTCGGCACCAGCGTTGACGGTCCGACAGCGTAGACCTCGGCGCCAAGCTTCTGCAGGCCCCAGATATTCGAGCGGGCTACCCGGCTGTGGGACACATCTCCGACAATTGCCACCTTCAGCCCCGCGAGCTCCGGCTTGTGCTGGCGAATGGTAAAAATATCGAGCAGCGCCTGAGTGGGATGCTCATGGGCGCCGTCACCGGCGTTGATCACGCTGCACCCGAGCACCTGGGAGAGCTGGTAGGCGGCTCCGGAGCAGCTATGTCGAACCACCACGATATCTACGCCCATGGCCTCTATATTGAGAGCCGTGTCATTGAGGGTCTCCCCCTTGCTGGTAGAACTCGATGACCCGGAAAAATTCAGCACATCCGCCGAAAGCCGGGCGCCGGCCAGCTCGAACGAAGTGCGCGTCCTCGTGCTGGGTTCAAAGAAGAGATTCACCACGACCCGTCCCCGCAACGCGGGAACCTTCTTCACGCTCCGGGTGGAGACCTCGCGAAAACCCTCTGCCGTATCCAGCAACTCGATGATCTCCTCCCGGCTGAGGTCCTCGAGTCCAAGAAGATGTTTTCTGTTCCAATTCATCGTATCGCTCAGGCGCCTGCCTCCACGAAGCTCGTCAGATCTACCCCATCGTAATCATCCCCCATCTCTTCCAGGCGCACCTGCACCCGGTCGTTTCGTTCCGTTTCGAAAAATTCCCCGGTAAAATTCGACTCGATCGGCAGCTCGCGGTTACCCCTGTCAACCAGCACCGCAAGCCAGATCCTCCTCGGCCTGCCGAAATCAAGAATCAGGTCCAGCGCGGCCCGGATCGTTCGCCCGGTATAGAGAACATCATCCACCAGGACGATGGACTTGTCCTCCACCTCGAAGGAAATCTCGGTACCGAGTACCGCCGGCGCGCCCGTCTGCAGATGGTAGTCGTCTCGATAAAGAGAGATATCCAGCTCTCCGTAGGCTGGCCCCGTCCCCGCGCTGCCCCCAAGATCCTCCAGGAGCCTGCGGGCAAGCACAGCGCCGCGGCGCTTGATGCCGACAAGGGCCCAGTCCTCCAGGGTATCGGTGGTCTTCCGAATACCGGCCAGCCAACGCTGGTAGAGGGGGCCAAAGTCATCGGGAGTCACCAACTGAGACCTCGAAGGTTCAGCCTCCCTTGAAACGGGATCCTGTGGAGAAGGTGACATTGAGATTTATCCGATTTCCAGACGCAGGACGGGCTTTCTAACAAAAGAAAGCTCACTCTTGAGGCCAGGAATATTGGAGGCCTATTATGAGGCACCTTTTCACCTCGTCAAGTAAAGGTGTGCCAGGAGTTTTGACCAGGGCTGATAATGCCTGTTCCACGGCAGCTGCCTGGG
The DNA here is from genome assembly GCA_002320775.1 of Planctomycetes bacterium UBA1662. Taxonomy (GTDB): domain Bacteria; phylum Planctomycetota; class UBA8108; order UBA8108; family UBA8108; genus UBA8108. The sequence continues at coordinate 8,249 of DCKY01000185.1, forward strand.
AGGCGGTAAATGGGGCTGCTGGATCCTCGTAAATATCAGCAGGGAGCCCTGCATCGCACCCCAGCCACCGCTGCCCGATAACATCGAGCAGGGAGTCGAAGCCCTCTCCAGTGAGAGCCGAAAGGACAACATCAGCATCCCCAGGCGGCAAATCCGGCGCCTCATCCAGTTTATTTCCAACCAGCACGGTCTTCCGATCCCAGCGGCCAGCGAGAAAACCTCTGTCACGGTCGGTCAGCTGCCAGGGCGGAGCCAGCAGGTAAAGACATCCGTCCGCCTTCTTGCGGGCCAGCAGACTGAGCGCTTCAGCCTCCACCGTATCCTCCGGCTCCAGGCGCAGCCCGACACTGTCTGCCAACTCCACCGGAGCATCAAAGACAGCAGCCGTCCCTCGAAGAAGATCTCGCGTCGTGCCGGCCTGGGATGAAACGGCGGCCCGCTCCTTCTCCATAAATCGATTGAAGAGCGTCGATTTACCAGCATTGGCGCAGCCGGCTATCAACAGCTCGAGAGGTTCGCCAAGACGCCGGGCTCGAACGCTCCCCGCAACCAGTCCGCGCAGTACTCTCTCGAGCTTCTCCAGCCCGGCCGTATCGACAGGCTCTTCCGCAAGCTCGACACATTGAGAAAGAATTTTCGAGAGTTCGCCGGAGCGCTGCCGGCTGAAAAACTTTGCGGACCTGTCAGTTCGAGCGTCCAGGAGGAGTTCGCAGGCAGCAGCCTGGACAGCATCAACCGCTCCCAGCTCCAGTGCATGCCGCAGCACTCCGCCCTGGTCAAGCCCTTTACCACCCAGCGAATCGAGCCGCCTGGCTGTCCGCTCCTGCAGCCAGGAGCCGCCGTGTACCGAAAGCGTAAAGGCCTCAATACCGCTCCACATGGATGAGGCCGGCTGGCTGCCAACAACCACCTCGTCAAGGGTCTCTCCAGCCTCGTCGAGGAGAGAATCGAGGCAACTGCGGCCAGGCCCGGGAAGACGCCGCCCCGCCAACCCGGCAGCCAGCGCCTCGGCCGCACCCGGGCCAAAGAGTTCGAAAACAGCGATCCCACCCTCTCCGGGCGGGGAAGCGAGGTGATAAAAAAATGCCTCGCTCACAACCTGGAACCGGTCTCGGCCGCGATGGCGAGTCCCTCAAGGGTAAGCCCGGGCTCGATGCAGTCAAAGAGACCGGATTCCGCCGCGACCAGCTCTGCCTCACCTCCGGTTGCGATCACCCTGGCGTTTTCACCAAGCTCGTCAAGGATTCCCTGGACCAGGCCCTGGACACCAAGACGGGCCTGGCCGAGGATCCCCGACCGTAGCGCCTGCGAGGTGCTCCTGGCTATCAACGGAACCGCCGGGCCATCCTGCAGACCGGGAAGATTCGGAGTCGATGTCTCAAGTCCCCTCAAGGCAGCCCCGACCCCGACGCCGATTGGGCCGCCAAGAAACTCACCGCGCGCAGAGACAACGCTGAAGCTCAGGGCTGTACCGAAATCGACCACGACAAGCGCCTCGCCGGGCCAGCGAGTCCTCCCCGCCAGGGCATTGAGCAGCCGGTCAACCCCTGCTTCTGCGGGATCTTCATAGTGATTCTCAATGGGAATTTCAAAATCTCTTCCGGCGACAAGCAGCGCCGGCATCTCCAGCCAGCCAGCCAGCATCTCAAGCCGATCGTCCCTCACGGAGCCCGCCACAAGCTCCCCCGAGCTCCTGCCTGGTCCGAAAATCCGGCTGAGAGCCTCACCTTCAGCTCCTTCCCGCTCCAGCTCCGCCCAGGAGATCACTCCACCAGCGCCCACCCTGGAACCATCGAAGGATCCGTAGCGCAAGGTGCTGTTGCCGAGCAGAAACCCGAATCTGCGGGCGCTCATCTCATCCCTCCGCCTGGCAGGACCGGCAAGCTGCGCCGCAAGATCATCCCAGGTCCTCCTCAACGCTGGCTGCGGCTTGGGCCTCGCCTACAAGGACAGTGGAGGCTCTCAGTAAATTCTCCAGGCCGTCCCCTGTAACGGCCGACAGGGAGAAGATCTCCTTGCCCAGGCGGGATTTGAGCTCCGCCCCGAAAGACTTCACCTCATCAGCATCCAGCATGTCGGTCTTGCTCAGGACGACCAGGCGGGGTTTCCCGGAGAGCTCATCGCTATAGCCGGAGAGCTCGCGTTCGATCAGGTGAAAATCCCTGACCGACTGGTCGATATCGTTGTACTCACACGAGACCATGTGCAACAGCACCCGGGTGCGTTCGATATGACGAAGAAATTCGATGCCCAGCCCCTGCCCCTGGTGCGCGCCCTCGATCAACCCGGGAATGTCAGCGATCACGAGGCGGGCGTAGTTCCCCAGTTCGGCGATCCCCAGGTGCGGTTCCTTGGTTGTAAATGGATAGGCCGCAATCTTAGGTCGGGCGGCCGAGACCCTGGAAAGAAAGGTCGACTTGCCGGCGTTTGGAAGTCCCACCAGCCCGACATCCGCAAGCAGCTTGAGCTCCAGGTGGATCAACTTTTCCATTCCCGGATGACCTTTTTCCGCCTCTCTCGGCACCTGGTTGAGGGCGCTCGCGTAGGACTTATTGCCGCGCCCGCCCTTACCTCCGCCGACGACTCTGTACATGAGTTCCGAATCGAGGAGGTCTACCAGCAGCTTCCCCTCACGCGGATCTTGATCCCCGTCCACCTCCTTGACCAAGGTACCAAGCGGCAGCTTGACCAGCAGATCCTTGCCCCTTCTCCCGAAGCGGTTGTTACCCTCCCCAGGCTGGCCCTTCCCGGCAATATAGTGACGACGCCGGCCAATATCGAGAAGGGTGGTAATGTTCGAATCCGCCTGCAGATAGACGCTGCCCCCATCTCCTCCATTCCCTCCATTGGGCCCACCACGCGGCACGAACTTCTCACGCCGGAAGCTGATGCAGCCGTCACCGCCCTTGCCGCTACGGACATTAATGGTCGTTTCATCGATGAACATGAGATCATCGCAAAGAGGCGCGCAGACCGCCCGCGGCTGGCCTGGAGCGCCTCAAGTCTCCTCGTCCGGTTTCGGTATTAGCCCTGGGCCTCAACTGCTGCCACAGGCTCTACACTGATTCGCCGACGACTCTCAAACTTTACGGTCCCCTCGACCAGCGAAAAGATCGTGTAGTCGTTTCCAAGCCCTACATTGAAACCCGGATGGAACTTCGTCCCACACTGGCGAACAATAATCTGGCCGGCCTTTACACGCTGGCCTCCGTAGGCCTTCAGTCCGCGATGCTGCGGGTTAGAGTCGCGCCCGTTCCTTGAAGCGCCCTGTCCTTTTTTATGTGCCATGGATCCTCAACCTTCCTTTGGCGAAATCAGGCTTCGATCTTCTCGATCTGGACCTGGATGTATTTCTGACGATGCCCGACACGCCTGCGAGAATTCTTGCGGCGCCGGAAATGCATAATGATCAGCTTCTTGCCCTTGACGTCGCCGAGGACCTTCCCCACGACCTTCGCTCCCTCAACCAGCGGAGCCCCGACCTTGGGAGAGCCCGACTCATCGCCGACAAAGAGAACCTCGTTGAATTCGATCGTGCTGCCAGCCTCGGCCTCTCG
>DCKY01000187.1:0-80879 GCA_002320775.1 Planctomycetes bacterium UBA1662
CCGCGGGCGATGCTCATCATTCCCAGCGTGGCGATGAAGGGAACGATCTTGAAGCGTGTGATCATCAGTCCGTTGACCAGTCCGATGGCCGCCCCGGTTGCAAGTCCGGCCAGCAGCGCCACGGAAGGGCCGCAGCCCGCCTCCAGGCAAAGAGCGATGACCACGGTGGAGAGCGCGATGGAGGAACCCGGGCTCAGGTCGATGCCCCCGTTGATAATGACCAGTGTCATGCCGAGCGCGCCGAGCGCGATGATGGTGTTCTGGGTCGCCACGATTCCCAGGTTGGCCGGGCTCATCATGGCGAGAAAATTATTCAGGCTGCCGTTGGCGACAAGGTCGACGGCGAAGAAGACGAGGAGGACAACGGCCAGGCTGAGGAAGGGCAGCAGCGCCCGGTAGACCCGGGCAAATCGCAGTGCGCCGGATTTGGTAAGATCGCCGGGTGTCAATTGTCCAGCCACTTTGAAAGGTCGGGCGAGTGCAGCTCTTTCATGGCCGGCGTATTCATGTTCTCCGGGGTGGCAACCTTTACACCCGTATCGACATAGGGTTCGAGCTTTCCGCCGTTGATCTTGTCGACGACAGACTTGACGCCCAGGTAGGCCATGTTGATCGGATTTTGCAGTACGAGTCCGTCGATGTCGCCGCTTGCGAGTCCCTGCACCAGCTTATCGCTGGCGTCGAAGCCGACGAACTTGACCTTGCCGTTGAGGCTGGCTTGCCTGAGGGCGCCCAGCATGCCGGCTGCGGCGGATTCGTTTGGACAGAATATTCCGTTCACCTCCTCCTTGAAGCGCGTCAGCAGGTTCTGGGATTTCTGGTAGGCCTGTTCCTCGGTGGCTCCAGCCCGCTGGTCGCTGGAGATCAACTCAATCCCGGGGAACTCCTTCTTGATGGTGTCGAGGAAGCCGTTTTCGCGCTGCATGGTGCTTTCGGAGCCGACCTGGTAGCGAAGCAGGATGGCCTTTCCTTTTCCTCCGAGAACCTCGCCCAGGCGCCTTGCGCCGAGTACCCCGCCCTTGTAGTTGTCGGTCGCCACATAGGTCGCAAAGTCCTTGCCGACCTCCGCATCGAGACCGCTATCGAAGATGACCACCGGGACGCCCTTGGCCGCGGCATCGCGGACCGGTCGTACAAGGGCTGATTTGTCCAGGGGCGCGAGGACCATTCCGTCAATTCCTCTCGAGACAAAGGTGCGGACCAGGTTGATCTGTTCCTCGGTATTGTCTTCCTTCAGGGGGCCTTTCCAGATGATCTCGATCTTCTGGCCGCCGGCGCCGTTGAGCTCCCGCTGGGCCTTGATCGCTCCCGCGTGCACCATCTTCCAGAAGTCGTGGGTTGTTCCTTTTGGTATGACCGCGATTCGAAGGCTGTTGCCAGCGGTCTCTTCGGAGCCGCCGCCGCAACCGGAGAGCAGCGCGAGGCTCAGAAGAAGCGCGAGAAGTCCCTGAAAGAAACCTGTTGGTGGTGTTTTAGACTGCATCTTCTTCTGCTCCGTATTGTCGACTAATGAAAGGTTCATCATTCTAAGCAAAGCTTTCAGGGGGGGTCAATACAGGCCATCGAAGTGAATCCGGGTAATACGGGGGAGAATGGGGATCTTTCATCGCTGGACAATCCTCCCTCTGGTTTTACAATGGGACAACCGTGGAAACCTTCGGGGTTCCAGTCATGCAATAGGCCCAGTCTCAGGCTCATATATTTATTTTCTTTGGGGAAGAACCGGGAATGTCTCTCAGAAAAAAAACCAGCTTTGTTTCAGCTCTTGCTCTTCTTGTCTCCACCTTGCTCCTTTCGGGAGTGTCGATTCCTGTTCGGGCGGCGGATGCGATCAGCGAAGCGATCGATGCGGGTACGACCTACCTTCTCGGCCAGGTGAAGGCCAAGCAGGTCGGCCATCGCGCCGAAGGCCAGGTCGCCCTGGAGACCTACGCCCTCGTGGTGTCCGGCGTAAGCATCAACCATCCCCTGATTCGCCGAAACTTCGACCATCTCAATGCCCGGATGTCCAAGAGCAAGCATACCTATACGCTGGCCTGCTATATTTTCGCTCTCGATGCGGCTATTTCCCAGATCGAGCAGGACATCCTGATCCTCGCTCCCGCCAAGGCCAAGGCCCTCTTCAAAGACAATCCCCGGATCGGCAAGGAGTTCCGGCCTCATCTGAAGAGGGCGGTTGAAAACCTCGCTGATATTCAAATGGCCGGAGGTGGAGGCTGGGGCTATGGGCCCTCCAAGGACAAGTTCGACAATTCAAATACCCAGTTTGCCGTCCTGGGGCTCGGTGTTGGCATGAAGCGCAACATACCGATCGACCGGAAGGTCTGGCTCAAAATCCTGGACCACTTTGTCGATGGGCAGCAGGAGAAGGGGCCTGAGGTTGAAGAGAGGGTGACTCTCATGAGGCCTTCCGACAAGGAGGCCTGGAATAGCAGGGTTAAGCTGATCGATGGCGACAAGAAGGCTCCTGAGGCCGACAAGGACAAAAAAAGTTCAAAACGAAAGAAAAGCAGCGGGCGCACCATCGTTGTTACGCCGGCGAATCCAGAGGTCGGTTTCGAAGGAATCAAGGTCTACAAGCGAGGCTTCGACTATAGAAATGCTGGTGGAGCCACGTGGAATATGACCTGCGCCGGTCTCTCTTCGTTGATCCTCGCCCGAGACACCCTTGAGGGAAAGATTCCCAAGCAGATGCTCAACGCGTTGAATAAGGCTGTTCGCGATGGCTACGGCTGGCTGATGACCAGCTGGGCGCCGACCAAGAGCTACTACGGCATGTACAGCCTCGAGAAGGTCGGCGACCTCGGCGATATCAAGCTCTTCGGAAAGCACGACTGGTTTGACGAGATGTCAAAGCATCTCATCGGCCAGCAGCTGGTCGATGGCAGCTGGCCCGGCGGCGCCGCTCATGGTGAGAAGGAGGATCCCCGCATTCCGACCTCATTCGCCCTGCTGGTTCTGAATCGAGCCAGCTCATTGATCACGAAGAATCCGAACAGCCGTATTATCGTTTCCGGCAAGAGCAATCCGGGGGAGAGCGGAGCTCGCGACTGGGTCTATATCCCCGATCTCAATAAGACGATCCACTATCCGAGTCTCATGCGTCACATCCGCATGCGTCCGAACGTTAAGCTCATCAGGTTTCTCGACAACATCGTCGAGAGCTATCCGCTTGAGTTCAAGGGTGAGCTTATTCCCGACATGGCCAAGGTTCGAGATGCGATCAGGAGTAAATCTGTTCGCGCAGTTATCGATGGTCATCTCGAGAAGATTACCGGCTACGAGTACAAGGAGTGGGAGAGCTATCTGAAATGGCATCGCCGCTGGGAGCGGGTCATGGCGATCGGGCTGTCGAAAAAGAAAGAGAACGTACAGGATCTCCTGACTTATTACGCCAGCACCAAGCGAAGTGTGTCGCTGAAGAAGGCGGTCATGTGGGCGCTCGTTCAGTGCCAGGCGCAGGAAGGTCTTCCTCTTTTCCTCGCCGATCTTGACCATGAGGACGCGGGTATTCGCCAGGCCGCCTACGGCTATATCAAGGCCTACTTCGTAGACTTCCCACCGACATTCAGCCCCCAGGCGGCCGATGCGAAGCGCAAGGCGCAGGCCGAGAAGGTTCGCCTCTGGTGTGACGCTCAACTCGCCAAGCAGAAGGCCAGGGGATAGGATTTTCCCTGCTGAAGCGGAGCTGATTCTTTGCCACGCTGGATAATCATCGTAAATCTGGTGGCCCTTGCGGTCCTTCTCCTCGCGCTTGGATTAGCGGCGCTGCTGGAAGATGATCGAGTTGCCCCTCCGGCGAAGACCGGGAAGGTGACCGGCGCCTCGGAGTCGGCCGTTGTCCGGGTCAAGGCCGCTCCTCTCCTGGCTACCGGACCGATTCTCGATTTTTCCGAACCCTATCTCCGCGCCCGCGGCGACTGGTTCCGCGAGCGGTTTGCCGGTCTCCGTTCCGAGCTTTCCGGCCTGGAGCTCTCGGCGGTGACGTCGAATAGTTTTTCGACCGAGGTTCTTCGCGCTCCGATCACCGAGGGCGCCTGGCAGGATTCACTTGGCCCTGAGAGTGTTGAACGGCGCAAGGCGGACGAGGGACAGATGGTCGCGGCCCGGGCCCTGTTTTCCGTCCCCGGGGTCAAGCCCCTGGACCTGCTTGTTTACCTCATGTGTTCGGACTTCAAGACCCAGCTCCCCAACGATTCAATGGACAGTATGGAACATCGTTTTCCGGGTGAAGGCTCGCCTGGGGATTGCCTTGATGAGCCACCGAAGCTGAAGCCCAACCAGGTGCTCAGCCATGAGGTCTGGGAGCCTGGGCTGCTGAGGAAGGGGACGGACATCTGGTTTATCAACGAGCTTCGGCGCGAAGGGGAGTGTCTCTATTTTATCTATCGTCTCGTCAAGTACTGCCAGCCGACGGATTCCTATACGCCTGTGCGATTGGCCACCGGTCAGTACGCCGTACTTCCAGCGGGCTCCGGTTCGATCGTTCTGCTCAAGAGCTATTACAACGGCCAGGCCATTCCGAGCTTGTCAGATTTTCTTGTCAGGAGCAGGACCAACGCTTTTTACTCCGGCATCGCCAGTTTTCTTGCTGAGCAGGTTCCGGGCTGGAAGCCATCGGAGCGTGTACGAGCCTGGAGAGCGAACCTCGGGGTCGATTAGCCTCCGGAGCGGCGGACCGGTGTGTTTCCGGAAGCGCCAGAGCCGATGTTTCTTTACCTGCGGGTGCTGGCGGCGGGTACCGCCCGCCTGGTAACGCGTTCCTGCTCATGGAAGGGTGGAATGTAGATGAGCAGCTGGTTGGTGACGGCGTGCGGCACTATGCGCACCCCGCTTCCGTAGCGGGTCTCGAGCAGGGGGCGAAGAGTCACTGCAAGATCTTCAGCTCGCAGCCATCTGCAGGGATAGATGAGGGTTCTGTTGATCCTGATTGCATGGTCACCCTCTTGAAATCGCGCCTGCTCTTTCTCCTCGAGGTCTTCACGTGAGAGGCGGGCAGCGTTTGGTTCCTGCTCAACGCTCTCGCCGGGACCTTTCGCCCGGTCTGATTCTCCGGGGAGGTTGTCGATGGACCCGCAACCGCAAAGCAGGAGCGACGGGAGAAGCACGGAAAAGGTTGAGAGACGGAGGAGAGCTTGCATCATTTGAAAGAGCCACTATTGGTCAATCCGGACGTGCCTATCCTAACCGCCCAGCTCATTTCTGCCCCGGTATATTTTCATGATGATGAGCTCGGCGACGAGCGCGAGCAGGAGCGCAGTCCCGGCAACGGCGAGGGCAACGGCGGGCCAGTCCGGCAGGAATCTCGCCGCGGCGCCGCAGGCCAGGGGGCCGAGCATCAGTCCAAGGGACAGTACGGCCTCGTGGAGCCCGCTGTTCCTGCCTGCGCGTGCGGGGGTCGTGAGGCCGTAGTAGAAGCTTAGCGAATAGGATAGCGAGCTGAAGATGCCCAGCAACGGCAGGAGGACAAAATAATAGACCGGGTTGTCTAACTGGCTGAGCGTAAGAAGCGAAGCGGCGGCCGCGAGTTGGACGGCAAAAAGCCACGCCGGCGAATGATTCCAGCCTTTGAGCCGGCGCAGGGTGAAGAAGCCGCCGAATCTTGCAAGGTTGATGCTGAAGGCCAGCAGGCCGATCATTGCTACGCCAATTCCCAGGTGTTTTTCGCCGAGGTAGGGCAACTGGTTGGTGATTCCGATGAAGGCGAAGTAGGCCGAGAAATTAGCCACCCACGCCACCAGTAGCAGGTGGGCGCTATTTGACGCCGCCCCGGCAGGTCTCAGCTCATCGGTTTTCTCCCGGGGCTCTATTCGCAGCGGCGGGGCCAGCAGTGCGAGAGCTGAGCCGCTGAGAGCGAGCAGGAGGATCACGCCGGCCTTGAAGCCGAGCTGGTCGTAGAGTCCGGGGCCAAGCAGGCAGCCCATGCAGATTCCCGCCGCCCACACACAATTGAAGGTTCCCGCTGTCTTCCAGAGGTTGCGCGGCCCGCTGGCCTCTCCCATCTCGCGCTCGAGCGGAGCCCAGTAGAAGCCCAGGCCAATTCCGAGAACAGGCGCAGCCAGGTAGAGGTCAGCAAGGCTGTCGCTGAAATAGACGATTGGAAGAGCGGCGGCGAAAACAAGGGCCGCTCCCGGCAGGTAGAGCGAGCGTGATCCGACCCGGTCACTCAGGCGGCCTGTAAGGATGCAGACGATCGTATAGGTCGCGTTGATGGCGGTTCCTATCAGCCCCAGCTCCAGGGGGTCGGCATCGAAGCTCTTCAGAGCTTTAATTGGAAGCAGCAGGCCGGCGCCATAGGCTGTGGCATCCATGCAGAAGGCCGCGGCGTATATTCTCAGGCGGGCTGTATTCATGAGCTCAGGAATACCCTCAGAAAGGCGCGGTCTACCAGACCTTTGTTCTCAGCTCCCGGTCGACCTCGAATACCCGTCCGCCGAGGCTGATCTTTCCGGGCGCCATTCCCTGGTAGATCCGGACCTGCTCCGCCCTCAGATACATCTTCCCCTCGAGTGAGCGAACGGTGAAAAAGGCGGGACTGTCGTAGGTGAGACCATCGGCCTCCAGCGCGTGGAAGGCGAGGAAGAAGGGGTGGCGTACCAGGAACCCGTATTGCGGCAGCACAACCCTGGCATCCTTGTCTTCATAGGGCGTCTTGCCGAAATTGACCAGGACCCGGAGGTCGGCGCTGAAGAAGCTCTCCTGGACCGATCCATCGGCCGTCAGAAAGCGATGGCTCGTCAGGCGGTTGCGCGCGCACAGCCGGGAGAGCCAGGTGGAGACCTCGTAGGTGTTCTTGATGAAGAGGTCGTGGGCCCCGAGTTTCTTCCCGGCGGTCCAGCCGGCCTCGCGGGCGAAGCACGAGGAGGCCGTATCGCCGCTGGCGCCGGGAGCTGGTTGCTCGGGCGATTCGAAATACAGGCCCGGGGGAAGCGCGTAGACGGGCGGCTGGCCGTAGAGCAGGCAGCAGAGAAACCCGGCCGCATCCGAGGGCCCAAGGGCGTGAGCCCCGCCGAAGCCAAGTCTCGCCACGTGTCCGTAGATTGCCGGGACCAGCGGGAAGGCGGTTGGTGAGGCGGCGGCGGCAAGCTTTGATTGCAGGATCCTGTCGAAGAGAGAGACGGTGTGAAGGTCGCCTGGAAGAGCGTGTGAAATTCCCACGAGACCGAAGATCTTTTCCGTCTCGCTCAGCAGGTCAGCCCTGCTTGCAAGCAGCAGCCCCCAGTCCTGCCGGCCGGGGTCCAGGCCTTCTGTCTCGTTGATGAAAAGCAATTGGGGGTCGCAGATCGCCGCCAGGTTGTTGAAGCTGTCGGTCGTTCTGACCACATCGGCGGCGGCGCCCCAGGCCTCCGAGCGGTTGAGGATCTTCTCGGGCGGCGGGTTGTAGAGCTGATCAAGATCTATCCCCAGGCCGAAGAGATGTCCCCTGGATCGGATCTCTTCAGCGGCCTTCGACAGCTCCGAGTTGCCTCCGCATTCTTCTGCCGCGTTCCAGCGAGTGAGCTGCCCGCCCTCTCCCGCTCCTGTTGCCAGCCAATCCTCCGGGATCACCAGGGCGCGGTCGATGCCAAGCACCTCTTGCCAGTGGCGGGAGATCGCGCCAAGCTGCTTAAAGTCGTAGCGAACCTCCCGGCTGGCCAGGGGGCCCCTGGCATCAGCCGTCATCGAGGGGCGCCACATGGCCGCGCCGATGAAAGCCCTAAGGTCTTCTCTCTTCGAGGTCTTGAATCGCAGGGAGTCGAGATTCCTGCTGCTCTGCACCCAATGGGCGTAGACCCTCGCAGTCTCCATGATCTCCATGTTGATCTCTGTCGGGACAAGGAAGGTCAGCTCGCCCGAGTGGCCGTTGAAATCAGCGCTGGTGAAGATGCCTCGTCTGCCCGGAAACTTCTCATCGCCCACCGCCTCGCGTTGAATGGTGAGCGCGGCCTCCGGGTCGCTCCAGCAGAAGGCCAGGGTCCCGGCGAGACGGCTGAGTCCGATGACCGGCAGGGAGTAGGCGTTTCCGGATGCCTTGCCGCCGGGGGCCAGGGGCCGGTCCAACCGAATCTCGAGCGGGCCGGCCTTCGCGGCGCGATGGAGCTCTCCGACTCCACGCGGCAGGAGAATTTCTCCGTTGTCGGAGTCGCTGATCCAGAGAGACCTGTCCAGCAGCCGCAGCCCGGAGACCTGTGCCCGGCTCTCCTCGGGTACATCAAAGGCGAGCGCAAGCTGGCTCCCGTTCTTGATCTTACGCCACTCGAGCCAGATGGGCGGCAGCTCGCGGCTGCTCGATCCCGCGCGAAAGCGAATTCGGTCCGAGTTCGCATTCAGGTTTTCAACCTTGTCGACAGGTGCGGTTTCTCCATTCTTCAGCAGGATGGAGCAGAAGCCCTTGCGGTTCCAGGAGGAGTAATACCCGACATTCGATCTGCGAACATTCAACCGAAAGCTCGAGGTGTGCCGGTCCATGTGAAACACGTAGGCGGAATTCTCCAGCGAGACCGGTTCGAAGACCCAGCTGTCGAGCGCCTTACGCCGCTTTTCGAGCTCGGTCTCGCCGAGGTCGGATTCCTGGCCGTTGGCGGCCCACCCCGGCGCGAGGCAGAGGGCCTGCAGGATGAACAGGCCCAGGGCCAGGGGGCCTGCGGTGTGCGCGCGGACACCTGTTTTCGGATAGCAGGTCTTCATCGTTTTCCCCCGGTTTTATCGTTCTGGCGGCCGGTATCTCCAGCCTCTTCACCCGGATGGTACACCTGCAGAGAGTTTTTCTCGATCTCTTCGCGTGAGAAGAGGGCGGGCTTGAACTTTTTGCGGGCGAACAGTTTTGCCTGGTCCAGGTGGTGGGGCGAGTCCGGATCGGCACTTTGACCGAAGACGAGGATGGAGCGGGCCCTTGTGGCCGGGCCAAAGTTGACGACACTCACGTAGGAGTGTCCGGCGATTCCGTAACGCTTCTTTTGTCCATCAACCCGGCGCGCGTAAAAATTGAAGACCATGCCCAGCCAGCCGGGCCCGCCGGCGATGGGCAGGCTGGAGGCGGAATCACTGAAGCCCGGCTCCTGGTCCGGCGGAATTCGTTGCAGCCGGTTGAGCTCGCCCCAGGGAACATGCCAGGTGCCGAAGTACCATCGCAGCCCGGCTGTTGCCCGGGCCAGGTTGCGCAGCGCTGTGCGCGGGTCTTTGCGCGGGTCGAGCTTGAACTTGCCGAGCTCGGCCCAGACGGTGAAGAGTGTCATTTCGGTGGAATCGATTCGTGCGACACAATCCCATTTCTTCAGCTCGGCGACCGGGAGCTCCAGCTTTTTGGCCAGCCTCCTGTCGCTTCTTCTTGCCAGCTCCCAGGCCCTGACGATTCCCGGTATCTGTTCCTCTGCAAGCAGCACTGTGGTGTCGAAGCCGGCCTCGCAGAGGGAGTCGAAGGTGAATGTTTCCTTGCGGGAGAGCAGCCGTCGGGAGATTTTCGCCCGGAGATTGTCCTTCTCCGTCACCATATAGGGAGGGAACTCGCCGGGCCGGGGGTTGTCTCCAATGGTCGTGGTGAAGGGGGTCTGGTTGCAGTTCTGCAGGAATCCGCTGGGAGGGTTGAGGAGCTGGGGCAGCTCAGCGAGGGAGTGGTAGCCGCGCCACTCGGTGCCGGGGTCGCTGCCGTCCACGGGCTCGCTCCAGTTGAGCCCGGGATCTCTCCGGGGGACGGCCGCGTTGTAGACGTAGAAAATATTACCTTCACGGTCGGCGTACATGATGTTGAACATCGGGATGGCGAGCGGCTCGATAGCTTTCCTGAACTCTTCGAGAGATCCCGCCCTGCTCATGGCGTACCACTGGGCGACCTGCCCGCCCTTCACGAACCGGGAGAGCCTGAGACTGACGGGCTTTCCCTTGTGAGTTCCGACGATGGGTCCATGATGGGTTTTGCGGAACTGGTAGAGCTTTTCTCTGATGCCCTCCGGACCGAGAATCTTGAGTGTTTCGCTCCATTGCTCAGCCCGGCGGTGTTCTTTGCCCCAGCGATAGGCCAGTGGATCCTCGGGGTCGTCGAAGGTTTCTACGTAGAGATCGGCAATATCGGGATAATTGACCGTGTGGCTCCAGCCGAGCTTCTCATTGTGTCCAAGGGTCGGTACAAGAGAGCCGAAGAAGGCCGCCCCTGACATGTTAAGGCCCTCTTCGCTGTGAAGGTGCCCTTCATAGAATTGCCCCGGTCCGAAGTAGGGCTGATGGGGATTGATGAAGAGAAGGGCGTGGCCCGATTCGGTTTTCGAGGGAGCGACGGCCCACATATTCGACCCCTGGCTGTGCTCAGGGGGCAACTCCTTCAGCGCCCCCTGGACCTTGCGGCCGCTGATTCCCTCCCTGCGCAGTATGAACTGTACGTAGAGTCCATAGCGGCAGAAGGCAAAGGCGTGCCAGGGTTCGAAGCGTTTCAGGAGCCTTGGCCTGACACCCGGGTTTGTCGCAAGGAAGTGATTGAGTCCCGCGGCGAAAGCATCGCAGAGCACCCGCAGGCGGGGAGCGGAGCGTTCATATTCCTCCACCGAGAGGCGCTCTATCTCAAGAGCTCGCACCAGGAGATCCCCCGGCAGCGCATCCTCTCCATGCACCTCGGCGCCGCGCCCGGTCGCGAGGATGAAGTTTTCTTCGATCTGCCAGAAGTTGTCCTCCGCCTGGGCGTAGAGGTGTCCGAAGACCACGCTCGCATCGGTCGGTCCGTAGATGTGAGGCACGCCCCAGGAATCCCGATGGATTGTGACGGAGCGAGCGACCGCGCTCCAGTCGGAGGCGCCCTCTTTCTCTTCGCAATGGGCGGGTTTCCAGCCGGTGATGGCGCAGGCCAGGAGCAGCTGCAGAAGAGCCCCCTTCAGCACTCTCGGCTGCCTGCTCGTCTTGTTTTTTTCCCGTACCCGGATCATTCAGCTCCGGCCGCCTTGCGAAGGGTTTGAAGAGCGGCGGCCGCAACCGTCGCGGGGTCCGGCTTGTAGTCAAAGGGCTCGGTTGAGACCCAGCCGTCATAGCCGCTTTCCGCAAGCGACGAGAGGATCGGGGTGAAGTCGAGCTCACCCATTCCCGGTCCCTTTCCATCGGGTTCGTTCGCGTGAAAGTGACCCGCGTCTTTTCCGTGTCGAAGGATGGTCCCCTCGATACCTTCGGGCATCGAGGACATGGCCTTGCAATCGAGCATATAGCCGATTCCGGGGCTGTCGATGGCCTCCCGCAGCTCGAGCACCTGTTCGATGGTCTGCAGAAAGTTGGTCTCGGTCGGGCTGAGGGCTTCCAGCAGCAGCTGGACCCCAAGGTCTTCACAGGTCTGGCCGACCTCTTTCAGCGCCTCTGCGGCCCGGTCAAAGCCGCTCCGCGGATCTTGTCCGTCTTCGAGATTCCTCTGCTTGGGCGAGCCGAAGATCATGACCTTGCCTCCGAGATCATTGCAGAATCGAGCCAGGTCCTGCAGGTAGCCGGTGGTGCGCTTGCGGATGGACGAATCGTCGGTGGTCAGGTGTAGTCCCGGCGGCGAGACCAGGAGCCAGTGGAGGCCGACAATCTCGAGGCCGGCGTCTTCGGCCTGCCTGCGGAGCTCAGAGCGCTGCTCCGCGCTGACCTCCTCGACCGAGTCAGCTGCGTTGAAGGGAGCGATCTCAATGCCGTCAAAGCCTGCCATGGCGATCTGGGTTATGGTCTCGCTCAGCGGCGTGCTGAAAACCTCGCTGCAGAGAGCGTATTTGAAAGCCATGGTCTGGAAGTCTCCTTGCCGCCTGCTGAAGGGGCTCCCCATCCTGCGTGGGAGCGTCCGCATTTGATGGGGTATTGTAGAGCGCCGGCGGACAAAGTGGAATGGCGAAGGGCAGGGGCCAGTCCTATACTGTTCTTTCTTCGCAGCTGTTCATTGGTCCAGGTAACGCATGTCTTCGTCTTCGCCATCTTCAGACGACACAAACCGAGAGGCGGGCCGGCAGGAATTTGATCCTGACGGGCCCACCCTGATGTTGTCCTATCACGGCGCCCTGGAGCGGCAGGCGGCTCCTGCCAGGATTGCCGAGCCCAGCGAGGAGATGAGCTGGAATGCCCGCTACCGCATCCTGCGGAAGCTGGGCAGCGGCGGCCAGGGGGTCGTGTACCTGGCGCTCAGGGAGGGAGTCGATGGCTACTCGACCAAGGTCGCCATCAAGCTCTATGCCCGGGATGAGTCGGTATCTGAGTCCAGGCACCTGAAGGAGATGGAGCGCATCGCCCACCAGGGCCAGAAGATCAGCGAGATCCAGCAGGACAACCTGGTGAACATCCGTGACTTTGTCGCTTTGGAAGATACCCGGGTCATGGTCATGGAGTGGGTCGATGGATTGGATCTTCGCCAGCTTCTCGCCGCGAAGCTCTACAGGGAATCCGAGGCGCGGGTCACAAAGGCGGATTGGGACCGCCTGAACGATGTCCTGGTTTCCCCCGGGGAGGATCACTGCATGTTGAGACCCGCGGCCGCCGTCGATATTCTGCGAGGCTGCCTCGCGGGGCTGTCTTCCCTTCATCATCACGAGATCATCCACAGCGACCTGAAACCTTCGAACATCATGATCAAGCGGACAGGTACGAAGAAGCTGATCGACATGGACTCTTCCTGCGATCGCCAGGTCGATCTGCAGGCGGAGGTTCGCGGTACACCCTATTACATGGCTCCGGAGCTGATCAGGGAGAGGGATGTGCGCTATCGCTCCGACATAGCCAGTCTTGGCTATGTGCTGATCGAGATGTTGACGGGCAAGCTGCTGTTCAAGGAATGCAAGACCCTTGATCAACTTCTCGAGAAGAAGCTGCGTCTACCTGATGAACTGGTTGAGTATATGCCTCGGTATGACCATCTCGATCTTCGTCTCGATCTTCTCGAGCTCTGTACGAAGATGATCGCCACTGACCCAACAGAGCGGTTTCCCGATGCCGAGACGGCCGACCTGGGAAAGCTCGGCGCCGCGAGCTTTCACCGCCAGTTGGTGAAACACGACCTCTCGGCCGAGTATTCGCGGGATCTTGGCTGGTGGATCGATCTGGTTCATCCGGCTGAGGAAGGCTAGCGCATCAAAAACGGTTCTTTTATCAAAAAGGTTCGGGGCGCTCCTGGCAGGCTATAAGATAGGGGGAGTGTTTACCTGGGGGGGCCGCTCGCGGCCCGGGTTCTCACACAGGAAGCCGCCCTGTGGAGCGCGGTGAATGATTACCTGTTTTAGCTGAGGAGTCTGCAGATGCCGTGTCGTTTTTACCCGGGAGTCTTTGTTTTCCTGATCCTGGTGGCCGCCTCGCCAGCCATCAGCGCGCGCAGTTTCCGGATGGCGCAGCTTCCTAACGGTTTCGAGCTGGGCTGCATCTCCTGTCACGAAGGTTTTGGCGGAGGTCCGCGTAACGCCTTTGGATTGGATGTCGACAGAACCCTGGTCGATGGGGATGTCGATTGGCAGGCCATCTGCGACCTGGACTCCGACGGGGACGGCTACACCAACGGACAGGAGCTCGGGGCGGGTTGTGACTGGACCGAGGGAGAACCGGTGCCGGACGGCGATGTCCCCAGCAACCCCGGCGAATCCGATTCGTTTCCCGCTCCTGACCTCGGAGTTACCATCGAGGCTTCGGAAGAGTCGGTGGCGACCGGGGGGAGCCTCTCCTATACGGTCGCGGTCTTCAACCTGGGATCCAGGGCCGCCGCTGAGGTGCGGATTGAGCTCCTGCTTCCCGAGGGGATGACGGGAGATATTCCTGGAGATGAATGCGGTGTAAACCCCGGCGGAGTGTCGTGCTTCCTGATCGAGGACCTGCAGCCTAATTTCGGCTCGAACCTTTTTTTCCCCGTTCAGGTCATCCCGAATGCCGCCCCCGGAACCTACGTGGTGGTCGCTCGGGTGAGCTCCTCGACCGAGGAAACCGATGACGACAACAATACCGCCAGCATCGAGGTGGTTGTTACCGGCTCCACCTCCCGGACCGCCTTCCGGCGCGGAGATGCCAATGATGACGGTCAGCTTGGAATATCCGACAGCCTGTCGTTGTTCGGCGCGCTTTTTCTTGGCGGAGCCCTGCCGGTCTGCAGGGAGGCCGGGGATGCCAACAATGACGGTTCCATCGACATTACGGATGGGATCTTCGTCTTGTCCTATCTCTTCCTGGGAGGCCAGGCGCCTCCGGCGCCCGGGGCGCAGGCCTGCGGGACGGACTCCGATGCGGAGGGAAGTCCCGGAGACCAGGGATGCGAGGTCTATACCAGCTGCGGCTGATGGTCTCAATTGGCGGATTACCTGGGAACTCGTCCGGGAAATCAGGTGAACCTGCCTGAAATCTGGGCATACTTGAGGTTTATGGAGGGATAGAGATGGTGTTCCCAGTCACCTGTTCCAGGTGTATTTTCCGCTTCGTTCGCCTCTCCTTCCTGTTGCTGGTATGGTTCGCATCCTGGCATCAGGGGAGTGTAGAGGCGCAGGAGTATTCACGGCCGGTCCGCGTTGGAACGATCAGCGACCCAAGGATTGATGAAATCTCGGGGATGGTTCCCATCACCGGGCGCCGGGACTATTTCTGGGTCCATAATGACTCGAAGGACGCGGCGCGTTTGTTCGCGGTTCGCAAAGATGGGGCCCTGGTGGCTGAGGTGGACCTGCCCGGAGCCTCCAATACCGACTACGAGGATATCGCCACCGGCCCCGGCTCCGACCCAACTCGCGTCTATCTCTTCATCGCCGATACCGGGAACAACGCGCTCAATCGAAACGAGCTGGTGATCTGGCGTCTGCCCGAGCCCTCTCTGCCGTCAGTGAACCTTAACCAGAGCCTGGTCGCGGAGAGGTCGGAGGCGATACGTTTTCGCTATCCCGCCGGGACCTATAATAACGAGTCCCTGATCGTTCATCCCGCCACGGGGATTCTCTATCTCATCACTAAGGTCAATGGTCCGGCCGGCGTGTACCGCTTTCCCAGGAGCACTCCGGGGGGTGCCGTACAGACGCTCGTTCGTATCGCCACCATGAATATTGGCGGCCTGGTGACAGCCGCCGACCTTACCGGTGACGGCCGCCGTATGCTGGTGCGAACCTTTCCCGCGGTCCAGGAATATCGACTTCCGGATGGGGTTCCTTTCGAGAGGATCTTTACCCAGCCGCGGATCATTCTTCCAAATGCAGGCGCTGCCGAACCCAAGAGCGAGTCGATCTGCTTTGACCTGGATGACCGGGATTTCTTCACCTCCAACGAGGGGAACCCTGCTCCGATTCACCAGACCAGCCTGCTGCGGGAGCAGCCCTTCTGCGTTGAGGAGAATCCGCCGGTTCTGGCAGGAAGCTTTACCCGTGGAGACCTGGTTGAAGATGGTCCGAAGGGAGGCGAGGTCGACCTGAAGGATGCGATGATTCTTTTGAGGGTTCACCGGGAGGGAATTGCCCTGCCGTGTCCGGATGCGGCTGATTTCAATGATAACGGACTTCTTGACCGGGAGGATTTCGACGCTTTTATGCAGGCGTTGGCAGATGGCATCGCCCCCGCGCCACCCTATTCCATCCCGGGGATCGATCCGACCCCCGACGAGCTCGACTGTGGGCTGCAGAGGTCGGTCACCCTGGTGCCAGCCGGGGCCTCCTGGAGGTATTGGTATTCCCTCGATGCTCCGGGGGATGGCTGGAGCCGGGAGACATTCGATGACACATCCTGGCAAGAGGGCCAGTCGGGAATCGGGTTCGGCTCGGCGACAGTCCTGACCGCGCTCGACATGCTTCTGAGCCAGCGGAGAGTCTTCTATGCCAGGTGCCGGTTCGATATCTCAGACCCGGCCGCGGTGAACGCGCTTCTTCTGAGAATCGATTACAACGATGGATTCGTCGCTCATATCAACGGCCTGGAGGTGGCTCGCCGGGGGCTTGGAGATCCCGGCTTCGCCATCGCGGACTCCGCCTACGCCCGCTATCATCGCGGCGGAATCACTGAAGATGTTTTTCTTTGCCGAGAGCCGCTGCGGCCGGGTGAAAACATACTGGCTCTCGAAATCTACAACCGCTCCCGGCTTGACCGGTCGCTGTTTTTCAGCGCCGAGCTGATGGATGTGAGAGACAACCAGGCCTCGGCGCCGGTTCTTCCCCGTATCGAGGGAACCGCGGCCGTTCGCGTAGAAATGGAGCCGCCGCCGAATCTTGAGGGCCAGGGGAGCCTGGGGCTCTATTGCCGCGGAGATGTTCCTGTCCTGGCCGGCAGCCTCGCCCTCGGCTATTCGAGCGAGCATTTTGATTTTTTCGATCCGGGTACGGAGGCCGAATTCGACTGGTGGCGGCTTTCGGTGGATGATGAAGCTGGAACGATCTCCTGTGTTTTCGTCTGTGACACCGATGGCCAGGGCCCCCTGGGGCTTCCGTCCGGGGTGGATACCGAATTGGGAAAGCTCCGGTATACGGTCAGGGCTGAGCGCTCGGGGACCACCCGCATCCGCTTCCAGGAACGACCGGGAGAGCTCCCGCTGAATAATATCCTGCTGGGAGAGGGAGGGGGAGAGCTCGAACTGGCGACAGAGGATATCGAGATCGAGATCACCGACATTCGGCTGCCCTACATCGTCGATTACGTCAACGCGCGCGGCCGGCAGGGGGGGATCTTCTACATTGTCGGGCGGCATTTCAGCTCCGGGGTGAATTCGTTGCGCGTGTGCGGCCGGGAGGCGGAGTTTGAGCTGCTCGCTGATGGTCAGACTGTGCAGGCTATCGCGCCGGGCTGTGAGCTGGCCGGGCCGGCCAGCGTAGAGATTTGTACTGAGGCCGGCTGCTATCTCGATGAGGAGGGCTTCTTCTATACCGAGGGAAATGGGGCCTGGGTTCGCGGGGACTCCAACGGAGACGCTCTCCTCGATATCTCCGATCCCATCCTGATGCTGGGCCGCCTTTTCCTGGGCGAGCTGACACGGGAGACCTGCTCCTCTGCTCTCGACGTGAACGCGGATGGAGCCTTCGACATCTCCGACCCCATCATTCTGCTGCGATTTCTCTTCCAGGGAGATGTGACCCTCACCCCTCCCCTGGCCGCCTCCCCGGCGTTGTGTCCCTGATGGCCGGCCCGTGGTTCAGGGAAGAAAGTCTCTGAGCAGGTAGGCTCCGAGACCGATGAGGCCGCCGAATACATTTCCCCAGACAACCAGCCAGCCGAGGTGTTTGCGAATCACGTCCTCGATGATGCATTTCACATCCTGCGGGCTGAGATCTTCGAGGCGCCGCTCGAGCAGGCTGTCGACCTCTCGGCGGATGTCGGCGACCAGGCGTTCGACGTCGAGTTCCAGTCCGAGCGTTGAGGGATTGGCCGAGAAGTCCCGGGCCGTCTCAAGAACCTTCTTCTTCAGCGAGTCGGTGAAAGATCCGACAAAGGTCCTGACGATATCGAGGATCGTGTCTTTTCCCACGAGGCTGAGCAATCCGCCGAGTGCCGAGCTCTCAAAGATTTTCTCCACCTGCTCATCCAGCAGGGGGTCAAGAACCTCGGGGCGAGTCAGCTGGTCCCATTGCGTTTCGACAAAGGTAACGGCAGGGCTGCCTCCTCCCTCTCCCTTGAGATAGGAGAGGAGGTCCACCTCGGCGGTCTTCTCGCGGAGAAATTGATGCAGGTTCTCTTCGGTGAAGAACTGGTCGAGGATGAGGCGTCTGATCTCCTCCCGAATTTCGGCAAACCGGGACTGGATCACTCCTGAACCCGCGAGACCGGGTATCCGGTCAAAGAGCATTTTCACCGCCAGCGTGTTGGTGATGCCGCCGCTGAACGCGAAGAGGCCAATGGAGAGAATCATAGCGCCGGCTGCCGCGGCGGTTTCTGTCGCCGTCAGCAGGAGTCCTGTCAGGAGCAGGGTTCCGGAGGCCAGGTTGGAGAGGGTGCCTTTGTTGATCATAGGGGCAGGACAGTGTAGCAGAGAGGGAGGCGGCTGCAAGAAGGGCGCCTTCGGCCTTCTTGCTCGCATGGACTGTCGCCTGCTGGTAACTTTTCCAGCAGGCTCCCCGGCCCGGTCGGTCATTCAGCCGCAATTTTCCCAGGAAGATCGAGATGCTCCATTATTTCAAGTTCTGTTCGGAGGTTCCCTCTCCCGCCCCAGCCCGTGGTGCTTACCACAAGCGACAACCCGGCAAGGGGTGGCCTGAAGAGTGCCCTCCGATGCGGGCCGCTAATTCCTTTGGCTGGGACCTTCTCTGTCCGAGTGATCTGGAGTTCAGCCGGCACGAAGACGGCTGGCGGCTGGATACGCCTGTTACGCTGGAGAGTGATTGGGATTATGCCGCGGCCGCTGATGGGGAGGGTGTCCCCCTGACGCAGGAAAATGCCTGGTTCTGGGAGCAGGACCAGATGCTGCCGCACGTGATTACCCCGGAGGTCTATCCGGAGATCGAGAACCAGGTGAAGGTTTCGACGCTGCTTTTCATGCGAACCGAGAGCGACGAGCTGCTTTATTTCTGCGACATCCCCAATCTTTCGCGACCCTTCAAGGTGCTGAGCGCCCTGGTGGATACGGACTGGTACCCGTCCTCCTATCCCTGGCATTGCGTTCTCGAGCTTGACCCCTCGGCGGAGAAAATCCGTATCGCCCGGGGCGATCCTCTCTGCCGGGTTTTTACCGTTCGGCGCGAGCATTACAGAGCGCATGAGATGTCATTCGATGACTTTGGGGCCTATTTCGAGCGCGGCCAGCAATGGCTCAGGGAATACGGCCGCGCGGGAGATGCCGAATCGCTTGATATTACAGGTACCTATGGGAAGCAGCAGCAGCTGTCGAGGTTCAGCGTCGATTCATAGGGGGGCGGCCTGGGGGCAAGCTTGATTTGTCCAGCCCATCGTCTCGGTGGGAGACAGCTTGATTTTCTCAGGCTAAGTCTATATGGTAGTTCATCTTCATGCTCTCTACAGGAGAGAGAAGAGGACTATTCGGTAGGCATACAATCATATTATCAGGGAGCTGTGTTTAAGTTAGATCCATGAGTGAGCAAGGCAACGAACTTGAGTTTAATGAAGAGTATATGAATCTGCGTCCGGCTCGTCTTTACGAGATTGGAACCTCTCTGGAGGGGGCGCAGATCAGTTCAACTGGCGCTCTCGCCGCCAATTCAGGCGCCAAGACCGGCCGCTCTCCCAAGGACAAGCGAGTTGTCAAAAATTCCGCCACCGAGGGGGATGTCTGGTGGGGCTCGGTCAATATTGCCCTGGAGGAGTCGAGCTTCGAGACAAATCGCGCCGCGGCGATCGAGTTTCTCGCCGCCCAGCCGCGCCTCTACGTTGTAGATGGATTTGCCGGCTGGGATCCCAAGTACCGCCTCAAGGTCCGGATTGTCTGTTCCCAGGCCTACCATGCGCTCTTCATGTATAACATGCTTATCCGCCCGACGGATGAGGAGCTGGCAGCCTTCGGCGATCCGGACTTTACGGTCTACAACGCCGGCAGCCTGGCTGCAGATACCTCCATAGAGGGAGTCGACACGACGACGAATGCCGCGCTCAGCTTTGAGCGCAACGAGATGGTGATTCTCGGCACGGAATACGCAGGAGAGATGAAGAAGGGTGTCTTCACCCTGATGAACTACCTCATGCCCAGGGATGGCGTTCTCTCCATGCACTGCAGCGCGAATGAGGGTGCCGAGGGAGATGTCTCTCTCTTCTTCGGTCTCTCCGGGACCGGAAAGACCACCCTCTCAGCTGATCCCGGCCGTAAGCTTATAGGTGACGACGAGCATTGCTGGTCGGCCGATGGCGTCTTTAATATCGAGGGAGGGTGCTATGCCAAGTGCATCGACCTCACTCCGGAGAGTGAGCCCGAGATCTACCAGTCCATCCGCTTCGGCTCGATTCTCGAGAATGTTGTTTTCGACCCGCGCACTCGCGAGGTGGACTACACCGACTGCTCGTTGACGCAGAACACTCGCTGCTCTTACCCGATCGAGTTCATACCCAACGCCAAGGTGCCCTGTGTCGGTTCCCATCCGAAGAACGTGGTGCTGCTGACCTGTGACGCCTTCGGGATTCTTCCGCCGGTCAGCAAGCTTTCTCCCGCCCAGGCTATGTACCACTTCATCAGCGGCTATACGGCGAAGGTCGCCGGCACCGAGATGGGCGTGACCGAGCCCGAGGCGACCTTCTCGGCCTGCTTCGGCGCCGCCTTCCTGGTCTGGCACCCGACGAAGTACGCGGAGATGCTTGCCGAGAAGATCCGCGAATTTGGTTCCAACGTCTGGCTGGTCAACACGGGCTGGACCGGTGGAGGCTTCGGTGAGGGCTCCAGGATCAGCCTTCCCTATACCCGGGCGATTATCGACGCGATTCACAGCGGTGATCTTGACGATGTCGCCTGCCAGGAGGATGAAACCTTCGGCTTCCAGGTGCCAACGGAATGTCCCGGTGTGCCAGCCGAGCTGCTGGTTCCCAAGAATACCTGGGAGGACAAGGAGGCCTATGACGCCGGCGCGGCCAGGCTTTCGGAGCTTTTCCGGGAAAACTTCAAGACCTACGCCGATGGAGCCACCGACGAGATTCTCGCCGCCGGCCCACGCGGCTGATCTTAAAGAGGTTTTAAACCGGCGATCCGATAGCCAGCTGGTAGCAGTGGGCGAACAGCAGGTCGAATTCGAGCTCCTGTAGCTGTTCGAGGTCGAGGCGGCAGTTTTCAAGCTGCCCGCGGACAGCCGTTTCACAGGCATCGGTGAATCCGAAGGGGTCCCAGGAGGGTGAGATGAATCCCGCCAGGATCTCGGCATCCGTTATCGATGGAGCGGCCTCGGCGAGCTGTTCGAAAATGGCGTGTGGTCCCACCCTGTTGAACCAGTACTTGGAGTTGGGGTAGTCCGGCTCGAGCCGATGCATGATGGCATGCCAGTAGCTGCCCTCGGCCGAGCCGAGCCTCTGGCTCAGGTCATGAGATTCCTCCTGGAAATCTCCGCGGAGCAGCAGGCCGCTGCGAATGCAGGTGGCCATCCCGGGGTCCACTTGCTCAGCTCCCAGGAGCTCCTCGTCACTGAGCCGGGCGATCCGGTCCGGCCAGGGCTCGCTCAGGTCATAGGCCGGGGTAAGCCCCAGCAGGGGAATGTCCTGGCGAATCCGGCCAAGGATCCGCGCCGCCTGGCAGTCATCGGGTAGGTTTTGCATGGGGGCGAGTTAAAGCTCTTCTGTGGTCCTGATTGTACCGGGCGGAAATCATAGCAGGATGAGGTGGGCGGGTCGAGGACCTGCGTGGCGGCCGTGTTCTTCAGGGAGCCTTCCTGAGTTTCTTCGAAGCGCTCTCCAGGAATCGGCGCTCCTCGGAGCTCAGGCTCCCCATTCCTTCTTTGTGAATTTTTTCAAGCAGTCCATCAAGACGTTCCCGGTCCCGGGCTTCTCGCTGTTCTTTTTTATCTTCTCGCCGCTGTTGTCTCTTGAGCTTCCATCCTTCAAAGAAGCCCCGGCGTTTCTCTCCCGGTCCCGGGTGTTCGAGGCTGGTATAGCCTTGAGAAAAATCATGGCCGAAGGCGCCGCTGTCCTCGGTGTCGTAGAGCACCTGCTCGCGGACCTGCCTGGCGGTCATGAAGTAGAACAGCCCGCAGAAGGCGCTCACAAATCCAAGCTCGTCAAGGAAGGGATGGGCGAATCTCCAATTCTCATCTGAGAAGCCCAGGACGATGGTGGCGCCCCCGAAGAGGAGGGCGAGTATGGCGGTGAACTTCGAGATTTTCAGGGTGAGCTCCAGCGCGCCGTGATGGGAGCCCATCCTTCTCCACAGCACGCAGTGCAGAAGCCGTCCGCCGTCCAGGGGGTAGCAGGGAAGAAGGTTCACCAGGAGGAGAACGAAGTTCCAGAGGAAGAGGTATTGCAGCAGGCGCTGCCAGAAAATCGGCTGGCCCGAAAAGGGCAGAAACTCAAGCTCCAGGAGAAGGCAGGCCGCTGTGACCAGCAGTCCTAGTCCCAGGTTGACGAGAGGCCCTCCTGCTGCGACCCAGAACTGCGCGCGATGGTCATGCGGCGCCTCGCATACCGCCAGGCCCCCAAGGGGCCAGAGGATGATTCTCTCCGTTCTTCCGCCCTGCCTGTGAGCGGCGTAGGCATGGCCGAGTTCATGCAGCAGGATCGTCAGCAGGAGCGCCAGGGCGAAGGCCGCGAAGGCCAGCAGGGGCGTTCCGTACTGGCCGTGATTTTGCAGCAGGATGTCGAACAGCTTGAGGCCGATGATCAACAGGAGGATCCAGTGCGCCCAGATGTCGATTCCAAACAGGCGGCTTACCCGCAGGCCAGAGTGACGGAAGGAGTTTTCTCTCATCAGGCTTCGCCTTTGCGGTCCATTTTCATCGGGTCTTTCCAAGGAGGCCTTCGAGGCGCGCGATGGCTGCGCCCAGCTTCTCCATCGAGGTGGCGTAGGACAATCGAATATAGCCCTCTCCGCTCGAGCCGAAGGATGCTCCTGAGAGCACGGCGACCCCGGCCTCAACAAGGAGCTTAGTGGCCAGGTCGTCGGAGGACATGCCGGTCCCGGTGATGTTGGCGAAGGCGTAGAAGGCTCCGCCGGGCGGAGCGCAGCTGATTCCGCGGATCCCGTTGAGGGCATCGACGAGGAAATCCCTCCGCTGGCGGAACTCGCTGACCATGGCGAGGACGGAGTCCTGCGGGCCGCGCAGGGCCTCGACGGCCGCGTGCTGGCTGAAGGTGCAGGCGCAGGAGGCTATGTTGACGTTGTAAAGATCGAAGGTCTCGACCAGGGCGGGGGGGAGAATGGCGAATCCCAGCCGCCAGCCGGTCATCGAATAGGTCTTTGAGAAGCCATCGACGATGATGGTCCGGCCATCCGCGTTCTCAACGGAGGCGATGGTTTCAAATGGCGAGTCGTAGCAGAAGTGAAGGTAGATTTCATCACTGAGGATCGTGATGTCATGTTCGGCGGCCGCGGCGGCTACCGCCTCGAGGTCTTCGAGCTCGAGGACGCCGCCGGTAGGGTTCTGGGGCGAGTTGAGGATCACCAGCCTGGTGCGGTCGGATACCAGCGCGCGAAATTCATCGGTATCGAAGCGGAAGCCGGTTTCCTCGCGAAGAGGCAGCGGTACCGCTCTGGCGCCGGAATGGGCTATCACAGACTGGTAGGCGGGAAAGCCGGGGTCGGGGTAGATGACCTCGTCGCCCGGGCCCGCGAGAGCGTTGATCGTATAGAAGAGCAGGGCCTTGGCGCCGGGGGCTACCACGACCTGGTCCGGGCTGAACTCAAGGCCTCGAAGGGCTCCAGCTTTTTCAGCGATGGCGGCGCGCAGTTCAGGCAGTCCCTGGGATGGGCCGTAGCCCGTATGTCCATCGGCGAGGGCTTGTACGGCGGCCTCTTTGACGTGGTCGGGGGTCGGGAAATCGGGCTGACCGATCTCGAGATGGATGATCTCCTGGCCGGCGGCCTCGAGTTCCTGCGCCCGCCGCAGTACGTCAAAAGCCGATTCACCGGCAAGTTGTCGCGCTCGTTCATGCAGCATGAAAGTATGATAGCCAGCGGCGGGCAGACTCTACACTTGAAAGTATCCGGTCAGAGCATCAAACTGCAGCCCTGTAAGAGCTTCGGCCTGACCTGGTGAGAGATGATGCAGACAGCGAAAAGTCATAAACCGCTCCAGTTGGGATCCAACCTGACCATCTGGCCCCCGGTCGTTCTTGCGCCCATGGCAGGGGTGACGAACTATCCCTACCGTAAGATCTGTTCCGAGCTTGGCGCCGGTCTCTGCGTCAGCGAGATGGTGAGTTCGAGGGGTATTCTCGAGGGGCATCGCGGCACCTGGAAGCTGGTTCATTTCGCTGAGACCGAACGCCCCCGCTCCATACAGATCTTTGGCGGCGACCCTGTGGCTATGGGCGAGTCTGCCCGCCGGCTCAAGGATGAGCTGCAGGTAGACCATATCGATATCAACTTCGGCTGCCCGGTCAAGAAGCTGGTCAACAAGGGGATGGGCGCCGCTGTACCGACGAATCCTGAGAACTGCCGTGCGGTGGTTCGAGCTGTCGTTGAAGCGGTCGATCCCTTGCCGGTCACGATCAAGGTCCGGCTGGGCATCGATGATGAAAACCTCACATTCCTCGACGCGGGTCGAATCGCCCAGGAGGAGGGCTGCTCATGGATCACCGTGCACGGCCGCACGGTGAAGCAGATGTACTCGGGAAAGGCCAATTGGGAGCTCATCGCGGAGCTGAACGACAAGATCGAGATCCCGGTGCTTGGCAATGGTGATATCTTCGAGGCCGAAGACGGGCTGGAGCGTATGCGCAGGGCCGGGGTTCCCGGTATCGTGATTGGCCGGGGCTGCCTGGGAAATCCGTGGCTCTTTCGTGAACTGAGGGCTCTCTTCGATGGAGAGGCTCCGCCGCCGAGGCCGGCAGTCGAGGAGATTGTCGAGATGGTTCGTGAACATTTCCAACTGCTCCTCGTTCACTATGGAGAATCCGAGAGGGCGGCGATTCTCAGGATGCGAAAATTCGGAGCCTGGTACGCCACAGGTTTTCACGGCGCGGCTGAATTCAGGCGCCGCTTCAACACGGTCCGCAGCGGCGAAGAGCTCGAGGAAATTCTCGGGCTCTGGCTGGCGGGGCAGTCGCAGAGGGAGGGCTGAGCGCATGGTCGGCAGGAAGAGCCAGCAACCGGACGAATTGCGCTACAGGGTGGTTCTGGGAGACTCGCGCTCGATGGCCGACGTCGAGGATGGCTCAGTGCACCTGGTGGTGACCTCCCCTCCCTACTGGCAGTTGAAGGACTACGAGGCCGAGGACCAGATCGGCTTTCACCAGGAATACGATGAGTACATCGGCGAGCTTGACAGGGTCTGGGGCGAATGCGAGCGGGCACTCCACCCTGGCTGCAGGCTGGCGGTCAATATCGGCGACCAGTTCCTTCGCGCCAAGACCTACGGCCGGTACCGGGTCGCGGCGATCCATGCGGATATCATTCGCGGCTGTGTCGGCCGGGGTCTCGATTTCATGGGCTCGATCATCTGGCAGAAGGTGACGACGATGAACACATCCGGGGGCGGAGTGATCATGGGCTCCTTTCCCTATCCCCGCAACGGTATCGTGAAGCTCGATTACGAGCACATCCTGCTGTTCAAGAAGCTGGGCAAGGCTCCGCGGCCGGATCCCGCGCAGAAGGAGCTCTCGCGCCTGAGCACGGAGGAGTGGAACGAGTATTTCTACGGTCACTGGACCTTTCCTGGCGCCAGGCAGGAGGACCATATCGCTGTTTTTCCCCGTGAGCTTCCCCGCCGGCTGATCCGAATGTTCACCTTCGCCGGGGAGACGGTTCTCGATCCCTTCCTCGGCAGTGGAACCACGTTGAGCGTGGCGCGCGAGCTGGGCCGGTCCTGTACGGGCTACGAGCTCAACCCCGCGTTCCTCGCTACCATTCGCGAGAAGACGGGGTTTGGTGAACAAAAGGAGTTTTTTCACGGGCAAGAGAAGTTGGAGGTGATCGACAAGCTTCCGTTCGCGGACGAAGAGAACGGCAAGGCGGGCGAACCCTCCGCCAGGGGGCCGGCTGGGAGCTTTGGTTCCGTCATTCGAAAGGGCGACAGCCGGCGGCGGGAGGAGTATCACCGGGTCCGGGAGGTTCTGGACGTTCGGACGATTGAGCTCGAAGACGGCAGGAACCTGAAGCTCCTTGGCCTGATCGAGGCCGGCGGAGCGGGAGGGGCGGAGCGTCTTCGCGAGCTGGTCGATGGGAAGCAGGTCTATTTCAAGAACGATCCCGGGACAGATGGAGAGGATGGGGTCTATCTCTACCTGCGTAACAGGACCTGCATCAATTCACGGTTGATCAGGGATGGGGCTGCCGGAGTTGACGAGGGTCGTGAATACAGGATGAAGAAGCGGTTCCTGCGCTACCGGGCTGAGCTCGAATCCTGAGTCCCGCTCCTATCCGGCCTCCAGGTGATCAAGGAGCGCCGCTCCCTCATCGAGGCCCGGGGCGAGGAAGTGAGCCCCCGCCTT
This sequence comes from Planctomycetes bacterium UBA1662, assembly GCA_002320775.1. GTDB lineage: Bacteria > Planctomycetota > UBA8108 > UBA8108 > UBA8108 > UBA8108. The sequence continues at coordinate 25,918 of DCKY01000187.1, forward strand.
CAGCAGCCGCTCGCGCTTGCCGCTGTTCATATGGTAGCGGTTCTTTTCCCGGGTGTGGATACCGAAGGCTACGGCCCCGGTTTCCCGGCCATCCTGGATCTCGACATAGCCATCTCCAATGACGATGAGCTCGGGACCGTCGAGGCCGTGGCCCGAGATGATTCGCTCGATCACCATTCGCTTCGAGAAGTTTTCGTATTGTCGAAGCGCTCCGAATATCCGGTCCTCGAAAAGATGCTCGAAGCCCAGGAGGGCGGCGTCTCTTCGAACCAGGTCCTCATCCGTTCCGCTGGCGAGGTAGCAGGTCACTCCGCGTCCCGCCAACTCCTCCAGGAAGGCAAGTGAGCCGGGGACCAGGAAATCTCCGGGCGGAAGCAGGCCGTCCTCAATCGCCGAGAGCCGGTCCGAGATGGCGGCATCGAGCCGGTCATTGTAGAGCGCCTTGTATTCAAGGGGCTCCAGCGGCGAGCCGCCGCGCCTCTTGATCTCCTCGCAGAGGCGGATCATCTGGTAGATGGTCTGCTTGCCGGTGAGCTTGTCTACGAACCCGGTCACCAGCGCCTCGATTTCTTCGCGGGACTCGTCCCGTCCGCAGTCCTCAAGCAGGTCGACCATCAGGGGGACCATCTGGTCCTGCCATCCATCCCTGAGCAGGGACAGGGTGCCATCGAGATCAAAGAGGGCGTAGCGGAGGGGCCTCCGCCGCGGCTCCTCTACGATCTCGATGGCTGTCCCGGGTATCCTGGGGAGCAACCGCGATTAACCGGCGGCAGCGCCTACGGCGGCGAGGGCCGCGTCGTAATCGGGATGATCGGTCATCTCCGGAACGACCTCGACATAGGTAATCTTGTTCTCGGCATCGACAACGAAGATCGCGCGGGTCAGGAGCTTGAGCTCCTTGATCAGCACGCCATAGGCGTTGGCGAAGGAGAGCTCACGGTGGTCCGACAGGGTCGTCATTTCGACCTCTTCGGCACCGCACCAGCGGCCCTGCGCGAAGGGCAGGTCGGCGCTGACGGTGAGAACCTCGACATTTTCCGGAAGTCCGGAGATTTCTCCGGCGAAACGCTTGGTCTGCTCGGAGCAGACGCCGGTATCGAGCGAGGGAACCACCGAGATCAGCCTTACCTTGCCGGCTGAGGAGGCAAGGTTTACGGCTTCTAGGCCGCCATCGATCACATCAAAATCAGGTGCCTGGTCGCCAGCCTGCAATACCGGTCCTACGAGGGTCAGGGGCGCTCCCTGGAAAGTTACTCCGCCTTCTCTTTCGCTCATTGTTTTGAACCTTTCCGTTCTCTATAAATATGGCTGTCGCCGAGGTCAGCCTGAAATAAGACAGGCGGGGCATAATAACGAAAACTGGCGTGTACTTCAATGAGCGTGGCCGGCATCCTTGTACCTTTGAGACGGCAGCCTGAATCGTTTATCCTGAGCGGGATCTTTGTGGCTGGCCCGGTGAGAGCATGAGCGCGGAAAAAACTGAAAAGACCCCATCGGTAGAGACCATCGCCCGGCGGGCGCGGGCCGCCGCCCTGCAGCTGGCGGCGCTCTCTACCGAGAGCAAGAATGCCGCCCTCGAGGCGGTCGGGAGCAAGCTGGAGAAGAGACGCGAAGACATCCTGGAGGCCAACCGTGCCGACAAGGCGGACTGCGAGGCTGAGGTTGAAGCCGGAAGCCTGAGCGGAGCCCTGTTCAAGCGTCTTGATCTCGAGGGGAGCAAGTTCGAATCCATGCTGGCCGGGGTTGGCGACGTCGCCCGGTTACCGGACCCGGTCGGACAGGTGACCCTCGCGACGAGGCTCGATGAGGGGCTTGATCTCTATCGGGTAAGTTGTCCGCTTGGAGTCATCGGAGTTATTTTCGAGGCGCGGCCCGAGGCGGCCGTGCAGATTGCCGCTCTTGCGCTTAAATCCTCCAACGCCGTCATCCTCAAGGGCGGCCGCGAGGCCTCCCGAACGAACGAGGCCCTGGTCTCGGTCATCCAGGAGGCTCTCGGCGAAGTCGATGGAGTGTCGCCGGATGCGGTTCAGCTCGTCTCGACTCGAGAGGAGGTGCGGGAGATGCTCGATCTGGATCGCTGGATCGACCTGATCATTCCCCGGGGCTCGAATGAGCTGGTGCAGTCCATCCAGGAGGCGACTCGTATTCCCGTTCTCGGCCATGCCGATGGGATCTGCTCGGTTTATATCGATCGAGAAGCCGATGAGCGTAAAGCGGTGGCCGTCAGCGTCGATGCGAAGACTCATTATCCGGCCGCCTGCAATGCCTGCGAGACGCTGCTGGTTCATCGCGAGCGGCTTGGCGACCTGCTTCCCGTCCTGGGCGCGGCCCTGCGCGAGGCCGGCGTGGAGATCAGGGCCGACGAAGAGGCCGCCGCGCATCTTGATGCATCCATCGCCGCCGTCCCCGAGGATTACGACACCGAGTTTCTGGACAGGATCCTGGCGGTCAGGACGGTTGCCTCGCTCGAGGAGGCTGTTGAACACATCAACTCGCATGGATCCCATCACACCGATGCGATCGTGACCGAGGATGCCGCCGCCGCCGAGTATTTTCTCTCGCGGGTTGATTCAGCGGGCGTTTTTCACAACGCCTCGACCCGCTTCGCCGATGGCTTCCGCTTCGGCCTCGGGGCGGAGGTTGGCATCAGCACCAACAAGACCCACGCTCGCGGCCCGGTTGGTCTCGAGGGGCTGGTCATCTACAAGTACCGGCTCTACGGCTCCGGGCATGCCGCCGCCGACTACGATCCGGGCGCCAGCGCATTCCTCCACGATGAGATTGAACCCAGGGAGCTTCCCTGAGCTCTTTTCGGCTCTCCGGCGCTCTGCAAGGGTTCCTTCGGTCCTCAACTCTTGACCCCGAGATGGGCCGATGGCATACTCACTTTCTTGGTTGTTTCTCAGCCCGACCTGCCTGTGGGCCTTCCCTTGAAGGGCGGCTCCCGGTTGCTCTGGAGGGCTGGATTCCGCTTTTACGCGGCAGGATCAGTGCTGGAGCTCGAGAGTCATCGGCGTACCTATTTCACAGATGTGGGCGGTTGCCTCCCACGTTCTGAAAAACAAGCTGACGCGAAAGAAACGGTATCCGCTCGTGTTGATGCTCGAGCCGCTTTTTCGCTGCAATCTTGCCTGCGCCGGCTGCGGCAAGATCCAGTATCCCGGGCATATTCTCAAGCAGGAGCTCACTCCCGAGCAATGTTTCAATGCCACGGATGAATGCGGCGCGCCGATCGTGAGTATTCCCGGAGGAGAGCCCCTGATGTATTCGAAGATCCAGGAGGTGGTCGAGGGGCTGGTCGCCAGGAAGAAATACATCTACCTGTGCACCAACGCGGTTCTGCTCAAGGAGAAGATCGATCTCTTCAAGCCGACCAAGTACCTCACCTTCAGCATTCACATGGACGGGCTTGAGGAAGAGCATGACTTCGCCGTCTGCCGGGAGGGTGTCTACAAGGAGGCTCTTGAGGCCATCAAGCTGGCGCTTTCAAGAGGTTTTCGAGTTACGACCAACACGACCCTCTTCGAGGGAGCCAGGCCCGCCCGGGTGCGCGAATTTTTCGATGAGATGACGGCATTGGGGGTGGAGGGAATGATGGTGTCCCCGGGCTACAGCTACTCCAAGGCTCCCGACCAGGAGAGCTTTCTTCATCGGGAGCGAACACGGGGCCTCTTTCGAAGGATTCTCGCCGCGCCTCGCAAGGGTTGGCGCTTCAACCAGTCACCGCTGTTTCTCGAATTCCTGATGGGGGTCGAGGGGCGGGATTACCACTGCACGCCCTGGGGGAATCCGACCTACAATCTCTTCGGCTGGCAGAAGCCCTGCTACCTGCTGCAGGAGGGCTACACGGAGACCTTCGATGAGCTGATGGAGACGACCGATTGGGATCAGTACGGTCATGATAAAAATGAAAAATGCCGCGATTGCATGGTGCACTCGGGATACGAGGCCACCGCGGTTGACCAGACCTTCGGCAGCCTGCGCGGTTTCCTGGCGACCGTTCGCGCCACCCTGCTGGGATATCGCTGGAGCGGAGATGAAGCTATTGAGAATTCCGATGGCGCCGTTGACGTGGATGGGGTCGTAGAGCCCCCGGCAGTTGACAGGACCGAGGCGGCCAGCTGCGGCTCAGCGCGCACAGGGACGAATGCATGAGGGGCTCCGGAGATGCAGGGTGATGCTTCTGAGGCTGAATCCATTGAAGACGCCGATTCCGATGAGGCCGTCCGGTATGGCCGGGGTTTTTCCTGGGTCGAGGGTGAGCCGGGCAGCCTGGAAGAGATGGTCGAGATAGCTTTTGACTACCGCGGCGACGTGAGCATTCTGCTTAGAGACGAGGATGACCTGGTCGGCTATCTTGCCAACCGCTCCATCTCTCAGCAGGCTCCGGCAGAGTCGTGGATCGAGGTTTTTCCTGCTGCCGGGGGGGCCAGGAGGAGGATCTCGCTGGCGGCTATTCGGGGGCTGATCCTGAGTGGAAAAGACGTTGCTTCCGGAAAGTCCTGGGAGAACTGGTTGAAAAAGTATACTGAACGTCGAGACGCTCTCGCCCGGGGGGAAGATGTGGAGAATATCGATCTCTTCCCCGATGAGCTGGACTGAGGGTTCCTTTCTGAAACTACCCCTCGGGGCTGTCTTTGCGCGCCGCTTTCTCTCTTTTTTCAGGCCCATGCCGCCGCTGTTCTATTGCGGTCTGAAGCTTACGGAATGCCCGATGGACAGGCTCCAGAACGATGTGGGCTTCCTTCCATGAGGCATCCACTTCGGGGCCACAATGTCATTAAAGGTCACCCTGATTTGTCAGGGTAGATATGGACCTATGCGGGGTTTAAAATATACGGAAGGCTTTGTGTGAGATGTTATATGTTCGTGGGGAATGGGGGATGTAAGAAATGAGAGCACCGATGAAGATCTTCTGTCCTGTCGTCAGCCGGACGGCAGTTTTATTTTTTATAGCGGCTCTGCTCCTGGGCCACGCAGGCCTGCGCGCGGGTGAATTCGACATCATCATCAATGAGCTGAACTACAACGTCTTTGACAACGGCGGCGAGGACAGCCTGGAGTTCATCGAGCTCTACAATCGCGGAGGGACAGTCGTCGATCTAAGCGGCTGGGATTTCTCCCGCGGTGTGGACTTCACCTTTTCCGCGGGGACCATGGTCGAGCCAGGCGAGTATCTTGTCCTGAGTCCTGACCCTGCGGCCGCAGCGGCTCGCTATGGATTGCAGCGCGTCCTGGGACCCTATCTTGGTCAGCTGGATAATGGCGGCGAGATCCTCGAGCTTCTCAATTCGAAGGGGCAGATGATCAGCCGGGTTCATTATGACGACAGTACGCCCTGGTCAGGCCGGCCGGATGGCCGGGGGCCGTCGCTGGAGTTTACCGGCGTTGACAATGCCAATAGCCTGGCGAGAAACTGGAAGCCCAGCAAGACTCTCGGGGGAACTCCCGGACGGGTCAACTCACGCAGGGTGCTGCCCTCGCGCCTGAGCCAGCGAGGTCCGCGTCCTATCGTCTCGTCACAGGGTATCTGGAGGACTTTCGCCGGCCGCTCAAACCCTTCGGATCCGATAGATGCCTGGACCCGGCTTGACTTTGATGACGAGGATTGGGGCGAGGCCCAGGGAGGCTTCGGGTACGGGCAGCGGGTCGGCTTCAACTTTTCGACCCAGATCAGCAATATGCGCCGCGAGTTCAACACCTACTACATCCGCAGTAACTTTACAGTTACAGAGGACACCCTGGCGGCAATTACCGATGGGTCGATTGATCTCAGCCTGACAGTCTCCTATGACGATGCCTTTGTCGCCTACGTAAATGGTACGGAGGTGGCCAGGGACAATGTTGGCGACCCCGGGGAACCGGTTGCCTTTGATGCCACCGGGGATGAGAGCCGCAACGAAACGGCTCGTGTTGAGCTCCCCGGCATTGCAGACCTCCTGGTTGAGGGCGAAAATGTTTTCGCGCTCCAGGGTGTCAATGCTACACGGAACAGCAGGGACTTCTATATCGCCGCCGATCTGCTCATGGCGGAGAACTCTCAGGATGAGAAGGAAGATGAATCGGCAAATCCCTACATCGGAAGAATTATCAACGAGCTGCTGGCCGGTGAAGGGGATGACCCGGGCTTTATAGAGCTCTTCAATCCCGAGGACGAGGAGCTCGACCTCAGCGGTAATGTCCTGCTCTCCAGTCGCGGTAATTTTCTCTACGAGATTCCCGGCGGGACCGTTCTTGCCCCGGGAGAGTTTGTAGTCTTTGACAGCAAGGTGTTGGCTCTTCCTGTTCCAGCCGGCGGCGCCCGCTATGTTCTGCTTGCGGCCGATGGCCGCACTGTTCTCGATGACATCGATGTCGAGATCGAGACGCCTGGCCGAAGTGTGGGCCGTTTCCCTGAGGGGGATGAAGATGTCTACGTGCTGGACCAGCCGACCAACGGCGCGGCCAACACCTATGCGTACAGCTCACCGGTGGTCATCAACGAGATTCATTTTCATCCGCCCTATGTTCCCGCCGGCAAGGACTGCTCCCGACAGTGTTCGGACGCTCGTCAGTGGGTTGAGCTGTTGAACCGCAGCGAGGAAGCTGTGGACCTTGGCGGCTGGAAGCTCACCAATGGAATCAGGTATACCTTCGAGCCCGGCACCATCCTGGCTGCCGGAGCCTACCTTGTCGTAGCCTCTTCACTGGAGGAATTTTCGGCGCTCCACGATGGTGTCGAAAATGTCGTCGGCGACTGGTCCGGGCGTCTCAACCACGCCACCGAGACGATCAACCTGCGTGATGGTCTCGGTAACCGTGTCGACAGGGTGATCTACGGAGACGGCGGCGCGAAGAATGACGAGGATCCCGATGATGGAGTGGACGATCGCACCTTCCGCGGCAGCACCTGGCCGATACTTGCGGATGGAGATGGCCCCACCATCGAACTCATCAACCCGGGCCTCGGCAACCGGGCCGGTGTTTCCTGGAGGGCCTCCAATGATGCCGGTGGAACTCCCGGTGTCCAGAACTCAGTTTTTGAGGCGGACCCCGCCCCCTCGATCAGGTCGGTGAAGCATTCCCCCGCCGTTCCGCGCAGCGATGAGGCCGTGGTGGTGACCTGCTCGATCTCGGCTCTCGAGGCTCTGACCGAGGCCGAGGTCCAATGGTCGATAGCGGGAGGCCCCTCCGGCAACGCGAATCTTCGAGACGATGGCGCGGGTCCTGATGAGCTCGCCCAGGATGGCGTCTTCTCAGCCAGTATCCCGGCGCAGGATGATGGGGACATCGTTAGATTCTCGGTCGTTGCCGCGACTGGCGCTGGCGGCAGAGTTCGTCTGCCGCTTGAGCCGGAGGCGGACCCTTTCCGCGGGTTCCAGGGGGTCTTCTATCTCTACGAGGTAGATAATTCGAATCCGCCGGATACCGGCGCTGCGGTCTTCCGCATCATCATGAATCCGAACGACAGCGATGAGCTTGAGGACCGCGATGAGGACAGCAACGTTCTCCTGCCGGCGACGCTGATCTGCGATGGAGAGATCTACTATTGCGCCGGTGTTCGTTATCGAGGCGAGAACTCACGTCGATTGACCAACAAGGCCTTCAAGATCAGGCTCCCGCCGGAGAATTCCTGCAAGGGTATTGGAAATATCAATCTGCTTGCGGGTAATGGAAATGATTTCGGCACCTCGACCTTCAACGAGCTTCTCTCTTCCGATCTCTATCGAAGAGCTGGTGCGCCTTACCCCCAGGAATGGAACGCTGTCCTGCATTTTGCCGGAGTTGTGGGACGTAATTACGACACCCGCTACATTCGCAAGGAGGCCTATGACGATGACTTCCTCACGCGTTTCTTCGCCGGCAATTCAGGAGGTAACTTCTACCGCCCAATGGACCCGGGCGGCCGGGTAATGGGCAACCTGGAATACCAGGGGACCGACCCTGAAGACTACCGCCGTATTTACGACAAGAGGTCGAATGAGGATGAGGATGATTTCAGCGATGTCATCGAGCTGACGAGAATGTTTGATGCCGACGAAACTCCCCAGGCCGAATTCAGGCAGAGAGCCGAGGAGCTGATCGATGTTCGGCAATGGGCGCGCTTCTTTGCCATCATGGCATGTGTAACGAATACCGATGGGGGCATCTGGAACGATGGAGGGGAAGATTATTTCCTCTATCGCATGCCTGCCGATGCCGATCGCCCCGATGCCGGGAAATGGCTGATCCTGTGCTGGGACCTGGAGGAGACCTTTACCGGCAGCAATGAGAGGCTCTTTCGTCCGGAGGCCGACGGGCTCCAGAGATTTTTTGCCGTACCCGAGTTCGCTCGTCTTTATTACGAGGAGCTGCTGATTGTCAGGAGAGCGGTCTTCTCCCGGGCCCAGATGCGCCAGCGATACGGCTACGCCGAGGTGATGTTTCCACCCGAGGATGTCTACGATGTCGTCGATGAGGTCGACACGACCGTTACCGAACGCCTTGGCTATTTCGATGCCAACATCACCCTGGGGGTCGAAGGCGGCGCGCGCCGCAACAACGATGGCGGCAGCCGGCTTATTGATACGGGAGAATCCTGGCGCTATTTCCGGGGTACGGAGGATCCCCCGGGAGACGGTCTCGCCTGGACGCGTCTCGGCTACGACGATGAGACCTGGGAGACGGGTGAGAGCGGCTTCGGCTACGGGGATGGAGATGATGCCACCGTGCTCGGCGACATGCGGAATAACTATACGACCGTATTTATCAGGAAGACCTTCGAGCTCGAAGACCCGGCTGCCATCGAGGAGCTGACCCTCATCATGGATTATGACGATGCTTTTGTCGCCTTCATCAATGGAGAGGAGATCGCTCGATCGAACAACGCTCCTGACGGAGCGGTTGACTATGAATCAACCTCGACCTCGAACCACGAGGCTGGAGATGACCTTGACCGCTTTAATATCTCCATGGACAAGATTCGCGCCGGCGAGAACGTTCTCGCTATATTGGGCATCAACGGCGACCTGCCCTCCAGCGACTTCTCCCTCATTCCGGTCCTGACCTCGACCCTTGCCGGAGCTGTGGCGGGTCCCACCGGCGGCTGCGGCGATAGTATCTACACCACGGGTTCAACGATCATTCTCGCGGGCCTGGCGGATCCGGTGAACACGAGGTCCGTGGTCGTTCGAGGCCGTGAGGCGGCGCTCGATATGGTGAGTGATGGCAATGGCCCTTACGGTCTGCGCTGGCAGGTGGAGGTCAGCGGCCTGGAGCCTGGGGAAAACCTCGTCGAGGTCATCGCCCTTGATGGAGAGGCAGGAAAAGGCGAGCCGATTGCCAGCTTCGAAGCCGTGATCCATCGATTTGAAGGCGATTTCCGCGAGTACGATGGAGCCCTCGATGGAGATGAGGAATGGACGGCAGAGGGAGGCCCCTACAGGTTGAGGGGAAATGTGAGAGTGCCGGATGGGACGACCCTTCGCATTCGCCCGGGAGCCGTGGTGCTGGCCGATGCGGGCGCCTCGATTATTGTCAGTGGAGAGCTTCGCGCTGAGGGCAGCGAAGAATCACCGATTATCATGCGGGCCTTCTCCTGCGCCGATGAGTGGGGCGGAATCGCGTTTAACGAGACCGGTACAGATGAAGATGATCCGACTCACCTGCTGAGCTTCTGTGATATCAGGGGAGGCTCGAATGCGGACGACTACGAGGGCTGCATCGCTCCGACGGACTCTCGATTGCTGGTGACCGACTGCCATCTCGAGAACATCCCGGGCAATGCGATCGATGGGGTGGACGCTGTCCTCGAGGTTCGGCGGACGACCATTCGCAACATCTTCGAGGGGATCCACTGCGAGGACTCCGACACGATCGTGCTTGATACGATCATCGAGAATATGACGGGTAATAGCGACGCGATTGATTTTGATGGCAGCGGCTCCGGACGATCCAGGATCCAGGGGTGCATTTTCTACGGCAGCTCCGACGATGGAGTTGACCTCGGCGAGGTGTCGGTCGATATCAAGGACAACATCTTTGTGGACATTGCCGACAAGGCGATTTCGATCGAAGATGTCGGAGACCAGGGACACCCGACGATCAGCGGGAATCTGATCGTTCGCTGCGGCACCGGCATGGCGATCAAGAATGGGATTACGATCTCGGAGGGGGATCACAACACCATCACCGAATGCCAGGAGGGTATCGCACTTTTCGCTAAGGATGAGAGCAACGAGGGCGGGCACGCGACCTTCCACAGCGTCATCTGCTGGGGAAATGCCATCGATGTCATCGTCGATGAGCTCTCAACGGTCGCTTTCGATTTTTCGAACATCGGGATGGACGAGTGGCCCGGGGAGGGAAATCTCTCGGTCGATCCCCTCTTTCTTGACCCTGCCGGTCTTGACTACACTCTGGCCGCCGGGTCTCTCTGCATCGGTACAGGCAGGGAGGGCAGTGACATGGGGGCCTTCAGCTTTGAAGGCGGCGGGCCAGATCCCGAGGATACGGTTTTCCTGCGCGCCGATGCCAATCTGGATGGCGAGGTTGACGTCTCAGATGCTATCGCAACGCTCGATTATCTCTTCCGCGGCGGACCTGGACCCGATTGTCTCGATGTGATGGATGCCAACGATGATGGACAGCCGGATGTTTCCGATGCCGTGTTCCTGCTGCGCTATCTCTTCTCCGCGGGCTCCCCTCCGCCCGCCCCCTTCCCGGAGTCCGGGACCGACCAGACGCCCGATGGACTCTGGTGTCCTGCCGGCCCGGCCAATTGATCTTCAGCTCGTTTCGGCCTTCTCTTTCAGCAGGCGAATCCCGTCGAGGATTTTCTCCGCGGCCGCCTGTATCTGCTCTCGCCCGGGTTTTTTTCCGCTGTCTTTAAAATGGATGGGCTCTCCCACATAGAGTCGGCTGCGGGAGGGACAGATGATTCCCAGCAGGATGGAGTCAAAGGCGGGGGCTCCCTTGATATAGACAGGGATCAGGGGGGCTCCGGACCAGAGGGCGAACATGGCGGCTCCCATCTTGGCGGCGTCATCGCTCTCGAGCTCTTCAGGAGATCGAATGCCGCCCTGGGGAAAGAGGCCGATACCCTTGCCTTCCTTCAGCAGCCTGAGCGCGGTGCGTGTCGCCCGCAGGTCGTTTCCATCGCGGTTGACGGGAATCGCGCCCATCGCGTTGAAGTACCAGTGCATGCCGAAGGTCTCATGGTATTCGCGCGCCATCAGGTAGTGCACCCACCTCTTGGTGAGACAGCCTACAAGCATTGGATCAGTTCCGGAGGTGTGATTCGCGACGAGGATGAAGGGACCGGATTCGGGGATGGACTCGTTCGTGGTGACGACCTTGAGCTGGTGGTAAATACGGCAGTAGATCGAGTTCAGCAGCCTTGAAACCGAAAGAAGGAAGGTGTCTTCCGGGCCGCGCAGGAAGGGGGCGAGAAGGCAGCATAGGGAGATCAGTGCGGCTGGCAGGACGATGAGTACCACCGCGATGAGCAGGAGGATGTGATAGGCTCCTTCATTCATGCCCAATACATTGCCTTAAAAGGGGTTCATCGGTCAATATGTCGGAATTGCGGGGCCGTTTCTTCTGAGGCCGATCGCGGGTTGTCATATTGGTCAGCAGGTTAAGTATGCGGATTATCTCCGGATCGCAGAGAGGTAGAAAGCTCCTGGGCCCTCGTGATGCGTCGGTTCGGCCAGCTCTCGACAATATCCGTGAGGCGGTTTTTAACATCCTGTCCGCCGGGGTGGAGGGGGCTCGCGTCCTGGACCTCTTCTGCGGTGTTGGCGCCTTCGGACTCGAGGCTCTCAGCCGCGGCGCTCGACGAACTCATTTTGTCGATAATTCTTCCGGCTCGCTGGCGATCCTCAGCAGGAATATCGAGCTTCTGGGCTTTGACGCCTTCTCAAGCGTGGAGCAGGGAGATGCCTACGGGCTTTCCTCAGCCGATGCGTCGGCCTACGACCTGGTCTTTGCCGACCCACCATTTCCGGTGTTCAAGGAGGAGGCTGGAGCCGCGAGGGTCTTCGAGATGGTGCAGAGGGTTCTCTTCGAGGAGCCGGGCCCGGAAAGAGCGACCATGGTGTTGCGCCTGCCATCCTGGTTCAGGCAGGAGCCACCTTTCAAAGTAGAGGACCGCCGCGTCTACGGTGAGTCGGCGGTGCTGTTTCTCTCATCGTCCGGGGATGTTTCGGGCTCTTCGTAGGGGGGCAGGATTTCAAGGTCTGAGGCGTCAAGCTTCTCAGGCTGGCCGGAGGACAGGGAGCTGGTCTTCTTGATTCGCAGCTCGAGCACGGCCGTGGCTTCCTTCTTCGCTATAAGATCCTGTCCTCTCAGGAGGATCCTGTAGTTTCCGGGAGCCAGGGTGTTGGGCAGCCTGTAGTCTTCCAGGAGAACGAATCCTCTCTTGCCCTCGAGAATGAGGTCTCGTTCCTCGGCGCTGTAGACGAAGTCCCGCCGCTCTTCTATGACTTTCGAGTCGATGATCTTCGAGGCGGCATCTACCAGCTTCCAGTCAGCGCTGAACCGTCGTGCATAGCTTTCGTTTTGCCCCTCGTAGGAGGGCTCCTCCTTGAGGCCTTTCAGTTCGGCGTGGAACTGGATCTTTTCTCCTCGGTTGAAGGCGCCGTCGCCCGGGTCGTAGTCTCTGAGCCCCCGGAATTTATCGATGAAGGTTACGTCCGCCAGGCGGAAACCGGCCGGGGAGATACCACTGCGTACGGAGGGCTTCGCGCGCGGTTCCGGCGCGGCCGGGGGGGGCGCCTCCGGCTCCGCGATGGTTGCGGCCGGGAGGGTCTCGGCGGTTTCGATCGCTGCCGGTATGGGCGTGATTTTCTTCACTGCTCCCTCTTCCTGTCCGGGCGGGGTGACCTTCTCGCTGGCGGGCTCATTGATCCTGTTTCGGATGATGATCGGGATAATCGAAGCCAGGATGATGTCGCGCTGATCCGTGCGGCCATCGAGCTCATGTCTTGCCGCGTCGAGCAACAGGCCCGCGAGTCCACCTCTCCCGGCGGGGGATGGATTCGATGTTTCGGGAAGACTCGATTCGCGAAGGCCGTCTGTCGCGCGGGCCGGGCTGATTGCCGGGCGGAGCCCCGGCAGGTTTCTTGAGCTGGCGTAGGCTGCCGGCCTTCGCGGCTGGGTGGTTGGAGTGTTCAGCCACCGCCGACGCTCAGAGGCGCTCTTTTTTCCGTTTCCATCGAGGGAGACCTCCAGGCCGCCCTGGTTGTCAGAGGTGACATTCAGCTGGACAGCCACCGGGGCGCTGGCCGGGGGATTGCTGATGAGGTAGCTGAGACAGAATCCCAGTGTGAACGACGTGCAGAAAAGAAGTACCCAGGTTTTCATCGGCCAATATCCGAAAAGCCTTATTGAGTGATCCTCACAAGGTTTTATCGGCATGAAAGCCCCGGAAGATTGAGGAAGAATCGTCTTCAATCGGAGGAAATCTGGCCCTGGGGGCGATATTTCCGCAGGTTTTCGACCAGCAGGCTCATATCGTCGGCCAGGGGGGCGCTGAAGCTCATCTCTTCGGCGGTGGCGGGATGGGTGAACCGGATGTTGGCGGCGTGGAGCGCGTGGCGCTCTATGAGCGGGGCTTCAGCCGCCGGCTTCTTTTTCCCTCTCAGCACCGAGGGGTAGATGGTTTTCTCTCTTCCGTAGAGTTTATCGCAGGCGATGGGGAGGCGGATGGAGGCGAGGTGAACGCGGATCTGGTGGGTTCGTCCGGTATGCGGGTAGCATTCGATGAAGGAATACCCCTCGTAGATTTCCTTCACCTTGAAATCGGTTTTCGCTTCCCGTCCTTCCCCCGGCGCGGCGATCACCATTTTTTTGCTGTGAGATCTGCTGCGTCCGATGGGGCCGTCAAGGGAGCCCTCCTCGTTTCGGACCTCACCCCTGGAAACCGCAAGGTAGGTTTTGCGAACCGTCCTCTGCTTGAATTGGTCGGACAGCCCCTGATGCGCGAGGTCATTCTTGGCGACGATCAGGACCCCGGAGGTTTCCCTGTCGAGTCGATGAACGATCCCCGGTCTCTCGACGCCGCCGATACCAGAGAGGTCATCGATCCAGTGAAGGAGGGCGTGTACAAGGGTTGCCTCCTCCATGTGAGGTCCCGGGTGAACAGTGAGCCCGGCTGGCTTGTTGATGACAGCGAGGTGGTCATCTTCGTGGAGAAATTCGATGGGGATCGCCACCGGTTCCAGCGAGATTTTTTTCGGGGGCGGCACTCCGACCCTTACCTTTGTGCCCGATGGGATCTTGAGCGAGGCCTTGAGAGGCTTGCCGGGAGGCGGGTCAAGCTCGACACAGCCGGTGCTGATGAGCTTTTGCAGGTAGCTGCGGCTCTGTCCCTCCAGATGAGCAGCGAGGAATTGGTCTAGACGGCGAGCCTCGCCCTCATTGACCAGCTCGTGGACCTCGACAGGGTCGGCCGCCTTTTCCGCCCCCGGTGCTTCCGCCGGTTCCCGGTATTCCTGTTCTGGACTGGTCACGGCATCTCTCGCAGAGGAAATCCTACGGGCTGCCCGGGTAGTCCGGCTATCTCTCCGATTTGCCGGGCATCGGTCTTATTTGGAGGAAGCCTTCTTTTCGGGCACCAGCAATCGATAGGCGCGAGGCTTGCCGAGCCAGCTCTTATCGGTGTCCTCGTTGACCATGGCCTGGATTTTCTGATTCCATTCATCCAGGTCCGAGCCGAATCTTTCATTGGCCTCCCCGGCCAACTGTCCGGCCGCCGCGAGCAGTTTTTTCCTGCTGGTATCACCGTCATCGTTCGAGTCGGCTGTGATGGGCGTGAGCGAGAAGGGGTTGGCGCTGGCGGCGACGGCGGGGTCGGCTTGTTCGAGAAGAGTGGCTACGATTTCGAGGTAGAAGCTCTTCTCCTGCGGCTGGCCTTTGACCGTTTGAAGAAGCTCCCTCATTGCGCTGACCCGGCTATCCTCCTGGCCCGCGGCGGGAGGGCTCGAGGTCAGCAGGTACAGGTTCTCCTGGAGCTGATCTTCCTGCCCCGCCTTGATCTCCTGGAAGAGCTGGACAGCCAGAATTGTCGCGAGTACGAGGACAAGGAGAACGATCAGCCGGGTTCGATTGCTCTTGACCGTGCTCTTGGTAGATGAGGCGAGACCTTCAACGGCTGAGACAACCTGGGACTTTTCCGCCTGGGGATCAGGGCCGCCGCGATGGATTTTGTTATGCGTAAGTTTTTTCGACAAGGCTCTTGGCTCCAGCAGACCACCCCGCGGGGGGTCTCATTCTGTTAGGACACTAAAAAATAGATATCCCGCCAGTCTACATTCCCCAGCGCAAGGTGCAAGCCTCTCGAGGTCAGGACTTATTCAATTATCAATTCCTGCCGCGCTTCTTTCGGGTCTGTCGGCTCCAGGGTGCCCTTTACTGGCTGAATTGAGGGGGCCTCCTCGACTTTATCAGACGGTGAGGCCTGCGCGGGAGCCGGGGCGGCAGTCGTAGATTCCGCTGCCGTTTTTCCGGTGAGATGGCGGTAGTTTTCCTCCGGAGTGAAATGCTGCAACCCCAGAGTTCTAATCTCCGCTGTTAGAGAGCAGGCGTATCTTGAGGTCTTGCGGTCGAAGGTGCGCTTGAGGTAGATGGTCGCTCCCTCGGTATCCTTCACAAATTCGAGAACCTTGTCGCCGCTGATTTTCTCAATGATTCTGCGCAGGGTCCATTCTCGTGCCGTCATCTCGCGGATGTAATAGGGCACGTAGTTCTCAGGAAGCTGGGGTCCCTTGTAGTGACCCGTCCAGGTAGGCTTGAAATCGGTCCCCGCGAGGCCCTGGGGGGCGTATCGATAGCCTTTCTTGTATTCCAGCTCCGGGTGGACAGGGAAGTCCCCCAGCTCTTCAGGAATGTAAGGAGTGGGGGCTTTAGCCGCGCTGCCTGCGCAGCCGAGGCAGAAAGCTAATACGACGAAAACCGGAACGCTGGCCGCCAGGCGGCGCATCAAGTAACCACGAAAACTCTTCACTTCTGATACCCTCCATGCTCTCCCATTGATGGGAATGCTAGTTTAGTTCTTCCCCCCGTCAGTTGTGTTACAAGCAGCGGTGGACTCCTCTTTTTCCCGCCTGAAAAGATCTGTCTCAGGGAATCTCCATCCCGACTGGAATGAGTCTTCCCCTGCAGGCAGGAAAGTCTTAACGCTGAAAGCACTTAGGAAGTATGCGGCAGATTTTAGTGTTTTTTTTATCGGTCGCAAGACAAATAGCTCGCTCCACTCCCAAGGAGCGGTCATCCACGCTTTCCAACCGGCTGAAAACCCGCAGATTGACTGGCAATTGAGCCCATTTCAAGTCGGTAGCGCATTTGCGGGGAGATGTTACTCTTTAATAGACCGAGGGCCACGGTGGACGGGTATCCAGAGGGCCTGAAAGTATGTCGATAGCGCAGCTTTTTCATATCCAGAAGACGGAGCGACTGGCTTCGCCAGCCGCTCTGAGCTCCGTAGCGCAAAGTGCCAGCCGCGGTCACGGGAGAAATCTTGCCCGGGGCCTGGTTTTTCTCAGCGCCTATTTTTGCGTCTGGCTTTCGCTCAGCTCGGTAGCGCACAGCTGAAGACCAGCGTCCGCGGATCGACCTATTCGTCGAATCGGGGATCGAGCGGTTTGCGCTCTTTCTCTTCATCATCGTCATCGAGGGTTTTGATGCGAATCGGCTCCTCATCCGTGGTTTCCGCATAGTCCTTCCGCGGGTCGGCCGGTTTCTCCGAAGAGTTCGGGCCGGCGCTCAGGATGAAGAGTCCGATGATGAGGATCGCCGCGAGGCCGGCCAGGGGAGCCAGCCAGCGCGGCCGGGAGCTGACGACAGCGAAGGGTTGGTTCGTTCCGCCCTCGCGGATTTCAGAGAGCATCTTTCGCCAGCGCTCCGCGCTGACCTCGGGCGGCCGGTCGTTTTTTGCGAGCCGGGTGAGCTCTTCCGCCTCGGCCGCCAGCTTCCGGTACTCTTCAGAGCCTGCGAGGTACCTCTCGACCGTTTCTCGCTGTTCTTCGGAGAGCTCTCCGTCGAGGTAGGGGCCCAGCAATCTGGTGAATTCTTCACGCGACATAGTTTCTTCCTGGATTCTGTTTTTCTGGTTTTTCCGGGAGAGCTCAGCTGGGCCTGTAGCCCATGGAGCTGAGCGATTCCTGTAGTTTCTTCCGGGCGTAGAAAAGTCGAGACATTACGGTTCCAACGTTGCAACCCACGACCTCTGCAATTTCTTTGTAGGAGAGATCTTCAGATGTGTGGAGGACGAAAACAACCTGGTGTTTATCTGAGAGCGAGGAGATGGCTTGCTGCAGGTTCTCCCGGAGTTCCTGTTCCCGGGCATACTCAACCGGCGCCTGGGCCGGGGCTCTGCGAGCGGTAGGCTTTCCAAGGGCCTCCATGGCGGACTCTTCCATGCCGTGGAGGGGCCGGCTTTTGCGGCTGCGTGTAAAATCGATCGAGCGGTTGACAGTGATCCGATAGAGCCAGGTGAAGAACTTGGAGTCGGTCTTGAATTTTTCGAGCGCCTGGTAGACACGGAGAAAAACTTCCTGCGCAACCTCGAGGGCGTCTTCCCTATTGCGTACAAAACGGAAAGAGATTCCGTAGACTCGCTGCCGGTATTTTTCGAAGAGAAATTCAAACGCGGCTTCATCGCCGGCAAGGAAGGCTTTCACCTTGAGAATGTCTTCGTTGTCGGAGGAGTCTCTCAATTTCTTTTTCCGGCGATCCAGGGCGGGTTGAATCGGGATGACAACGGCGCCACCTCGACGGAGTTCATGGCGGACCTCCACCTCAACATGCGAGGGGGAATCAAAGGGTCCGCGCTGGCGTACCAACGTGCCGTCGATTGTAGCGGGGAGGAGTTGGGCTCTCATCATCTCTAATCTTTTGAAATATCAGTTCTCATTGAATACTGACGGATTTCCGCGGGTATTTATTCGATTTTCGGAAGGGGAAAATTCATCAGGGGGCCGATAAGAGATGACTCGGATCTTTTTTTATTGACAGAAGGCGTACAGGCTTCTAATTTGCTTCTAATTAAACCGCTGCCCGAGAGGGCTAGTCAGGTTTTAGATAGAAGCGGGCTTTACTTAAGAGGAGCTTACGGCCCGTACGAAGAGAGGTTCGCGGTGGATGCGGACCCAGATAGAGAAGAAGAATAGAAGAGATGTATCCCTCGAAGACGGTTTTCACCGTCAGGGCCTGTGAGAGTGGTCGGTGGCTCGGTTCCTGGTCTCCAGTTGTAGGAGAACAGGCGCAGGCTCGAGGTGTTAGTTCATAATCAATGTTAGTTAGATATTAGCGATTCAACCTACCCTTCCCTACACACCCCACTCGGTAGGTTCCTCCTTTTTCCTCGTTTATTTCAGACCCAAACACCTCCTCATCGAGTAGGGACGATGAGGAGTTTTTTATTGCCCTCGTTTTTGCGGCCGGAGTTGCCGTGAGCACGAGAGGGCCTCTTTCCCGACGGTTTCCGTGGGGGTAGATGATACGATACAGCCGTGGGCCAGCGGGGTTATTGCTCCGTAAACGTGGTCGAATTCTTGCGAATCCAACCCTCTGCGGAGTCCGGTGGATGCAGCTAGTGCGCCGCATAAAAGACGTCCTGTTTTCCGGTCCTCCCGAAGAGCTCACCGGTCCCAAGGGTGTCTTGGTCAAGGTTGGACGGGTGGTCTACCTCCTGGTGGGGAAATTTCGCAGGGATTTCTGTCTCGAGCGGGCGGCCAGCCTGACCTTCTATTCCATCATCTCGCTCATACCCATGACGGTGCTGTTTTTCAGCTTCGCCACCAAGTTCATGGGGGAGCGGGAGCGTATCAAGGAATGGTTTATTCTCAAGATACCGAAGCTGCTGGCGCCGGGGCAGGAAGAAAAAGTGAGCGCCTGGCTCAAGGAAGACATCGGCAGCGATGCCTTCCAATTGCCGGAGGACGCCAGCTGGCTGATGGATTTCACCGCTGTCTGCGGACTGGTCATCATTTCGCTGGGAATATTCATCGCGGCCGAGAGGGTCTTCAACCACATCTGGCAGGTGGACAAGCGCAGGAACTATCTACAGCGGCTATTGGTTTTCTGGGTGATCCTGACGACGAGCCCTCTGCTTTTTGGAGCATCCCTCTGGGCTGAGGATATGTTGCCCACCGGCAGCCTGAAGTCTTTTTTCCAGGATTCACCATACTTCGCGGCCTTTCTGGCCTTTCTCGCCTTTACCCTGCTGTACATCTTTATGCCGGCAACGAAAGTTCGGTTCCGCAGCGCCGTGGTCGGAGGGATCGTGGCCGCGATCCTCTGGCAGCTGGCCAAGTACGGCTTTCTCTACTACCTCGACCAGATTAATAACGTCACGAGGTTTTATAATAAGATCGCCGCCCTGCCGCTCTTTCTCATCTGGCTCTACGTTACCTGGATGGTGGTTCTCTGCGGCGCGCAGCTCAGCTTTGTTCATCAGAATCTTGCCGCCTTATCGCGAGCCAGGCGGACTCGTTTGGCTAGCGGAAAACGATCCCTCGCGCAGCTAGGCCTGCAGCTTCTCTACAGGGTCGGGGCCGCCTTCAGCTCCGGCGGCAAGGTCCCATCTCTGGAGGCGGTGGCTACTGACCTCGGCCTCGAGGACAGCGAAGGTCTCGCAGAGGCCGCGTCTGTCCTGCTTCAGCAGAATGTATTATTAGGGGATGGATCGGGCGACGGCGGCTATGCCCTGGCGCGGGATCCGTCCCATATACGGCTCAAGCAGGTCATGGCGGGATTGCGAAAAGCTGAGTTTCCCGGAGAGAAGAACACGGTCGAATCGTCGGCTGGGAGTGATCGTGACCGGCCAGGCATCAACCGGCTTATCGCCTCGGCAAACGTTTCCTGGGAGGACACCTTCGAGTCTTTTACTCTGGCTGATATGCTGCCTTTAGAAGGGAAAAAGGCAGGATCGCAAATCATTTCTGTAGAACAAGATAGAGAGTCCGACTGATTAATTTTGACATGATACTCAATGCCCAATTACTATCTTGGTTTCAGAAAAGAATCAGGAAGACAAACAAGTGATAAAGTCAGGAACCGGGCACGAAGCAACAGGCCCATTTCCATTTCCTTCTAGTTTCCAGTTTCGCGAAGCTGAAAAGGCCACGCTCGAAGCTTTTTTCGAGAAGGTGTTTTTCGCTCAGTGCTTTACTGACGAGAAGCTCAAGGCCATCGATCGCATGCGCTGGAGGCCTGGGAAGGCCGAGTCGACTGAAGAGGTTGAGGCCGTCGAAAAGAGTTCGGAGGCCGCTCCGGACGCATCTTCCGAGGATGTTTCGTCTGTTGAGAAGCGGCCGGTTGTGGCCACTCCTTATGTCATGCTCTGCCGCGGGGCGGATGGCATAGGGAAGACGCGAATCTTTCGCCACCTGCGCGAGCGTGCCCAGGAAAAAGAAGTTTCGGTTTACGAAACACACAATTACGAGGTCGAGGGGATCCCGCTCAAGCCCTTCCTCCATACGATTCGACGGATCATGCGCGACCTTGACGACAAGTCGGGTCTCGGCCAGGCGAATCAACGAGTCGGCTCGTCGCTGATCAACCGCTACCGCCATGCGCTCGAAAGTCTGATTCCCGAAGCTTTCGGCGATGTCGGGGCTTCCGCCGAGAATAGCTTGCTCAATTCAGAGAATTGGGAGGACGAGAAGGTTCGGATTTTTGATGGCATCACCCAATTCCTCCTCGAGGTTTCGGTCCACAAGCCCCTGCTGATCCTGGTTCACGACCTGCATTGGGCTGACAGAGCGACGGTCGAGCTGCTCAGGTATATCGGGCGCAATCTTCAGCTGAGAAACGAGGCCCTGTCGGCGGAGCATTCTTCGGCGGAAGGAGTCGATGCGGAGCAGGTAACCGAAGATTGGGAGAGACTCTCGGTTCACACAGATCTTGCCGCTGCCGAGACAGGCCAACTGGAAAAAGCCGAAGCAGTTGCGGGCGACGAAGAGAGCCCCCCTGAGACCTGGCCTTCCCGGTTGATGCTGCTTGCGAACTATCGCTCAGTTGATGAAGACTCAGGCGGAGAGAGCGACCGCGCCATCGAAAGCCTCGGGCGGGAGGACTTCAGCTTTCACGGTGAGCTTCGGCCTCTGCATCGGCAGGAGGCGCGGTATTTTCTCGAGAAGTCAATCGAGGGAGTCCAGGTGGGAGGTGAGGGGCTGGAGATCACAGCCGACGCGGCGGATGCGGTGTTTGAATTATCCGAAGGGTTTCCGAGCTTTCAGCAGGAGCTGTTCCGGGGAGTTTTCCTGGGCAAGTCGAACCTCGCCTGCTGGAGCAGTGAGAGCTTCAGGGAATACGTTGACAGCGCTACCGGCGCGGGCGGTCTCGAATTATTAGAAGATGCTCCCGCGCGTCATCGTATCCTGGTGCGCCGCCTTGAAGATTATTTCTCTTCGGGCGAACAAGGGCGTTTGTCCAATGAGGCCCGGGTTCTGCAGGTCCTGGCCCTGGCCCGTCGGCCCGTGAGGAGTGACCTGGTGGGTCATGTCCTTGCATTGCAGGAGACCGCCTCCGGTGACGCCGAAGAGATGGCCGCGGCGACCGGCAAGCTCGGCCGCTTTTCAAACGCCGAGGGAACCGAGAAGGTCGAGGCGATCCTGAGAACTCTCGAGCAGCGTGGAATCACAGCCCTCGCGAGCCCGGGAAAGTATTATTTCAGGCTTTGGGATTACACCCAGGTCGTGGAGGCGACGATTGAGCCCGAGGTCAGGACGCTCATTCATCAACGAATTGGTGAGGAATACAGGAGGCGTCTCGGCGAGGGAAACGGTGAGACCATCTCTACAGGCGAGGAGGTCTACGAGGTCTATCATCATCTCAGCCGGGGCAAGGAGTCATCCTCGGCGATGGAATTCGGTCTCGCGGCTGGGAATCGCTTTGAGCGGACCTTCGCGCTTCAGAAGGCGAGAGACCTCTATACCGAGATGGTCTCCCTTCTCACGGCGGAGGAAGAGCTGCCGGAGCGCCTGACGGTTCTCGGGCACCTGGCCAGGGTCCAGGCCACCCTTCGTGAACACGATGGCGCTCTTGAATCGCTCACGAGAATCAACCAGGAGGAGGCGGGCAGCCTGGAGCCTGCCGTCCGGATTAATCTCTACCTTCTGGAGGCCCAGGTGGTTGCCGCCGCTGATCCAGGCAGGGCGCTCAAGGTCCTGGCCAGGGCGCAGAAGATCGTAACCGAGGAGCAGAGTATCGAGTCGATCAGGGTCCAGCTTGAGGTGACCCGCTGCAGGATGCTGCGGCAGGACTGGAAGCGGACCATCAATTACGGGCTCAAGGGCGCGGAGCAGGCGCAGAAGATTCCTGGCTGCGTCGAGCTGGGTATGTTCTATCGTTATGTCGCCCTCGCCTTTTACCGCAAGGGTGATTACGCCCACTCCCTCGATAATTTCCAGAGGGGTCTCGCTGTTGCTGAAGATCTCCAGAATTACTCCCTCACGGTGAACATCCTGGATGACCTGGGAAGGGTTTATCTCGAGAGGGGAAATCACTTCCGTGCCGCGCGGTACCTCTACAAGGCCCTCGAGATGCGTCAGCGGCAGCAGGATGTCGCCGGTCTCTGCAAATCGTATGACCAATTGGGGCTGGTCTACCGCCGTGATGGTGACTACCACAAGACGATCGACAATCTCAGCCGCAGCCTGAACCTCAAGCTTCGAACGGGTGATTTCGAGGGACTCAACCCGACGCTGGGAACCCTGGGGGATCTTTGTTTCCGCCTGGGAAATTACCAGGTTGCTATCGATTATTTCAGCAAAGAGGTTGAGAACAGCAAGAAGGTCAAGGAGATCGAGGCCGATGAGACCGGGGGCCTCGCGGATGCCTTCGTGCGGATGGGACGTGTCTACTTTGAGATCGGCGATCTGAAGCAGGCGGATAAATTCTGCAAGCAGGTCCTGATCCTCGCCTCCGAGTTTCAGCTGAAATCGTACGAGGCCGATGCGCTGATGCTGGATGGAAACATCAAGGCTTACCAGCTCGACTGGAATCTCGCGGAGAAGAGCCTCAAGCAGGCGGCTGATTTCTATGGGAAGCTCGGTCATAGAATTCGCCAGGCCTGCGCTCTGCTTGACCTGGCCGAGGCGAAACTCGCCCGTGAATATTACGCCGAGGCTCTCAAGCTCGCCTCCAGGGCCCAGGTGATAGCCGAGGATGTAAGGGCTCTCGATGTTCAGGTGCGAGTCCTGACGGTTAAGGGGAACGTTCACAGGCACCTCAAGGGTGGAAATCCCGAGAAGGTTCGCGAGCAGCTCGGCAAGGCGATCGAGCTGAGTCAGAGGCTGAGCGATATCAGGGTTCTCTTCGACCTTTACTACGCGCTGGCAAAGGTCCATCACACAGACCGTGAGTTTTCCGAGGCCGCAACCTATTACGGTAAGGCGGATGCGATCATTAAGCGGATCACTGAGCAGATGCCCGAGGAGCTGCGCTCCAGGTTCTCCGATGATCCCCGGCGCAAGATCTTCGTGGAGGATTTTCTCCGCTTTCAGAAGGAATCTGAGGCGAAGGGGCCGACCCTCGAGGGCCGTGACCGGACGGCATCCCACGGAGATCTCAGGGAGCGTCCGGTGGGCTCCGATGATTACAAGGGCTTGCTGGAAAGCGTACTCTCGATCAATAGCAGGATGAACCAGCTGGACTTCCACCAGGCCTGTCTTGACGAGGCCCTGGAGCTGACCGGGGCCGAGCGCGGCCTCATCATGGTGGTTAATGAGCGTCAATACGCGACCGTAGCTTCAGAAGGCTTTGGAGATGACTTTGCCGCACATCCAGAGGCCTCCTCGGCGAGCCAGCTTGCCGAAGAGACCATTCGCCGCGGCCGCGGGTCTTACAGCAGCGGCGGTGAAGAGGAAGGTCACGGCAAGATGAG
This sequence comes from Planctomycetes bacterium UBA1662, assembly GCA_002320775.1. Lineage (GTDB taxonomy): Bacteria > Planctomycetota > UBA8108 > UBA8108 > UBA8108 > UBA8108. The sequence goes on from DCKY01000187.1 coordinate 49,766, forward strand.
GCCCCTCAAGGTCCTGCGGGACCGCTCCGTTCTCGTGATCCCCCTGAAGACGGAGGACAGGGTCCTTGGCAGCATCTATCTCGACCGGCTGAACTCTCTGGGTTCTTTTACTCCCAGGCACCAGGTGCTGCTGGAGGCCTACGCTCTCCAGGTCGCTGTCGTTCTTCAGAACCGCCGCCAGCTTGATGTGGCGATCCGTGAGCCGGTCACGGGGTTTTATACGCCCAGCTACTTCCTTGACCGTCTCCGCGATGAATACAGGCTCTTCAATCTGCATGACAAGTCCTTCTGCCTGGCGGGCTTCTATCTTCCCGTGCTTGAAGATTCCGTGGGGGAGACCCAGAGCGGTCTCGGGGACAAGCTGGCAAAAGAGATTGCCTCGGTCGCCAGCGGAGCGATCGTTTGCTGGGGTAACCCGGTTCTCTACCTGCTCTTTCGGGATACAGACCTGGGTATCGCGGAGCAATACACCATCAGGGTACAGGAGAGACTGCAGGACCTGCTCGGCGAGGATGTTCCCTACGAGGCGCTACCGGTCGAGCGCCGCTACCAGCTGGGTTCGGATATTTATTTTGATCTGCGCCGCAAGCTGCTTCCCGAAGAGTGCGATCACAAGACGCTCACGGATCTTCGCCAGATCCTCGCCAAGGATGTAAAGCTCAAGGAGGCCAAGAAAATCCTGGAGCGCCAGATTATCGAGAGCACCCTGCGTAAGACCAACGGCAACATCACCCATGCCGCGCGGGAGCTGGGAATCCATCGTCCCCAGCTCTCCAACTATCTGAAGAAATACGGACTGAACAAAGAGCGCTTCGAGAGCTCGATTGACACCTCACGCATCTCCCCGATAGAGAACTGAGAGAGAGACTTTCAGTCTTCCCCCGGGTTCTGCCTGGGAAATAGGGTGCGGAGCTCTTCCTCACCGGGCTGGCTGCCGAATTCGGAGAGCTCAAAGGCTTCGGCGAAGGTGACCTCCGCTCCGTGCGCGCTTCCATAGGTCTCGATCAGCCGCTGGCGGCAGGATTCGGCCGGTCGCTCGAGGAACTCACTCCAGGTGTTCTGCAGCCATAGAAGACGCTCATCGGCCCTGGTGGGGACGTTGTCTGTTCCAGGCCTCATATTGTAGGCAAGCCATTCGTAGAATTGAGATTCGTGACAGTCGAGCGCGCGCCATTTACGTTTGGCTACCGAGTCAATATCTACTGTCACGTCAGCGCGGAAGGGCGCGGGCCGGGTAAATTCATCGAAGAGGTAGGCGATCACCGGGTTGCTTTCAAGATGGGGAACCTCGGGGCAGACGAGGGGAACGGTTACCATATACGCGGCATCCTGCACCAGGGTTGAGGTGTAGCGGTGGTCTGGGTGGTAGTCGTTTGGCCTGTGGGTGAGGATCAGGTCGGGGGCGAACTTCCGCACCCTGCGGATGAGGTCCAGGCGGTTCTCTAGGCTCGGAACCAGGCAGCCGTCATCATGATCCAGGATTTCGTAGCTCACCTTGAGCACGTCCGCCGCTCGCTCGGCCTCTTCGCGTCGGCGCTTCTCAAGCTTGTCCGGAGGCTCCCGGTGGTGTCCGGCGTTGCCATTGGTCATTGAGATGAAGGAGACCTGGTCACCGCGGTCGCTCCAGAGCGCTGCGCAGCCTCCGGCATAGATGTCGCAATCATCCGGGTGGGCGCCGATAACGAGGATCTTTTTCATGATGGTCTGGATGCCGTGGTAAAAGCCTTTAAGAATATGACAGCCATGATACCAGTAGACCGGTTTGAGCCGGCACCCCTTTACCAGCCGAGCGTCTATCCCGGATTGAGCCCGGCGGAATCATTTCTCCACCTTGGTGACACGATCGAGCTCCTGGGGAAAGACCTGGACCCTGGCGGGCTGGAGCAGGAGCTCTCCGCGCGCGGGCACAGGGCGCTTGGCGAGCGCCAGGCGGTTCTCTGCAGCGGCTCGAACGCATGCCCGGCCCAGGTCCGGGCGAAGCTGGCCGATCTCCCCGGGGATCTGTGTGTCCCCTTTCTCCTTGTCGAGCTGGAAGGGGCGGCGCCTGTTTTCGCGGCCCACGCCTCGAGCTACGGTGTCATCCCGGCAACGCTCGATGATGTGGGGGTTTCATCCCGCTGCCATCTCGCCTATTTCACCGAGCCGCAGCTCACCCGGGTGAATGCCAGCGAGGGAGGACGGTACGAGCTCTGCCGCATCGAGGGCCTTCGGCTTGGCTGGAACGGTCTCGAGCTTGAAGGCTCGCCCCTGGCGTATCTTGCGAAGAGCGGGGTGCTCTGTCTAGATGGAGCGCCCGCTCAGCTCGCGCATTACGACCAGCGGTCCCTGCTGGAGAGCCTGTTCAAGGAGCTTGGGTCCGACAGCCCCGTGGGCGAGCTGGAGGATTTTTTCTCTTCTCCTGGAGGGCTCTACAAGAACCTGGGGGACGAGATCCTCCGGGCGGGTCTCTGGCGTCCGCATCGGCTGGTCCAGACCCCCAGCCGCTGACAGGAAAAGCTCAGCTGGCTCCCAGCTTCTCAAGACAGCCCAGCAGCCAGCGGTATTCCCGCGAGATGCCGTTGATCAGCTTTTCTCTTCGCTTTTTCCCGCCGGCGAGAATGGGCCAGGTGTAGGTTTCGAAGACGAGATGGGAGCAGGTGCGTTTTTTGATCACCTCCCGCAGTGCCAGCTCGGTATCATCGCGGGTCGTGTACAGGCGCCGGTACCGTTTGAGATAGAGCGGTACGTGGAAATGGGAGCGCAGCTCGGCAACGTCAGGGTGTGTTCCCCTGATGAGCCGCCTCGGCAACTGGCCGAGATCGGTGCCTCTCCACATGGCCTGCCCGGATTTGTCGGCGCCGCAGAACTGGTGGAAGTATTTTGGTTCGTCCATTCCCCGGAGGTCCTTGAAGGCTTCCGGTGAGCGGTAGGGGTTTTTGAGAGCGACCGCGTTGGTTACGTGGACCTTGCCAAGCTCAAGGCCCGCCTTCTGCAACTGGCGGAGGTTCGAGACCTGGTCTTCGAATAGAACCGAGAGATGGCAGGTGTCGATATTGACGGTAAAGACTCTCCTGAGATCGGCCTCGATTCGGCTCTTCTTTCCTCTCTTCTTCCAGCGCCGCAGAGCGAGCGGGCAGAGGTATTCTTCGAAGAAGGAGATGACATCTGCGGCCGTTTCGAACGTTGTCTCCGGCTCCGGCTCAACGGCCAGCACCATGGACCTGCCGGTCGCAGCTTCGATATCGAGGAAGGCCTCCAGGGTGCTGAGGTAGTTGGCGGCAAGCTTTCTGAAGACGGCCGGTGTGTGGCCGTGCCCCCGGAAACATCCCCCGAGAGTGCTGATCGACACCTTGATTCCCTTCGGAGCGATCTCGTCAACGATGCGGCCGATCTTCGATGTCCAGCTGGCCCGCTGCGGGCTTCCCCAGGATGGCTGGTAGACGGTCTCCTTGACTCTTCGCGCATGAAAATCGCTGAGGGGATAGGCGTTTACCGAGAAGAGAACAAGGCCGGATTCCTCCAGGTAATCTCGAAATTCCAGCCGCGCCTTCCGGCTCGCGAGATCCTTTGCCGAACCGATTCCCAACCGCAGCTCAAGGCCGCAGGGTTCGGATCCGAAGACGCGCTTGCGAATTGGGATGGTGTATTCTTCCAGAGAGCGGTAGACCGCCTTCATGTCTTCGCCCGGATGGACATTTGTGCTGTAGCCGAGCTGGAGCGGGAGTTTTTTCTTACGGGTATTGGTCATGGTGTGAGGAGAAGCATCCGGCTTCTCGTCCTATCGGTCATCGCATCATAATTTGCGGGTTCCCTGATTTTACCTAGAAGCGATTCTGGCGCAAGCGGGGCGCTTTATTTCCTGCCGGGGCTTTTCGAATAGTTTCTGGAAACCGGCCGTCAAACAAGAAGTCGCCTATCCAGCGGTTTTCGGGGGATAGAAGGGATTGCGAATATTCTCCAATTACTCAATCAGATGCCGGATTGGGTCGATAATGTGAGAGTGAGCCATATTTTCCGGAGCAGCTCGTATGAAGACGGTCCTTGTTACTGGAGGGGCAGGTTTTATCGGTAGTAATCTGGTTCGGCTGATCCTCGCTGAGGAGCCGGACACCAGGGTGCTTACCTACGACCTCCTTACCTACGCGGGAAACCTCGATAATCTCAGGAATTGTCTCGAGGATCCACGGCATGATTTTGTCCGGGGAGATATCTGTGACCGCGAAGCCGTCACGGCGGTGCTTGGCTCGGGCAACATCTCCGAGATCATCCATCTCGCCGCCGAGAGTCACGTTGACCGTTCGATTCTCGGTCCGCGGGGTTTCGCCGAGACGAATGTTCTCGGCACGGTAGTTCTTCTTGAGGCCGCGCGCGAGGCGGGCGTCGAGCGATTTGTCCAGGTCTCTACCGACGAGGTCTACGGGTCACTGGACTCCGATGGAAGCTTCAGCGAGGAGAGCCCCCTTGTTCCCAGCTCACCCTATAGCGCCTCGAAGGCCGCCGCGGATCATTTCGTCGAGGCCTTCGGCCGCACCTTCGGAATGGAAGTTCTCATCACCCGGTGTTCGAACAACTACGGTCCCTGCCAGTTTCCGGAGAAGCTCATTCCTCTGATGATCCGTAACGCCATGAATGATAAGCCCCTGCCGGTTTACGGAGATGGTCTCCAGGTTCGTGACTGGATTCATGTGAGTGATCATTCAAGCGCTCTTCTTGCTGTGCTGAGGGGCGGCCGGCCGGGTGAGGTCTATAATATAGGCGGCGGCAATGAGAGGACGAATCTCGAAGTGGTCCGTTCGGTGCTCCGGCTGCTCGGTAAGCCGGAGAGCCTCATCAGCCATATTGATGATCGGCCGGGTCATGACCGGCGCTATGCGATGAATTCCTCAAAGATCCAGGCCGAGCTCGGCTGGCAGGCCGGGGTGAAGTTTGAGCAGGGCCTTGAAGACACGATTCAATGGTATATGGACAACGCAGGATGGCTTGATTCGGTTGCCACCGGCGAATACAGGGATTTTTACTCGGCCTGGTATTCAGGCGGCAGGACGGCAGGATAAGACGGTGAGGGGCTTTTATTTGCCTCTTCTATAAGGAATTAGGGCCATTGCAGCTTCCTGTTACAATCAGGTACCGATGAAGAAAAGATCACTTCTTTCCAGATTCTTCCGGCGTGAGAGGCAGATACCTTTTTCCATCAAGAGCGTTCTGTCTTTCTACCTGAGCCTGATGGGCCGCTATTGGTATCTGCTGGCCTTCATGTCGATATTTACCCTGTTCTACAGCGCGATCACGGCGCTGCGGCTGGGTTTCATCTCGATCGTGGTGGATGGTCTGCCGACGGTGGAGGATGGAAGCAAGGGACAATTCGCCAAGTATCTCATCATGCTGTGGGATTGGGGCCTGCCGCAGGTGGAACGAACAGACGATAACCTGCTGGTTTTTCTCGGCGCGATGATCTGTTCAATAGGTCTCTGCGCGGCGGCTTTTTATTATCTCAAGGAGATGATTGCCCAGCGGATGGTCGTTCATATGCTTGTCGATACCCGCAAGGCGCTCTTTCGGCACCTGGCCGGCCAGTCAGTTTCGTTCTTTCACAACAGGCGCTCCGGAGATCTGCTGTCGCGTGTGACCAACGATGTCTCGATTGTTCAGCAATCTCTACTGGGAATCTTTACGGCCATGCTCCAGCAGCCCTTCCTGGTGGTGTCCTATATGGCGACAGCCTACCTTGCCAACAGTCTGCTCTTCTGGTGCACGATCCCGGCATATTTCTTTATCATCTATCCCGTCATGAGGGCGAGCCGCAAGGTTCTGCGTCACAGCCGCAAGAGGCAGAAGAAGCTTGGCCTGATCACAGATGCTCTTCAGCAGCTCTTCGGCGGCATCAGGATCGTCAAGGCCTTCGGCATGGAGGAGCGTGAGCTGGCTGAATTTGGAGAGAAGAATCGTGAGTTCAAGAGCTCGTTCCTCAAGAGCAAGAAGGCCCGGGTGGTTGGACGCACGGTGCAGGAGCTGCTTTTCAACCTCGCGCTTGCCGGGCTGCTGATTGGAGGGAGCTTCCTCATCACCAGCGGGACCCTCACGATCGGAGATTTCTGCGGATTCTGCATGGCTCTCATCATGCTTTTCCAGCCGGTTAAGAAGATGTCCCAGTCCTGGAACGCCGTTACCGAGGCCCGCCCCGGGGTCGAGCGCGTCCTCGAGGTCCTTAACGAGACGCCTGAGATTCGAGATGTGAGTGACGCGGTCGCTTTTCCGGAGCGCTTTGAAAAGATCAACTTCTCCGGCGTTGGTTTTACCTACCGCTCGGCCTCCGCGGAACCGGAATCCGCGGGCCACCTCTCGGCCGCGCTCAAGGACATCGACCTCGAGGTCACGGAGGGGGAGGTCGTCGCCCTCGTTGGCCCAAGCGGCAGCGGCAAGACGACCTTTGTCGATCTCGTCGCCCGCTTTTACGATCCGACCGAGGGCGGGATCATCGTCGATGAGGTCGACATTCGCAACTTCCAGCATGCGTCCTACCTTGAGAATATCGCCATCGTTTCCCAGGAGCCGTTCCTCTTCAATACTTCCATCATGGAGAACATCCGCTACGGCCGTGATTCGGCTACCGACGGGGAGGTGATGCAGGCGGCGAAGGTGGCGAACGCGCACGAGTTCATCATGCTGCAGGAGGATGGTTACGAGACCGAGATCGGCGATCGCGGAATGAAGCTTTCAGGAGGTCAGCGCCAGCGCCTCACGATTGCCCGGGCTATGTTGAAGGACGCGCCGATACTCATTCTCGATGAGGCGACCTCGGCTCTCGACAGCGAGTCGGAGAAGGAGGTGCAGGCGGGCATCAACAACCTCATGCAGCGCCGGACCACCTTCGTTATCGCTCACCGTCTCTCGACGGTCACGGGTGCTGACAAGATTGTTGTCCTGGACAATGGCCGCATCATGGAAACGGGCTCCCATGAGGAATTGCTCAAGCGCGAAGGCAGGTATCATCGCCTCTATACATCGCAGAATCCGAATTACGCGCTCGACAGGCAGTCGCCGATCGCCGCCGGCAAGGAGTCTTCCTCGGCCGCGGCGGCAACCGCAGCCGAGCGAGAGGAAGAGACTCGGCCCTGAGACCCGGGTCTTTTTCTAAAGGTTGCCCAGGATGTCTTCCATCTCATCGAAGACCCGGTGGATTTCCTCATCGGTGATGATGTAGGGCGGCAGGAAATAGAGGACGTTACCCAGCGGTCTGAGGAGAATGTCCCTCTTGAGGAACTCGGTGGCGAGTCTCGGCCCGATGGAGTCAAGGTAGCCGCCGCCTCCAGCGTTCTCCGGTTCTACATCGAGGGCGGCAAGAGTGCCGATGCAGCGCGTATTGCTGACAGGGGGGAGGCCTTCAAGCTTCCGCAGCCGCTGGCTGAATAGCTCCTCGATCTCGGCGATCCGCGGGAGGATTTTCTCTTCTTCGAAGATGTCGAGGTTCTCCAGGGCGATGGCGCAGGCCAGCGCGTTGGCCGTATAGGAGTGACCGTGAAAGAAGGTCTTGCCCCTGTCCTCGCTGAGGAACGAATCGTAGATCTCGTCGGTCGAGAGCGTAGCGGCCAGCGGCATGTAGCCGGCGGTGAGCGCCTTTGAGAGGCAGATGATGTCGGGGACGATCGGTCCGTGTTCGCAGGCGAAGAGAGGCCCGGTACGGCCGAAGCCGGTGAAGACCTCGTCGGCAATCAGGAGTGTCCCGTGACGATCGCAGAGCTCCCGAATCTCGACCAGGCTGGCCGAAGGCCACACGATCATTCCCCCAGCCCCCTGCAGTTTCGGTTCGATGATGACGGCCGCGACCTTATCTCCTTCGCGCTGGAGTATCTCCTCGAGGCTTCCATCTCCGTCAGCCTCGAGGCTGGCGGCGGGGGAGGTATCGCGGGAGTCCTTTCGGACGCAGTTGAAGCGACGTGTCGGGAAGAAGAAGGGTGAGAAGTTGGTGTGGAATACCGGGGAGCCTCCAATCGCCATGGTTCCGAAGGTGTCGCCATGGTAGGAGTTGGTCATCGAGACGAAGAGGGTCCGGTCTTCCTGCCCCTGGTTTCTCCAGTATTGGGCGGCCATTTTCAGGGCGACCTCGACGGCGGTCGAGCCATCGTCGGAATAGAAGCAGTGGTCGAGCCCGCCGGGGGTGATGGCCGCGAGCCTGGCGGCCAGCTCCGCCGCTCCCGGATGGGTCGCCCCGGCGAAGATGACCTGCTGGAGCTTTTCCGCCTGGCGGGCCAGGGCCCGGTTGAGCCGCGGGTTGGAGTGTCCGAGCGAGTTTACCCACCAGGAGGAGATTCCATCGAGGATCCGTTTCCCCTCGGAGGTGTGGAGATAGACACCCTCAGCACGCTCGATTCCAAGCGGCGGCGGGGCGGTGAGCATCTGGGTATAGGGATGCCAGGCGTGAGCCCGGTCGGCTTCTTTCCAATCTGTCATGGACCGGAGGATACCTGCACACGCCTGTTTTTTTCATCAAGATTTCGAGAAGAGACACCTCGAAGACGCACTTTCTCACGCCTCGAAGTAGCGTTTGAGCCGTCCCCGCGCATCAAATTTCCGGGCGGCCTTTTCGATCGAGGCTCGGCCGAGCCGAGGCAGCCACTCGAGCTCAGCGGTTACCTTGACGTCTCCATATTTCTCGATGGCGGCCTTGTTCTCCTTGTCCCTGGGACCGACCATGACGACCCCCGCGAGCTCCAGCTCCCGCTTGCGGAGCGCCTCAAGACTCAACAGGGTGTGGTTGATCGTTCCCAGCCCGCTTCTTGCAACCAGCAGGCAGGGCAGGCGCATGTCCTGGAGCAGGTGGGAGAGGAGGTAGCCCTGGTCCGTGATTGGCACGTGGAGGCCTCCGATACCCTCGACTACCAGGTTGCGGCGGGGATCATCGAGGGCATGCTGCACAAGCTTTCCAAGGACCAGCTCGGGGTCGATCGGCCTGGATGCCAGGCGCGCCGCGAGATGAGGTGAGACGGGAGGATCATAAAGGTAGGCCTCCTCGAGTACCTCGACCCGGTGCCCGACCCATTTGCGGACGAGCCCGGTGTCGGTGTCGCCATCGGCGCCGGTGGCCAGGGGTTTCCAGTATGCCAACCTGCGGCGCCGGGCGTAGCGGGCCAGCACAACAGCGCTGACAACCGTCTTCCCAACCTCGGTATCCGTCCCGACGACAACCAGGCTCATATCGTCTCCTTCCAGGCGAGGAGCTCGAGCAGCGCCGAGGCCAGCCGGTCGATGTCGCCTTCGCTATGGTTCGCATGTACGGAAATCCTCAATCGTGAGCTTCCTGGCGCGACGGTCGGGGGGCGTACGGCGCGGACATCGAGTCCGGCCTGCTGGAGCCGGTCGGCGGCCTCCAGCGCATCCTCATTGCCGCCTACGAGCACCGGCACGATGGGGCCGCTGCTGCCTGAGCAGTCCAGCCCCCCGGCGGCGAGGGCATCCCGCAGTCTCCGGGCCAGCGAGTGAACCCGGGCACGGGGTTCAGGGTCGGCGCAGAGCTCGAGCCCCGCCGCCATCATTGCCAGCAGCAGGGGTGGTGTCGCGGTGGTGAAGATGAAAGGTCTTGAGCGGTTGACGAGCCACTTTACCAGGGTGTCTGAGCCGGCGACAAACGCGCCGAAGCCGCCGAGGGCCTTGCCGAAGGTCGAGACGATGGCGGTGCAGCGCCCCTCGATGCCGTATTCTTCCGCGAGCCCGGAGCCGCGTTTGGATCCGAAAAGGCCGGTGGCATGAGCGTCGTCGACCAGGAGCGAGGCGGAATATTCTTCGGCCAGGGCCGCGTAGCGCTCCAGGGGCGCGATATCTCCATCCATGCTGAAGTAGCTCTCGGTCACGATGAAAGTTCTGCCGCCAGGGTGTGGACGGGCTAATTCCTGCTCTATGTCGTCAATGTCCAGATGGGGAAAGATGTGTTTCCGGGCTCCGCTGAGGCGCAGGCCGTCGATGATGCTGGCGTGGTTGAGCTCATCGGAGAGGACCCTGTCCTGGGGGCCCAGCAGCGAGGTCAGCAGGCCAAGGTTGGCCTGGTAGCCGGTTGGAAAGATGAGGGCCGCCTCGGCGCCCTTGAACTCGGCTAGCTTTTTCTCGAGCTCGAGATGGGCAGGGTGAGTTCCGCGCAGCAGCCGTGAGGCAGGGGCGGACAGGTTGTCTTCATCCAGTCCCGCGCGGATTCTCTCCCTGAATCGTTCAGCGGTTGAGAATCCAAGGTAGTCATTCGAGGTGAAATCGATTCCTCCTCCGGGCTGGAGAGTTCTTTCCAGCCCCTCCGCTTCAATATTCTCCAGGGCGTCTTGAAGGGATTTTTCGAGGTCGCTCATGACTCGCCGGCGACGGGCGCGGCGGAGTCCTTGCGCGGACGCATCCCAAGGCTTTCGAGAAGTTTCTCATCTTCATTCTCGCTTGGGTTGGCCGCGGTCAGAAGCGTTTCTCCCGCGAAGATGGAGTTGGCTCCGGCGAGGAAGCAGAGCGCCTGGGCCTCGGTCGACAGGTCAATTCGTCCGGCGCTGAGGCGGACCATAGAGCCCGGCATCATGATGCGCGCGCAGGCGACAGTGCGGACCATCTCAAGGGCTTCGATGGGCTCCTGTTTTTCCAGCGGGGTGCCCTCGATCGCCATGAGCGCGTTGATCGGTACGCTCTCGGGATGGGGGTCGAGCTCCGAGAGTACGCAGAGCATCTCCAGCCGGTCGGAGATGCTCTCGCCCATGCCGATGATTCCTCCAGAGCAGACGGTGATGCCTGCGCTGCGAACATTCTTGATCGTGTCGAGCCTGTCCTGGTAGGTCCTGGTGGTGATGATCTTATCGTAGTATTCCGGCCCCGTGTCGAGGTTGTGGTTGTAGGCGCTCAGGCCGGCCTCAGCGAGCCGCTCTGCCTGTTCCGGGGTGACCATCCCCAATGTGCAGCAGGCCTCCATGCCGAGTTCCCGTACGCCGGTGACCATCTCGAGAACCTTGTCGAAGTCTTCACCATCGGCGACCTCCCGCCATGCGGCGCCCATGCAGAAGCGGCTTGCTCCGTTGGCATGCGCTTTCTTTGCCGCGCTGAGGACCTGGTCTACCGCCAGGAGAGGTTCACGCTCGACCGCGGCCTCGTGGTGGGCGCTCTGAGGGCAATAGGCGCAATCTTCCGCGCAGCCGCCTGTCTTGATGCTCAGGAGACTGCAGATCTGGACTTCGCAGGGGTTGTGAAATGCGCGATGGATCGTCTGGGCCTGGAAAAGAAGCTCAGGGACGGCCTGTTCGTAGAGCTCCCGGGCTTCTTCCAAGGTCCAGTCATGACGTGTGGAGGGTTGATTTTCTGTCATATTTCCATGCCTCGTGGGGGCAGGTTAGCCCATAGGAAGCTGCAAAGCAGTCACCATTTTGGCCTTTTTGTGCCCTTCAGATAAACCTCTCGGGTGCCGATAACCGAAGAGGAGGGAAGCGTATGATGCGTGAAACAAAATCGGCACCAAGACTGCACCGATCGATCTGGTATATGGGCGCCAAGTCCCGTCTGATCCCGGGTTTTCTCGAGCGAGTGCTGGCCGATGAGCTTCCTCCCGGCGCTACCTTTGTCGATCTTATGAGCGGCAGCGGCGTTGTCAGCGCCTGGTGCGCCGGCATGTACCGGGTCATCTCAAACGATGTGCAGAGCTATTCCGCCGTGATCGCCCGAAGTCTCATCGGTCATTCTCCCGGGACGCGGGATGATTTTCTTTCAGCGCTCGATCCCGAGGCCGATCTCTTGAGGGTCTACGAGGAGAACTATGCCCGGCTGGCGGGGTATTACGGGGCCGCTCTCGAAGAGGAGGCCGGCTTTCTGGACGCCTATGAAAGCGGGCGGGCAGATGAAGCCTGGGCGGCAGGCTACAGGGAGTATCTCCATGCGTCCGCGGCGCTCTATCCGGGAGTCGCTGAGGCGAGTGTCGCCGAGCCTTTTCGAAGCGCCCTGCCCCTGCTGAGGGACAGGAAGGCTGCAGCGGGAAACCCGGCTTGTCTCGCGGCCACCTACTACTCAAATGTATACTTTGGCCTTCACCAATCTCTGCAGCTTGATTCGATCAGGGCGGCTATCGACGCTGTCGATGAAGGGGACCCCTGGCGTGAGCTCAAACAGACCCACTACCTGAGTGCCCTGCTGCATGCGGCCTCCGTTTCCACTTCGGGCACCAGCCACTTCGCCCAGCCCCGCCATCTCTCCAAGGATAGCGAGCTGCAGGCCATGGCCAAGCGCCGCCTGACGGACATCCGGGAGTCGCTGTTGGAGTACAGCGCCGCGATCGCCCAGACCGTTCGAGAGACGGTATTTACCGAGGGAAACCAGGTCTTCAACTCGGATTATCGCGAGCTTCTCGATGAGGATGGTGTCTTTCAGCTTCCCGAAGGTCCCGGGCTGGTTTATCTCGATCCGCCCTATACGGCTGACAATTACTCGAGGTTCTACCATGTGCTTGAGGTGATCACGCGCTATGACTATCCCGAGCTGAAGCGGGGCCGTAACGGCAAGATCCTGCGGGGCCGCTACCCGGTGCTCGCCCACCGCTTCCGTTCGGACTTCTGCAGCCCGGCGAAGGTAGAGGGTGAATTCCGGATGGTCTTGCGGGCTGTTGCCGCCAGTGGAGCCAAGCTGGTGATCAGCTATTCATCACCAACCGGTCTGCTGCTGAAGGAGTTTGTCCGCCAGGATTCGAGCGAGCCGCTCGAGAGGTTGAGGCGGCTGTGTGAAGATTTCTTCGAGGGGGTCGAGATCCTGAAGCGGCCGACGATGCACTCCGGCCAGGGGGATTCGAATATCGCCATCGATGAGCTGCTGGTGGTCTGCAGCCGGCCTCACTCGCGCAGCCGGGCCTGGTAGCCTGCCGCTTCGAGCTCTTCAAGGGCCTGCAGGGCCTGCTCTCGCGTGCCAAAGGCTATGCGGACACTCCCGGTCTCTCCTTCACGAACCTTGACGACGCTCATGTCCTTGATGTTGAGGCCCTTGCTGTAGAGGTGTCCGGATATGTCGGCGATCATCCCGGGGCGGTCTTCAACGACCACCCTGAGGTCCCAGAGCCGTGTGAGGAAGCCCTTGGTGTCCCGGGGAAGAGCCGAGCGTGTCTTGCGAGCTTTTTCGAAGCTCTGCTCAAGGTCTTCGATATCAAAGTCCCCGATTCTCTCTGAGAGCCGCTGGTTGAATTTTTCCAGGAGACCGCGAATCTCCGCTGTATTACTGGAGAGAATATCCTTCCAGATAGCGAAGGGACTAGAGGCGATTCTCGTCATATCGCGAAAGCCCCCAGCGGCCAGGTGGACGGCTTTCTCGCTGTCATCGCCGAGTTCATCGAGGGAGTTGACCAGCTCGACAGCCAGGATCTGCGGCAGGTGGCTGATGGCGGCGGCGATCAGGTCGTGCTTCTGCGGCGTCAGCACGATCACGCGGGCTCCGGTGAGCGAGATGAAGGCGCCGAGCCTCTGGACCTCGGGAGACTCTTCACCGCTGGGCGGGGTGAGAACGTAGATGGCATTTTCAAAGAGAAGCGGGTCGGAGGCCTGCACTCCCCGTTCCTCGCTCCCTGCGAGAGGATGCCCGCCAATAAAGTGAACGGTTTCAGGGAGCGCCTTCTCGGCGGTCTCCATGATCTCGCGCTTGGTGCTGCCAACGTCCGTGATGACCGTTCCGTCGCCGAGATCCCGGCCCATCTTCCCGAGCTCTTCGAGCAGCTCGATGATCCTGTTGATCGGCGTTGCCAGGATGATGAGCTCGGACCGCGCCGCGGCCTCACCCAGTCGTTCATAGGGAAGGCCTTCATCTATCAGGCCTTTGCGAAGGGCCTCTTCGATCGGTTCAGGCCGGCTGATACCGAGGATCCGTCCCTGGAAGCCGCGCTTGCGCAGGGCCATGGCGAAGGATCCGCCGATCAGGCCGACGCCGACGATGGTGATGGTCTGGTAGTTTTTTGTTTCAGGCATGACAGGTATTCCCAGTCGGGGAGTCTACAGCCACGTTGGCGCGGATGGAAGGAAATGGCGATGCCTGTTCCGGATCCTTTGCCGCGGGGGGACTCAACTCAGCAGGGGACCGTCGAGACCTTTTTCTTCCAGCGGCTCCTCGAAACGAATGGAGTATTGGCCAGGCGCCTTGCGGGCAATCACCCTGGCGCGGATCTTCGTATCCGACTCAGCGAGAACGATCTTGAGGTCCTGTCCGGGGAGCAGGTCCTGCTTCGTGGAGACCATGGCGCCGTTGCGGCTGACGTTGACAACCATGGCCTCGAGGATCTCATCCTGCCTGAGAAGGGAGGCCCGCAGCCTGGGCTGGACGGTTCCGCCGGTGTTGGCATTGGCCAGCAGCTCGATTCCTCCATCCTGGTGCATTCGGACCAGGTCGCCGGTTTTGATACTGCTGGTGGCGTTCTCGACGCCAACGATCGCCGGAACGTTGATCTCTCTGGCGAGGATCGCGGCATGGCTGAGCCGTCCGCCGACCTCGGTGATCAGGCCGGCCGCGCGGCTGAAGACGGGGGTCCAGGATGGATCGGTAAACCTTGCGACCAGGATCTCGCCATCCTTGAACGATTCTATCTCCGCTGGGCTGTTCAGTACGCGGGCGGCTCCCAGCGCCCAGCTGTCACCGGCAACGACCAGCCCCTTGAGGTCGGCGGAGCTGGTTCGGAGCTGTTCGGATGCCGGGGCGGGATCGAGTTTTTCAAGGTCGGTCATGGAGAGCTTCGTCTTCAGGGTGATTTTTGAGAAGAGCTCGCCTTCTTTCAGGCGTTTCGAGGCGAGGGCTCGCAGCGGGGCGCTCGCGGCAGCGGCATCGATGCCGTCGAGCTCTTCAAGCTTAAGCTGGAAGATCTTTCCATCCATCTCGAGGCGGTTGTCGAGCTCCAGCAGCAACCGGCGCAGGAGTGCGAACTCGCGCAGGCAGTGATGCTTCGCCTCCTCCTTGAGGCTCTGGAACTGGCTGGCCCGCTCGGCAGCTATCGAGGCGATGGAAGATGATGCCTCCCGGGCCTTGTTCCCGGTGCTGAAGGGGGAGTGGTCTTCGCTGGAGGCCATCTCCACCAGGCCGGCTAGCAGCGCCGGGTCTTCATTGTAGCGTGGGCTCGAGAGCTCATAGTCATGGATGGATCGATGGCCGTAGAGTTCGATGAAATCAGCGGAATCACGTTCGCCGCGCTTGATCGCGGGAAGCAGCTCAAGGGCTTGCCGGACGATGGTTTGCGGACCTTCTGGAAGCACCGGTACCTTGCCGCGGATTGCGCGTTCAGCCGAGCGCATGTAGAAATCCGCCGCGATGTTGATCAGCTCAACCTGGACATGTGTTCGTGTCCGGAGGTCCTCGCGCCATTGCCTGAAGAGTTCCAGCAGCTCAGATGTTTCGAGCCGGGACAGATCGATGGCTTCGCGTATTTTGAGCTCACGCAGGTACCCGGGGAGGAAGCCTTCCTGGTAGTTCTGCTTGAGCCTCCAGGCATCCCGGGTGAGGCGGAAGGAGGCGATAAGACCGGGTCCGCTTGCCGAGCGCCTCTTCTCCACCGGGCGGTTGATATAGAGGTGTCCGAATACCGAGATCAGCAGCTCGGCCCCCTCTTCCTCCGCCTCGTAGGGGATGCCGAGGATTCTGCAGGCAAGGTCTGTGCTGCCGCCAGGTTCCCAAAGCGATCGCATGAGGGAGAGGCTCAGGGGGGTAGGGCGGGGGAGCAGCTCGGACAGCTCGTTCTGGTAGAGGGCCGTTCCGGATTCTTCCGGGGCTCCACTTTCCACAGCCAACTCGAGCAGGCGTCTGCGCTCGATCTCGAAGGCGGCCTGCGGCTTGCCTTCATGTTCGTTCGAGAGCCGGGTGGTTACGTCTCGGGCCTGGAGAATGGTGAACTCCCCGTCCCGGCAGGCCCACTCGATATCCTGCGGAGTTCCGAAGAGCTCTTCGATTCGGGTGCCGAGCTCGATCAGCGGAGTGAGATCGAGCGGGGAGCAATGTTTATCGAGCTTACGTCCGCTGAAGCGGCCGTAACGGAACGAGGATGGGTTGGCGGCGCCGCTGACAAGCGCCTCGCCAAGACCCTCGACCATTTCAACAAGCATGCTCCCCGTCTCTCTCGGGTGCTCGGTAAAGAGCACCCCGGCGTATTCGGCGGGAACCATCTTCTGGACGATGATCCCGCCTCGCTCCCCGGCCCCGAGGCCGTAGGAACTCACCCGTCCACCGTTTATTGACTCTTTGACCTTCTTGATGGCCGCGCCGAGCTTCTTCCATTCGACGTTCAGAACGGAGTCGAAGATGCCCGCGTAGCTCTTGTCGGAGCCGTCTTCGTTCAGGCCCGAGCTGCGCACGGCGGCTTTATCGATGTCGGCCTCTTTCCATGCCGCCTCAAGCTCTCGCAGCAGCGAGGGCTCCAGCTTCATGTCCTGGCCGAGACTCTCGAGTAATTTCGCGCTCAGCACAAAACCTCCCGGAACCGGGAGTCCCGCCCGGATCATGATGCCCAGGCGGGCGGCCTTATTTCCGCAGCCGCCGTGATGGGGGCAATCGGAAAGCCTGACCATCGCACCATTGTCTTCTTCGTTCGTTGCGGAAGCGCTTTCCTGGTTGCCTGATCCGGGTGTGTCGAGGACCGTCGCGATCAGCAGGGTCTGGAGCAGCCCGGTGCCGATGCTGAGAACGAGATAGAAGTTTACGGCGGCGCTGAAGTTGTAGCTGATGGCGCAGAGCAGGACGGCGAGGGCGGAGCCTGTCAGCAGCCTTTTCCTTCTCGAGCCGCCCGCGCTCAGAACAACGTGCGCCAGCACCGCCGCGCCCAGGCAGATCGGGAGGGCCAGGAGAGGGTCGGGAGCCGAGAGATCTGGTATCCATCCGAGGGCATCATTATTCGAGGACCCTATGGCGGTGATCGCGTTGCAGAACAGCAGCATCAGGAAGACCTGCAGGCCTGTGGCCAGGAGGTTGCGCACCGGAGTGATTCCGTGCTTCTTACGCAGGGAGTTGATGGCTCGCAGGAGCCGGTCGGGGTCATCCGCCAGCTTCTTCTTCAGCCTGGAGATTTTCGGCTCGAGCTTCCTGGCGAGGGCCTGGTCTTTTTCGGTTTTCAGCGCCAGGGGCAGCAGCAGGACTCTCAGCAGCAGGACACTGAGGATGATAGCAATCGCTAGGTGACCGAAGAGTTCACGCAGCCACCCAAGGGTGATTTTGAATGGAGTCGAGAGGTAGCCGAGGAGGTCTCCACGCTGGGCCTGCTGCCATTGCAGCACATGCGGCCTGGCAGAGCTCGCCGGGAAGAACTCGTGAGGAACGGTATAGCGTCCGACGAACTCGTGCCCCCGACGACTCAGCTTGAGTCCCATCACCTGGGCGTAAAACGAGCTGCGCTTGTCGTAGCACGGAATGATGATGGGGGTCTCGTAGGGAACCCGGGTGTCGAGAATGTTTTCGAGTTCGGCGGTCGTCATCTTTCGGATGGGAATGTTGATGGCGTCCGGCAGGCTTCCCTGCTCGAAGTCGGCTGCATAGCGAACGTCGACAAAAACGGCTCCGCTGGAGCCGACGAGCTCTTCGACGGCCGACGTGTCAAGAAGCTTGTTCTTGTTGGTGAAGCCGGGGAGTCCACGCAGCGTTTTCACTCTTTTTCCGTTGGGCTGCAGGAGAGGGTAGCCCTCGGCTATCCATTTCTCATAGCCGCCTACCAGGAACCGGCATTCGTATCCAAGCTTCTTGAACTCTTCACAGAGCTCGGAGCTGCGATTGCCTGAATAGCACAGCAGGACTGACGAGGTTTCCTTTCCAGGGAGCTGCCCCGGGTCGTCCCTGAGATCAGGATAGCGTATTGCGAGAGATCCCCTGATCGACCCCATCTCGATCTCTTCGGACTCGCGCACATCGATCAGGACGGGTTTCGAATTCTTCAGCAGTCCGGCGAGCTCTCCAGTGCTGATTCCGAGGGAGTGCGCCTGTTGCTGGCTGAAGGACAGCGTCCTCAGGTCGCTGTCTTCCTTGGTCGCTCCATTTTCTATCGAGGGCCGCAGCAGGTTTCTTCCCAGGCGTTCATTGTCCTGGTCGACCGTTCTGCAGTATTGGAGGATGTTGGCCGTGATCGAAACAACGAACAGCGCCAGGAGGATCTTCAGAGCCCAGGATGGTACCCCGGTTTTCAGACCCGCATTTTCACCCGCAAGGTGATTGCGGCGGCGCTTATGAGCGAAAAGAATCCCTCCGGCCGAGACCGCGAGAAGGCCCAGGATCTGGCCGACGCTGGCGAAAATACCGATGACCACATCAGGCGAGGGTATGGCCAGCAGGGGACCGCCGAGAAAGAGATTCAGCGCCAGCGCCCATACGATCGTCCAGCTGCCGAGGCCATCGAGAACCCGCGGCCCGGCGCTCTCTCGCGCGGGATGCTTCACCGATGTTGTATTGAGGGCCGCTTCAGTCAAGGTCGCACCTTTGATCCAAGGCCCGGGAGTCCAGTGCCTTCCAGGCACGTCCTCGAGCTCCCGCATTGCCTCGGTAAATTCCCCTGGCAGATACGGCTGCCGGGGCCAGCTAATAAATATTGAGCTTTCAGTAAAGTTCCAAAGTCCTGAATGCCGATCCTGAAAACAAGGTCCGCGAACTCTGCCGTTTCCGGGCGTCCGCTGGCCGATCCAGGTTGCTTCTTTTCATTGCTCCCGTTTTTGAGCAGGAAGGTTAGTTGACCACAACCTTCGGCAAACGCGAAAATCGTTTCCGCAAACTCTTTAAAAAACAGAGTTTATGGGAATGCGAGGCGCTTTACCGGACCTCGGGCAGGCTGGAAAGGACGGAATCCCGTCATCTCAGCCGGAGATGCTGTCCTGGAGCAGAGGGCGGTTCTGGCTGTACTGCCTGGAGTCAAGGGGCAGCTGGATGGTGAAGGTGGAGCCTTTTCCGGGCTCGCTGGAGACGTTGATATCTCCGCCAAGCAGCCGGGCGAATTGCCTGCTGACGCTTAGGCCGAGGCCGGCTCCGCCGTATTTGCGAGTGGAGGAACTGTCGGTCTGGGTGAATGGCAGGAAAATTTCCTCGTTCTTTTCCGGTGGAATTCCAATGCCTGTATCGATGATCTCGATCCTGATCATGGATGGTTCGACAGCCCCAGGCTTGCTGGCCTCTATGCGAACGGAGCCTTGACTGGTGAACTTGATGGCGTTGTCGACCAGGTTGTTCACCAGGCGCTGAAATTCATCCGGAGCGGTATACATCACGGTATCGAGCTCGGGCTGCAGACGGAGCTCCAGCTCAAGACCCTTCTCTTTCGCTTTTTCTCTCCACCGGCTCTCGAGCCGGGTGAGAGTGGTGACCGGGTTGAGCGGTCCCAGCTCGAAGGCCATGCTGCGTGATTCGATTCGCGCGATGTCGAGGATGTCATCGACGAGGGTTAGCAGAGACCGCGCACAGTTGCGAGCCTCATCGAGGAGCTCCGCGTCCTGTGGGGCGGCCGTCTCGTCTGCCTCGAGCGCGAGCTCGAGACAACCCAACACTCCGTTGATTGGAGTGCGGATCTCGTGGCTCATGTTCGCGAGAAACTGGGACTTGACCTTGTCCGCCTGCTGGGCGACCAGGAGGGCCTCGGTCTTCTCTTTTATCTCGCGTTCGATCTTCTCGTAGGAGTCCTTGAGGTTGCCGCGCATCTCGTTCATGGCCATGGCCAGGCTTCCGAGCTCGTCATTGGTTGTCGGCTCGATGGGGTCCTCGAGATCGCCGCTACCGATGCGGGTCGCATGGCGGGCGAGGTCGTCGACCGGGTCCAGCACGCTGCGCCGAAGGACCTTGCCAAGAACCAGCGCCAGCATGGCGAAGGTCAGGGCTGCGCCCAGCAGCAGCTGCCAGGTGCTTGCCGCGAGGAGCTTCTCAAGACGCTCGGTCGACAGGCCAATCTCTACGTCGCCGAGGATCTCGGTTCGTGATCCCACCTCGCGCAGCTGGACAGGAGCGTGGAAGACCTCCACGCCTCCATCTTCTTTTGAGATTTTCTTTCCGTAACGTGCGACGAGTCGCCGCTCGCCATCCGCCAGCTGCCTGACCTCGATATAGGAGACGTGTGGATTGTCCCTCGTGGCCTTTTCGATGTAGGTCTCGAGATAGGGGAAATCGTTAGAGAGCAGGGTCTCAAGGCAGACGGCGGCTACGGTCTGAGAGAGGGTCTTACCGTTGTGGTCGAGGTCCTCTTGCAGGATCTGGTGCTCGCTTTTCAGAACCAGGACGATGGTCAGGATCGATGTGAGCACAAGGCTCCCCAGCACCCCGGTTCTTATCTTATTGCTGAGCTTTTTCATTGGTTCTGCCGTTTGTCCAGCGAGCCGGTGAAGGTCTCTCTGGGCTCATCCGGGACAGCCGCGCATTTCAGGGCGCGGTGTTGGCCTCTCCGGCCCCAGAATTTCTGAAGAAGCCTCTCGAGCTCTCCATTCCCTCTCGCACAAAGTCATACTCGGAATCTTTGCAAGGGGCGAAGCCGGAGAGACTCTTCGAGAAGGTCTTCAGGATGTCGGGGTTGGTGGTTTTCAACAGGACATCCTGCAGGGCGATGAACTGGTTCTCGGCAATACCGCCGCGGGCCACCCAGGGCTTGGTGACGTTATCGAAGGCCTTCAGCTCGCGCAGCCCCTTCTCCTTGTACTTGGCGAAGGTACTCTCCTTGGCCGCGCCGGCATCGTACTTTCCATGGAGCACGGCGGCGACGACCTTGTCGTGGCGGCCGAGGTAGTCGAATTTTTCAAGGTCATTGGAGGTGACGCCGGCCTCGACGAGCTCGGCCTGGGAGAGGTAGCGGCCAATGGTGCTGTTCTCATCGCCAAAGGCGAAGCTCTTTCCCCTGAGATCAGCAAGCGATCCGAAGGGGCTGTCTTCTCGAACGCAGATGATTCCATTGAAGCGCCGCTTCCCCTTGTTCTCCTCGATCGCCAGGAGCCGGACATCCGGGTTTCTATCCTTGGCGATAACGTAGGAGGCGGGGCCGAAGCGGACAAAATCGACTTCGTCGTTGATGAAGGCTCTCAGGGCGAGCTCGTAGGTTTTGTAGATCACAAGCTTGATCTGCGGCGCGTCCTCGATACGGGTGGCGATCTCGTCCTCGATGTAGCGCAGCATCGGCTTGAATTTCTTGAACATTTCCGATGGCTTGTCGGAGGTGTAGACGCCGAAGGTCAGCGTCGGAATGCTCTCTGAGATGCTGGCTTCCGGCTTCGATTTCCCGGCCGAGCTGGGCTCGTTGAAGGCGAAGACGACCACCAGGATGGCGAGAACCGCGAGAACGGAAGAGGCAGTGGCAATATGCACGCGCGAGAGAGATTTAAACATGGTCCTTCTTTCCTTAACTTTTCCGACCGTTGAAATATTTTCCGTAACACGCGGCTTACAGACGCCTCTCGAGGCTCCGGGGGACTCGATTCGAGCTCTCCAAACACCTTCATCGGCGTGGTGCCAGCCGCAGATTTCAGTACCCTGTACATTGAAATATCGGTGTCCCGGCTGGGTGTCCTTGAAACCATCCTTGCAAGAGGGTGGATAACATGGGGAATCATGGTTATCGGTACCCCGGGGGCCGGTTTGCGGGGGATCCGGGCCGCCTGGGCTCATCAGGCAGACTTGCAAGGGATAGGGAACGTGCGCTCCGCTACTTGCTCTCCAGCCAGTTCTTTCCCCAGGCCACGTCAACCTTGACCGGGACGGCCAGCTCGATGGCGCCGGCCATCTCCTGCCTGACGATCTCGCTGTATTCTTCGACCTTCTCAAGCGGCGCGTCGAGCACGAGCTCATCGTGAACCTGGATGAGGAGTCGCATGTCGAGCTCCTCGCGGTCTATTCTCTCGTGGAGATTGACCATGGCCTGCTTGATCATGTCCGCCGCGCTTCCCTGGACAACGGTGTTGATTGCCAGGCGCTCGCCAAGAGCCCTGAGGTTCCGGTTGTTGGAGTGGATTTCCGAGATCGGCCGGCGCCGGCCGAGCATGGTCGTTACGAAGCCGTTTTTTTCGGCCTCGCTGACGCAGGTCTCCATGAACCCCGTTATGCCCGGGTAGCGTTCCTTGTATTCGTCGATGAACTTTGCGGCTTCGGCACGGGTGATCCCGAGCCCCCGCGCCAGCCCGAAGGCGCCCTGTCCGTAGATAATGCCGAAGTTGACGGCCTTCGCTCGGCTTCGCTGTTTCCGCGTCACCTGGTCCTGTTCGATTCCCTCGAGCTGGGAGGCGACGAAGGTGTGAATGTCCTGGTCTGTATTGAAGGCCTCCCGCAGCCCCTTGTCTTCTGAAAGATGGGCGAGGACGCGGAGCTCGATCTGTGAATAGTCAGCAGTGATCAGGATACGTCCCGGTGAGCCGGGGACGAAGGCTTCGCGGATCTTCCGGCCCTGCTCCGTCCTTACGGGAATGTTCTGGAGGTTGGGGTCGGAGGAGCTGAGGCGCCCGGTGGCCGCTACAGCCTGGTGGAAGGAGGCGTGTACCCGTCCGGTTTTTTCGGAGATCAGCTCCGGCAGCGGCGCGACGTAGGTTCCCAGGAGCTTGTTCACCTCCCTGTACTTGAGAATCAGTCCGGGGAGCGGGTGGGCCGTCTCGGCCGCGAGGGTCTCGAGCACGGAGGCATCCGTGCTGCGCCCGGTCTTCGTTTTTTTCACCACCCGCAGGTTCATCTCATCAAAGAGAATCTCGGAGAGCTGCTTGGGGGAGTCAATATTGAACTCCCTTCCGGCGTCGCGATGGATCTCGGACTTGAGCTCATCGACCTTCGCGGCCAGGCTGACACGGGTCTCCTCCAGCCGCTCGACATCGAGGGTCACTCCCTCGCTCTCCATATCGGCAAGCACGCTCAGCAGCGGCATCTCCAGCTCGTCAAAGAGCTTCCTGAGACCTTCCGATTCGAGCTTCGGCGCCAGCAATTCGTAGAGCCTCCAGGTGATGTCGGCATCTTCTCCGGCGTATTCCGCGACCTTCTCGAGCTCGACCTCGAGCATGGTGACCTGCTTCTTTCCCTTGCCGATCAGGTCGCTGATGGGGATGGTCTGCAGTCCCAGGAGGTCACGGGCGAGAGCATCCATCGCCTGGCTTCGGCGTTCGGGAGCCAGCAGGTAGGAGGCGATCATCGTGTCGAAGGCGACTCCCTGCAGCTCGATTCCGGCCTGGCGCAGCACGATGAGGTCGTACTTGATGTTTTGCCCGCACTTGCCGATGGCCGGATCCTCAAGGAATGGCCTGAGAGCTTCGAGCGCGGCGTCCGGATCGAGGGTGTCTCCCTTATTCGAACGCAGGGCGAGATACCAGCCCTTGCCCTTCTCCCAGGAGAAGGAGAGCCCGACGAGCTCGCAGTCTACGGCGTGAACCGAGGTCGTCTCGGTGTCGATCGCGAAGAAATCAATCTTCTTCAGCTCCGAGAGGAAGCTCTCTAAATCTTTCTCCGTGTTGACCAGGCGGTAGTCGCCCGAGACCGACTCGCGTACGGCCTCCTTCTCCTCCTCCGAAGCCTCTGCGGGGTCGTCGAGCCGGGAGAGCAGGCGCCTGAAACCAAGCTCTTCGAAGCGAGGCTTCAGTTTTTTGAGGGTCACCTTCTCTGTCCGGCAGGCACCCAGGTCAAACTCGAAATCCACCTCTCGGTTCAGGGTCACCAGCCGGCGGGTGAGGTCGAAGAGGTCTCCCTGGTTGGCGACGTTTTCGCTCATCTTCGGAGTCAGCTCTTCGACATGTTCTCGAACTCCCGCGACCGAGCCGTATTTCTGGATGAGGGCGACGGCCTTCTTGGGGCCGATTCCGGGAACCCCGGGAATATTGTCGGTCGAGTCGCCGGTCAAGGTCTGGATCTCCACGGCCTGCTCCGGGGTGTAGCCCTTGTCCTCGAGAAGGTTTTCCGGATCGGTGATGAAGTCCTTTTGAGGGTCCCACATCTTGACCTTGTCGGTCAGGAGCTGGTGGAGGTCCTTGTCCTTGCTGACGATCCTGAGCTCGATCTCTTCCTCCTCGAGCAGCCTTCCGATCGTGGCGATGATGTCGTCAGCCTCCTGCCCCTTCACCTTGAAGGTCGGGATGCTCATGATCCCCAGCAGCTCCTCGATGCGCCGGACCTGGGGGCCGAAATCCTCGGGCGCGGCATCGCGGTTGGCCTTGTACTCAGGGAAGAACTCCTTACGCTCGGTGCTCGAGTCTCCATAGTCGAGCGCCACCGCGAGGTAGTCGGGTTTCTGCTTCTCGAGAATCCCGAGCATCATCTGCGTAAAGATATAGGTGGCCTTGGTGGGCTCTCCATCGGGCGCGTTCAGCTGCGCCCCGAACGGAGCGTAATAGGCCCTGAAGATCTGGGCGTGACCGTCGATGAGGTAGAATGTTTTCAAGGGGACCGGGTCGCCGGGGGGTGATTGCTTCAGAAGAGAGAGCATAGCCTAAGAAAAGGGTTTTCTTTTCTCCACAGCTATTGTGGAGAGGGTCTCGCTTCCGCCGCCCGGGCAAAGGTCTTCTCCCGGGCAGAGTAGATGAGCGCCCGGGCGGTTTCGGTTAGCATGTCAGCGCAGTCGTATCAGAGATTCCCAGTCAACATCGGTCACAACAATAGAATCCATGTTCCAGCACGCCGCGTACCAGCTCGTCTTTCTTTTTTCCGTTTTCCTGCTTTCCGCCGGACCTGTGGCGGTTGCGGATGTCCGCCCGGAGGGCCGTGGCATTCGAACCGGCCTGGAGGTCGCCTCTGCCGGCGGCTTCAAGGAGCTCAAGGGAAAGAAGATCGGCGTGGTCACCAATCCAACGGGGGTAGACCGTCACCTCGTCAGCCTTATCGATCTGCTCGCCGGGGCGAAGGGGATTGAGCTGAAGGCGATCTTCGGGCCGGAGCATGGAGCCCGGGGGGCCGCGGCGGCGGGGGCGAAGGTGGCCGATGCGAAGGATGCCGTCACCGGCGCCCCGGTCTACAGCCTGTTTGGCGCGAGCCGAAGTCCTGCGGACGAAGTTCTCAAGCGGCTGGATGTCATCATTTTCGACATCCAGGACATTGGGGTTCGAACCTATACCTACCTTGCGACCCTGATCAAGGTCATGGAGGCCGCGGCGAAGAACAAGGTTGAGGTCTGGGTGCTGGATCGTCCGGTTCCTATCGGCGGTGAAACGGTCGAGGGGCCGCTGCTCTCAAAGAGCTTTGAGTCCTTCGTCGGTCCGCACCCTCTTCCCCTTCGCCATGGCTTGACGGCCGGCGAGTTCGCGCGCCTGGTGAACGGGGAGAGGAAGATCGGCGTCCGGCTGAAGGTGATCAAGATGGAGGGCTATACCCGCCGCGGCTGGTATGGCGACAGCGGCCTTATCTGGGTCGCGCCCTCGCCCAACATACCCTCTGTGGACACCGCCCTGGTCTACGCCGGCATGGTGCTGGTCGAGGGGGTGGCGACCCTGAGCGAGGGGAGGGGCACGACGCGTCCGTTCAGGCTGGTCGGCGCTCCCTGGCTCGATGGCCGCAGCCTTGCGAAGACCCTCAACAGCCTGCGCTTGCCCGGAGTCCTTTTCAGGGAGGCCTGGTTTAAACCATCTTTCAGCAAGTTCGCGGGTGAGGAATGTTCCGGTGTGGAGCTTCACGTTACCGACTTGAGAGCCTACCGTTCGGTTACGGTCGCGGTTCATCTACTCAGCGCGATCGGCAAGCAGCACCCGGGGAAGCTCGAGTTTCGCGAGCGCGCCTTCGACCGGCTTGCCGGAACCGACTCCCTGCGAAAGGCGCTCGAGGCGGGTAAGCGGCCGGCGGCGATCATCTCCGGCTGGAAGAAGGAGCTGGCTGCCTTTCTGAAGCGGCGCGCGCCCTATCTGCTCTATCGCTGAGTCGCCTGCTATTCCTTCAGAGCGATATTGTCGCGGGTGATGAACTCGGGGAAATCGGCATCGGCGATCTCATCGAGCTCCTTGCCGAGCAACGCTTCCGCCTGGCGGGAATCGTAGTTGCTGATGCCCCGGGCGAATTCCTGGCCATCGCCGTCGATGATGCTGATGACGTCGCCCCTGTTGAAATCTCCCTCGATCCTGACGGTGCCCGTGAACAGCAGGCTCGAGCCCCGCTCGACGAGGGCCTCCCTGGCTCCCGGGTTGATCTCCGCGAGGCCAGTCGTGGAGCTTGCGTAGGCGATCCAGCGCTTCCTGCTCTTGAGGCGTTTTCCGGGCAGGAAGAGGGTTCCTGCATCCTCGCCGGCAAGCACGTCACGGACAACATCCGCCGTCAATCCATTGGCGATGACCGCGGGAATGCCGCTCTGGACAGCGATGGTGATGGCCTGGAGCTTCGAGGTCATGCCGCCTCGGCTGCGCTCATCCCTATTGTCTTCCGCCATGGCCGTGATCTCGTCCGTGATCTCCCGGACAATCGAGAGGGGCTTTTCGTCTTCGCCGTTCCCTGGGTTCGGACTGCTGGAATAGAGGCCGTTGACATCGGTCAACAACAGCAGGAGGTCCGCATCGAGCTTCGATGCCACGAGCGCAGAGAGCTCATCGTTGTCTCCGAAGACGGCGCCTTTGCCGGCCCCGGGCTCCTCGATCTCGCTGGTGGAGATCGAATCGTTTTCATTCACGATCGGCAGGACACCCATCTCCAGAAGCCTGAACATCGTGTTGCGCAGGTTCAGGTAGCGGGTTCTCGAGGCGAAATCATCCTCTGTGAGAAGGAGCTGCGCAGTTGGCAGCTGGTAGCGGTCGAAGCCTTGCTGGTAGACCGCCATGAGCTGGATCTGGCCGATCGCGGCGCAGGCCTGCTTGTCCTGCAGGGAGGTCGGCCTCTTGTCGTACTCCAGGCGGTTCATTCCCATGCTGATCGCGCCCGAACTCACCAGGATGACCTTGATTCCCCGGCGTCTCAGGTCCGCCAGGTTCTCGATCAGGCCATGGATTCTTCCCAGGGCCATATCGCCACCGGGTCGAGAGAGGACATTGGTTCCAACCTTGACGACCACGGTTCTGACGTCCTCCAGGGCATCGCCGCGCCCGGGGGTAGCAGATTCAGATCGGGTTGAATTTTCTGTGTTCATGATCAGGTCCAGGCTTGCTCTCGTGGTTATATCCTCGATGGCCGGGGCTTACGAGTCAGTAATACCGGGCGTTATCTTTCCGAGTCCCGACTGTTGACGGCGTTCTCGGGACAGCCGGGCTCCAGCAGGGTCGGGGGGCGTCCCACGGCCGAGTAGCTGAATCCGAGCGCGAGCAGGACCTCGGGGTCGAACAATCCGTGTCCATCGAGCACCAGCTTGTTGCTGACGAGGCCG
Organism: Planctomycetes bacterium UBA1662; assembly: GCA_002320775.1. Classification (GTDB taxonomy): domain Bacteria; phylum Planctomycetota; class UBA8108; order UBA8108; family UBA8108; genus UBA8108. The sequence continues at coordinate 76,938 of DCKY01000187.1, forward strand.
CCGAGGGTCTGGAAATCGAGCTCCCGGAGCGAATCCCACTCGGTGAGGATGACGATGGCCGAGGCGCCCCGCGAGGCCTCGTAGGGGTCTCTCGAATATTCGATGCCGGGAAAGACCCGGCGCATGTTTTCCATCGCTGCCGGGTCCCAGGCGGCGACCTCCGCTCCCTCCTCGAGCAGTTGGCCGATGAGCTTGACGGCGGCCGAGTTGGCGGTGTCGGCGCTGCCCGCCTTGAAGCTGAGGCCGAGGACAGCGATTCGCCGGTCGCGCAGGTCGCCGAGGAACGAGCGCAGCCTCTCGATATGGGAAGCCTTCTGGGACTCGTTCACGTTGTCAATCGCCTCGAACAATCTCGCGTCGAGGCCGTGCTCTTTGAGAGTGTCGATCAGGGCGCGGATGTCTTTGGGCAGGCACGAGCCGCCGTAGCCGGGGGAGGCGGCGAGAGCCCCGGGGCCGATTCTCGAATCCAACCCGATGCCGCGGGCAAGCTCGCCCGCGTCGGCTCCGAGCTGTTCGCAGAGGCCCGCCAGGGAGTTCATGAAGGAAATCCTGCACGCCAGCATGGCGTTGGAGGCGTACTTGATGAGCTCAGCGGTCCTGGTGTCGACCTCGAGAAGAGGGCCGCTCCCGGTGAAGTCCTGGTAGAGCTCGCGCAGCAGCTCGAGTGAGCGCTCGTCGTCACAGCCGACCACGACCCGGTCGGGCTCGCGAAAGTCCCTGACCGCACTTCCCGCCTTGAGGAACTCGGGGTTGCAGGCGATGGTGAAGGGCTCCTCGGTGCTGGATGAGATCAGCTGCCGAAGAGTCTCGGTGGTTCCCACCGGCACGGTGCTCTTGACCACGATGAGGGTGAACCCCTTGATACTCTCGGCGATGGTTCGTGTCGCCGCGCGGATTCGTTCCAGGTCCGGTTTTCCGTCTTTGCCCTGCGGGGTCTCAACACAGAGGAGGACCACCTCTGAGCCGGCGACGGCCGCGGGTGTATCCGTGGTGAAGCTGAGCCGTCCGGCCTCGACGTTCCGGGCGACCAGGTCCGTGAGGCCCGGCTCTTCCGAGTGGAATTCGAGACGCTGGAGCTGGTCGACCTTCTCGGCGTCAATATCCGCGCAGCGGACCTCGTGTCCCCGGGCGCTGAAACAGGCGCCGGTAACGAGGCCGACATTTCCGGTTCCGATGATCGAGAGTTTCATGGACGGTTTCCTGGACATCAGGTCAGACGCGACGGGTTTTACCCCGCGACTATATTAGAGTCTCCCCCTGCTACGGTGGAATCTCCAACCAGAAAAATCTTCGGGGCTGTCCGTTTCGGGCTCTCCCCGTGGTTTGTCAGTCTTGCGAGGTATCGAGTGACCGTTCAGGGAGCGAACCCGGATGAAAAAACGGACGAGTCCAGGACTCCTTTGGGGAAGTCCTGGACCACGTCTGAAACGGTATCGACGGGTCCGGGGAAGCGGAATCATGTCCAGCGGAGGTTGGCTGTAAAGCCATGGGTGGGACATGAATGTCCGCCCAGATTGTTAGCTTGGGTCTTGCTTCAATTACGGAAGGGCGTACAGCCCCGAACCAATCATGAGGAACTTTATCGGTTTTATGTCACCGGTATGTCACCGCAGGAAGTATTTTCACATGAGCGGGAAGAAGAAACAGGCCGGATGTTCGGCATTTGGCAGGTTCCCACGTCCGATTTCGTTATTTTCAGCGGCGCCTGGAGTTTCTGTGAACCTTACCGGTCTTTCACATGAGAGGCCTCCTCCATTTTGGTGTTTGTGGGTACAGGGGGATGGCCTACAATCCCTCCCTTTTGCACAGAACAGCTAAATAGAAAACAACAGAACGAGGTATTGGAACAGATGAAGTACGTCTACTTCTTCGGCGCCGGCAAGGCGGAAGGTAATGGTTCGCAGAAGAACTTACTCGGCGGCAAGGGAGCCAACCTGGCCGAGATGGCGGGGCATCCGAAGCTCAAGCTGCCGGTACCGCCCGGCTTCACCGTCAGCACCGATGTCTGTACCTATTACTACGACAACCGTCGCCGCTATCCGCCGGAGCTGAAGGCGCAGGTCGCCACCGCGATCCGCAAGACCGAGCGGGCCATGAAGAAGAAGTTCTGCGATCCGAAGAACCCGCTGCTCCTGTCGGTGCGCTCCGGTGCCAGGATCTCGATGCCCGGCATGATGGAGACCGTGCTCAACATCGGCCTGACCTCGAAGACCATCCCCGGCCTCATCAAGCAGACCGGCGGCAACGACCGCTTCGTCTACGATGCCTACCGCCGCCTGATCACCATGTACTCCGATGTCGTCATGGAGAAGGCGGCCGGGATCGAGCCCAAAGAGGGCAAGGGCATCCGCCACCAGATCGAGCATCTCTTTGAGAAGAAAAAGAAGGCCTTAGGAGTTACCGAGGATACCGATGTCGGTGCTGAGGATCTCAAGAGCCTCTGCGAGGACATGAAGAAGCTGGTGAAGAAGGTGCTCGGCAAGTCCTTCCCGGATGATGGCGAGAAGCAGCTCTGGGGCGGACTGGGTGCCGTCTTCGCCTCCTGGAACGGCATGCGGGCGATCAAGTACCGTGAGGTAGAGGGTATCCCGCATGAGTGGGGCACCGCGGTCAACGTCCAGACCATGGTCTTCGGCAATATGGGAGACACCTGCGCCACCGGTGTCGCCTTCAGCCGTGATCCCGGCAGAGACGTTAAAGACATCTTTTACGGCGAATACCTGGTCAACGCCCAGGGCGAGGACGTGGTCGCCGGGATCCGCACCCCGGCCCCGATCAACAAGGCATCTCAGTCCGCGGACAACAAGGACCTGGTGACCCTCGAGAAGCTCATGCCCGGNNCTGCGAGGACATGAAGAAGCTGGTCAGGAAGGTGCTCGGCAAGTCCTTCCCCGATGATGGCGAGAAGCAGCTCTGGGGCGGACTCGGCGCCGTCTTCGCCTCCTGGAACGGCATGAGGGCGATCAAGTACCGTGAGGTAGAGGGTATCCCGCATGAGTGGGGCACCGCGGTCAACGTTCAGACCATGGTCTTCGGCAACATGGGGGACACCTGCGCCACCGGCGTCGCCTTCAGCCGCGACCCCGGCAGAGACGTTAAAGACATCTTTTACGGCGAATACCTCGTCAATGCCCAGGGTGAGGACGTGGTCGCCGGAATCCGTACCCCGGCGCCGATCAACAAGGCATCGCAGTCGGCGGATAACAAGGACCTGGCGACCCTCGAGAAGCTCATGCCCGGGCCGTATAAAGAGCTCAACGCGATCCAGAAGCGCCTCGAGCGCCACTACCGCGACATGCAGGACATCGAGTTCACCATCGAGGATCACAAGCTCTTCATGCTCCAGTGCCGCGTGGGTAAGAGAAATGGAACGGCGGCCGTGCGTATCGCGGTCGACATGGTGAAGGAGAAACTCATCACCCGGAAGGAAGCCGTCTGTCGCGTTTCAGGTGACCAGCTTGACGAATGGCTTCACGATATCCTCGATCCGGCTGTAGAAGCGAAGACCAAGGCTGTCGCCAAGGGCCTGCCCGCCGGACCCGGCGGAGCCCAGGGTAAGATCGTCTTTACCTCTGAGGAGGCTGAGCGCGTCGCTAAATTAGATGCCAATGATGAAGTCCAGGGTGAGCCGGTCATCCTGGTCCGCGAGGAGACGAACCCCGAGGATGTGAAGGGCATGTGGGCCTCGGAGGCGATCCTGACCCAGCGTGGAGGCATGACCTCGCACGCGGCGCTCGTCGCCCGCGGCTGGGGCAAGTGCTGTATCGTCGGTTGTGCCGAGCTCGATATTGATGCCAAGCGCAAGACACTGAAGATCGGCAAGCGGGTCTTCAAGTCAGGAGATTCGCTGAGTCTCAATGGGTCGACCGGGAATGTCTATGCTGGAGAGTTCCCGACGATTCCCCCTGACACCAGCGGCAAGACCTTGTCGACCTTCCTGAA
>DCKY01000187.1:81202-82288 GCA_002320775.1 Planctomycetes bacterium UBA1662
ATGTGCGACAAGGTGCGTACGCTCAAGGTGAGGACCAACGCAGAGACTCCCGCGGACGCGGCCCTGGCGAGAGGGTTTGGGGCTGAGGGGATCGGTCTCTTCCGTACCGAGCATATGTTCTACGGCGGCGATCCCGAGGCATTGGCCTGCCTGCGCCGGATGATCCTGGCGGGCGACAAGAAGGCCCAGCAGAAGGAAATCAACAAGCTCTTCCGCTTCGTCAAGAAGGACATGAAGGGTACCCTCAAGGCGATGAAGGGCCTGCCGGTGACGATCCGTCTGCTCGATCCGCCGCTGCATGAGTTCATTCCCCACGAGGACAAGGGCCTGCGCAAGATCGCGCGTGAATTGAAGACCCCCTTCGCCGAGGTGAAGAAGCGCGCCGACTCCCTGCATGAGATCAATCCCATGATGGGACACCGTGGTGTGCGCCTGGGTGTTACCCATCCCGGGGTCACCGAGATGTACGTCCGCGCCATCCTGGAGGCAGCCGGTGAGCTGTCGAAGAGAGGCATCCGGGTCTTCCCGGAGATCATGGTCCCGGTCGTCGCCGTTGAAACGGAGATGGCGCACCAGTTCGAGTTGATTCGGGGCGTTCACAAGGCGGTCTGCAAAAAGCTGGGAGTGCGCAAGGTGAATCATATGGTCGGCACCATGATCGAGACCCCGCGCGCCTGCCTCATCAGCAAGAAGCTGGTTGAGCAGGGTGCCGAGTTCTTCTCCTTCGGTACCAACGACCTGACGCAGATGACCTTCGGCTTCTCCCGCGATGATATCGGCGGCTTCATGGGGCAGTATCTTGACCAGGGCATCATGGAGGCGGATCCCTTCCAGACTCTCGACAAGGGCGTCAAGAAGCTGGTCAAGAAGGGTGTTAAAAAGAGCCGCAAGATTGATCCCAAGCTCAAGGTCGGTATCTGCGGTGAGCACGGCGGCGATCCGGCGTCGGTCAAGTTCTGCCATCACGTTGGCATGAACTATGTCTCCTGCTCACCCTACCGCGTGCCGATCGCGCGGCTGGCCGCGGCGCAGGCTGTCGTCGAGCAGGAATAAGCCTCCGGATTTCGCTTAACGGAAGATCCACCA
>DCKY01000060.1:0-8281 GCA_002320775.1 Planctomycetes bacterium UBA1662
TAGACCTCCCCATTGACGATCGCCGGCCGCGCCATGTGACCGCCATGATGGTCCTGCCGCCAGCTGAAGCTGTCTCTCCAGATCGCCTTGCCGTTGCTGGAATCAAAAACATCGGTGTGGTATTTCTTGCCGCCGGAGGCGACCAGCACGACCTTGCCTCCACCGCTGGCGAGGTAGAAGACAACGTCCCCATTCGGAGTGTCGATCGGCTTCTCCCAGGCTATTTTCCCGGAATCGGAATCCAGGGCGACCAGGTACTGGTCTGTCCAGAGCGAGCTCGAGCCGACTCGGCGGTCGGCCGCCTTCTTGACCCCGGCGTTGCGATTCTCGACAAAATAGACCCGGCCTCCGCTGACGGTAATCGTCGGGTTGAGAATGACCCCCTTTGAATATTCCCACTTCAGCAGTCCGGATTTTTCATAGAGAGCGAAGAGGTTCTCGCTGCAGACCTTGTGCGTGCCCGGGCCGCTCTTGGCATCGTACCAGCCCGCCCCGGAACCTCCCCAGAAGTTAGTGTAGGCCGTACCCTTCTTGACGCCGCTGCCGATGACCTTGTCGCCCTCGCGGGCCAGGTAGCTCCAGTCATATTCCCAGTCCTTGATGTCACCCGGCCGCACCTTGTAGCTCCTGCTGAGAGCGCCTGTGTTCCCATCAATCCGCCAGCAGCGGCCACCCATGGCGACGAAAACGCTGTCCCCATCAGCGCACCAGTTGCTGCAGTCCCGGGGCATATTGAAGCGCATCATGGAGGGGATCTCCCAGCTCCAGAGAATGGAGCCATTGTAGGAATCCAGCCCGATGATCCTGTGCAGGCCCTGGACAAACAGGCGCCCGTTGGTCGAGAGGGGCGAAGGCTTGCGGCCGTTTCGGTCCGGCTGGGCCCTCGGACCGGGCCGCCCGATCCACTGGACATCGAGATCGTTGATGCCAGCCGCGCCGGCGAGCTGCTCGCCACCGAAGGCCGAGTTGTCCGCCTGGCCGTACTGGTGAGACCAGGAGCCCGCTCCATCGAGGGGGCCGCGTCGAACAACCGCCCAGGAGCCATCGCGTTCAACGGATTCAAACTTGACCTTGCCCCGCTTAAGCCAGGAGGCGAGCCGGGTCTTTGTCAGGGTGGGTTTCAGCTCGGCCGGCTGTCCCAGGTAGGCGATGCCGCCATCGGGTCTCAGCACCCTGAAAAGCTCATTCGCGCTGCCTTCACAGCGCCCCTTGTCGAGCATTCCGGCTGAAACGACGAGATTCGCGAAATGTCCCGTAAAGGGCAGCTTCGAGAGAGAATCCACCTTGTAATACTTGAGCCGCACACCATGGACCCCCGCCTTGTAGGCCAGCGCCCGAGCCTTATCCACCGCCCTGGCATCGGTATCCACCCCGATCACCTGGAGCCGGCTGCGAACGGCAAGCTCCCAGGCCAGGCGCCCGTCCCCGCTATCGAGCACGAGACAGATACCCCGGTCGATGCCTGTCTCATCGAGAACTCGCCGGGCGACGTCAGCCGCGACCTCCGAATCCCCTTCGTCGGGATAAGGATTCCGCTCCGCGCGCGCCACCGGCAGGGTGAGATTGAAGAAATTATCGCATTCGAACTCCGCGGTGCTGCGCTCCTTGCCCTCAGCGCCCGAGATGATCCTGTAGGTGTAGAGCCTGTTGCGGGCGAGCCCGGTGAACTCGATCTCGTGTTCCTTCCGCTTACCGGAAACCTCGAGCCTCTTCTGCTCACCATCCTTGGCGCCGAAAAGCACTGTCGTGCCGAGGGGTTCAGCTGTCTCCCAATTGACCACGGCCGTGTTCAGAGAGGTGAAATGCAGGAAAGGGCCGGCCTCCAGGGCGAGGCGTTGTTCGGGTGGCAGCGTGGCGCCGGGAGAGCTTCCGCCCTCGAGCTTCTTTGACCGGCTGTGCGCGGCGCATTCAGCGGCCGAGAGGACACGGTCATAGACCCGAACCTCGTTCAGCCCGCCGTTCAACCTGAAATACTCATCCTTGTCATGGTAGGCGGCCATCTCGTAAAAGGCGGAGGGCGGATAATCGATGGGCCCGCTCTGGGTCTTCCCCGAGACGACGAGCTTGCCGTCGACATAGAGCTTCATCTCGGATCCGTCGTAGGTGCCGGCGACGTGATACCACTGGCCGGGACTGAAAGCGCTGGGCGCTTTCATGTAGGTCATCGCTGACGCGCCGCCGGTGCCCTGCACCGCCAGGGAAAATTTCGAGTCGACATAGCCAAGGAGCCAGCCCTTCTCATAGCTGCCGTTATCCTGGAAGGCGCCGATGATCCCGCCCCAGGGGGCGGCCTGGTCAATCCGGACCCAGGCCTCGGCGGAGATGGTCTTCACGGGCAGCCCGGCAGCCTTGTGATCGTCCGCGATCCGAAGACTCGAGACCTGGCCCTCGAAGTTCAGTCCCTGTTGATCTTCACCCAGCTTGACCAGCCGGGGGCTCCCGTGGGCCTGGGCGTGATTCTTTCCGACAAGATCGAAGACCTTCTGTCCCTTGAGCGCCCCGGCCTGCAGGAGCCAGCGCCCGATGAGTCCCGGACTCTTGAACTCCGGCACATCGAGCTTCTTGAGCTCGGCCTCGGTGTCTTTCCCGGATTTTTTCGCAGCTGACTTCGCCCCGCGCTTGCCTGGGCGGAAGCAGGCGATCTTGCCCTGGTCGGTGCTGACGAAGAGTCCGCCATCGGCGACCGCCAGCCCGTAGGCTCCGCCCTCGACCTCAGCTGACCAGATCTGCTCTCCATCGCTTACGCGAAAGGCCGCGACCCCGTCTATACCCCCGGCGAAGATCGTATCGCCCGCGAGGATCATGGTCAGAGAGTACTTCCCCGCGGTCCTCCATTTACCTTTCTTGCTCTTGCGGTCCATCGCCGCCAGCGCATGGTCGCTGAGCATATAGGCTATGTCCCCGGCGATGATCATCTCGTTGCCGTTCTTGAAGGTGGCGACCTTCCCCCGGCTCTTGGTGTCGCTGTCGGTGATCCAGCCGGTCTTGTTTCCGGGCCCATGCAGGATTTTAGAGTCGTCGGTCAACAGTACAAAGCAGCCGCCGCCGCCCTTGAGCGAACCGAGCCGGGCGCCATCGGAGCGCGCGAACAGAAGCGGAGCCACCCGGCCCTGCGGAGCGATCAGGCGGGTGGTGGATGCCAGCAGGGCTCCCTCGAGGGTCAGCCCCGGGTATTTCTTCAGGAATCCTGTCTTCGCGGCCGGCTTACCGGTCCGCGCATCAACCGCGCAGATGTAGGAATCCTTCCAGGGCAGGAGGGAATTACCGAAATAGGCCGTCCCCCTGTCCACCAGGACGCCTGTGCGGCAAGGCCAGAATGGGATGAAGTTGCCGTTGTTGAGAATCAGCCGCCCGGGAGTCTCCGGGCGCTGGCGCCACACCAGGGAACCATCCCGCTCCCGGATGCAATAGGCGAAGCCATCATCTGAGCCGAAGTAGAGCCTCTTTGAATTCCAGCTCGGGGCGATACGTACCGGGCCATCGGTAAAAAACACCCAGCGCTCCTTGCCGGTCTTGGCATCGAGACGGTGCACTCCGTGATCGGCGGATGAGCCATAATAGACCGAGCCATCGACCACGATAACGTGAAAGGCCGGATCGTAGTTGCGCATCGAGCGCAGGCCGCGAATTCCCGCGTAGGCATCCCACTTCGCCGGGCCGGCCCAGGCCGGCCGCGGCGCCAGCGCCGCCCGATGCACCCAGCTGAGCTCGAGCTTTTCAGCGTCGATCTTTTCAGCCGTGGTCGCGCTGCGGCTGTTGTCATGACGATAGGTTGGCCAATCCGCGGAACGGACATCAACGACCGGGACCAGGAAGAGGAACAGGAAAACGGCGATTGACGTGAGTTTCATACCGAAGCCCCCTCGGTTCAGGGAATACGAGTCTTATTTATCCTTATCACTTCAGATAGTGTCCGACGGCAGCGAAGCATTTGCAACCGCCAAGCCCTCTTGCCCTCACAGGCGCTCCCGCTTAAAAAGGAAGAAACCAGAAACCGAAGGAACAGCGAAATGAAAATTACCGGCATCGATTGCCACGTCCTGCTCGTGCCTGAGGTCCGCAAGGACGCCACCTCCTCGGCCCAGGACGACATTGTCGTCTTTGTTCATACCGACGAAGGCATCACCGGCATCGGCGAAAGCGACGTCAACCCGTGGATCGCCCGCGCCTGCATCGAGGCCCCCAGCACCCACACCATGGGCATGGGCCTGACTGAGATGCTGCTGGGAGAGAACCCACTGGACAACGAACGCATCTGGGAGAAGCTCTACACCGGCAGCTGCATGAACGGGCGGCGGGGAGCGCTGATCTGCGCCATGGGCGCGATCGACATGGCCCTCTGGGATATCAAGGGAAAGGCCGCGGGGGTGCCCTGCTGGGAGCTCACCGGCAAGGAGGCCCGCGACAGCATCCACCCCTACGCCTCTCTCCAGCCCAACGGCGAGAGCTATGATGAATACAAGGAGTCGCTGGTCTCCTGGGTGCTGCGCGCGAAGGAGCTCGGCTTCACCGCCGCCAAGCTGGAGGTCACCCTCAGCGGCCCCTACAACCACAGCGGCATGGACGAGCCCGATGAAAAAGTCACCGAGGTCGTCGCCGCCTGCCGCGAGGCCGTTGGCCCGGACTTCGTCCTGATGGTCGACGTGCAATACGCCTGGGACGACGTCGAGCGCGCGCTCAGGACGCTCAAGGACTGGAAGGACCTGGACATCTACTTCATCGAGACTCCCCTGCAGATCGATGACCTCGCCGGCTACGCCAGGCTGCATGATGAGTCCCCGGTTCCCGTGGCCGCCGGCGAATGGCAGAACACACGCTTTGAGTTCATCGATCTGATGGACATCGGCAAGGTCGATATCGCCCAGCCTGACGTCGGCCGTGTAGGCGGCCTGACCGAGGCCTTTCGGGTCTGCGACCTCGCGGCCGAGCGTGGCCGCAGGATCATTCCACATTGCTGGAAGACCGGGATCAGCATCGCCGCCAGCGCCCACCTCGCCACGGTAACCCCTCACTGTCCCTTCTTCGAATTTCTACCGGCCGAGCTCACCGACTCCCTGCTCAGGCAGGAGCTCGTAAAGGACGAGATCGAGCTGGTCGACGGCAAGCTGTCGATCCCCCGCAAGCCGGGACTGGGAATCGAGGTCGATATGGACGCGCTGCGAAGCTTCGAGCAGGACTGAAGCTTCAGAAGTTGTTTTCGACCATGGGGCGAAAGGTCAGCTCATGCACCACCAGGTCCTCTGGCAGGGTCAGGGCGGTGAGCACGGCGTCGGCGACACTCGAGGGCTTCATGTAGTCGTGCCTCGGGTTCGGCCTGAATTCCGTGTCCGTACCGCCGGGGTAGATGGCTGTGACCCGGATTCCGTCCTCCAGCACCTCCTTGCGAAAGACGTTGGTCAGAGCCCGGAGACCCTCCTTGGCCGCGGTATAGGCCCCCATCGTCGCCATGTCGCTGTGGCAGACGGTCGAGAGAATATTGATGACGTGTCCCGACCCGCGCTCCTTCATCTCGCGGGCGGTCTCGCGCATGAGCAGGAAGGGCGCCCGCAGGTTCACAGCCAGGATGGAATCAAACTCCTCGGTCGCGACCTCCGCCACCGGCGCCTTGCGCGGATTGAAGCCGGCGTTGTTGACCAGGACATCGATTCCGCCAAGCTCGGAGCTGACCTTCGCCAGGAACTCAAGAGCCGGGGGTTCGTGGCTGAGATCGAAGGCCGCCGTCACCACCGGGGTTTGAAGCTCCCCCTCGAGCTCAACGAGCGCGGCCTCGTCACGGCCGCAGAGCCCCAGCCGTGCCCCCTCGGCCGAGAGCCTGACCGCCAGCGATCTGCCGATGCCACGAGTGGCTCCCGTCACCACCACGGTCTTCCCATCGAGCGTTCCCATTGCTGACCTCCATTGCTGTAGAATCGGTCCTGTTACCCCGCCGCCGGGTACAGCAAGATATCGCAAGACACCTCACGCAGGCAATCACACACCGGAAACATGAGCGCTGAAAAACAAGTCATCTTCATCTGCAGCGGCAACATCTGCCGTTCCCCCATGGCCGAGGCCCTGCTCGCCTCGACAAGCTCAACGCGGGAGCTCTCCTTCACGGCCAGCTCGGCCGGAACCCTGGGAATCGAGGACCACGTCGCCAACCCGGACGCCACCAGGGCCCTCGCCGAGGTCGACATCGATCTCAGGCGCCATCTCTCCCGCGGAATAACCGACGAACTCCTCGAAAGCGCCTTCGCGATCATCGTCATGGCGCCTGAGCACGAAGACTACCTGCTGAACCGGCACCAGGACACGGCCGGAGTCATTGTGCGTCTCTGGGAGTTCTGCCCCGATGGTCGTTCCGCCGGGGAGATCGAGGACCCGCTCGGCTGCGGGCTGGATGAGTTCAGAAGAATCCGGGACCTGATCAGGGAGGCCCTCGGGAATTGGCTCGCAACGCTTGAAGACAGCTGAGACAGGCGCGTAGAAGCTTCAAGCCGGGCCGCTGAACGGGTATCCTCTCTGGGCCATGAAGCGTCTGCAAAAAGCCGAAAAAATCCATGCCATCCTCGATGACCTGTACGAGGATCCGCCGATCCCCCTCGACCACAAAGATCCCTACACCCTGCTCGTGTCGGTACTCCTGTCAGCCCAGACCACCGACAAGCGGGTGAACCTGGTCACTCCCGAGCTCTTTCGCCGGGGACCGACTCCACAGAAAATGGTCAAGCTCGAAGTCGATGAGATCCTCTCCAGCATTCGAACCTGCGGGCTCGCCCCCGGCAAGGCGCGCAACATCCACGCCCTGTCGAAAATCCTCCTGGATAAACACGGCGGCCAGGTTCCCGCCGACATGGAACAGCTCGAGGCCCTCCCCGGAGTCGGACACAAGACCGCCAGTGTCGTCATGATCCAGGCCTTCAACCAGCCCGCCTTTCCCGTCGACACCCACATCCACCGCCTCGCGGCTCGCTGGGGGCTCTCCAACGGAAAAAACGTCGAGAAGACCGAGCGCGACCTGAAGGCCGTCTTTCCCCGCGAAAGCTGGGCAAAGCTCCACCTCCAGATCATCTACTTCGGCCGCGAATACTGCCCGGCGCTCGGCCACGACCTCGCCGAATGCCCGATCTGCTCCTGGACGGCGACAAAAAAGCGCATCGCCGAGGAGGCGAAGAAAAACTCTCCGCGGTCGAGGCCGCGTAAATAGCCCCGGCGAGAGCAGGCTCCCGATGCCCATCATCCACACAACAGCTGACAGCTTCCTCGAGATCGCCGCCCGGCAGCCCCCTGGAACCCCTGCGGTAATGAAGGAGGCTCTGCTTGTTTCCCCCGAAGGCTTCAGCCTGAGCGAGCAGTCCGCCGCCGACAACCCCTACATGACGACGGGGCTCCCTCTCAACCTCGACAAGGCCTCCCGGCAGCATGAGGCTCTGGTGTCGAAACTCGAAGAGCTCGGCGTCAAGACGCGCATCTTCAGCGGAATCGCGGGACAGGATGATGGCGTCTTCCCCAACAACGTCTTCGCCACCGCCCCGGGGCGCCTGGTCATCGGCTCCATGCGCCATCCCGTACGGAGAAAAGAGGCCGAACGGGAAGACATCCGCGCCTTCTTCAGCGAAACCCTGGGCTACGAAATCCGTGATCTCTCGATAGAAGCCTGTATTGCTGAGATGACCGGCCCACTGGTGATCGACCGCGCCAGGAACATCGGGTTCTGCGGAATGAGCCCACGGGTTGACGAAACGGGCTGCGCGCTCATGACGGAGGCGCTCGGCCTCGACGCAACGCTGCGCTTCGACCTCGCGGAGGGTGAATACCACACGAATCTCGTCCTTGCCATCGCGGCGGGAGAGCTCTGCCTCGTTCATCCCGGCTCCGTCCCGAACCCCTTCCTGCTCAAATCGCTGCGGGCAATCTACGAAGACAGGGTGCTGTTGCTGCGTGAAAGCGAAAAAAACGCTTTCGCCGGTAACTGCATCGCCGCCACCGAAAAGGATCTCCTCTTCAGCCAGAAGGCAAAAAACATTCTGCGGGAAGAAACTACAACAGCTCTCGAAGACTGGAGCTTTCGGATCCATTTCCTCGATGTCAGCGAATTCGAAAAAGCGGGGGGGAGTGTCCGCTGCCTGGTAGCCGAGATTTTCTAATCAGCCCTGATCCACGATTCTTTTTTTTTTGTAACTCGCCGATGAAAAAATATAATCTCGTCTCTCCATCATGATTCATACCACAGCTCTCAAGCCCCTCCTGTTTTGCTGCCTCACCCTGGCGGGTTCCCTTGCCGCCTGGGCTCCTGGCCTCA
>DCKY01000060.1:8661-50403 GCA_002320775.1 Planctomycetes bacterium UBA1662
CGGTTGAAGACAAAAAGGACGCTGCGAATACGACCATCGTGATCGGCCGGCGCACCGAAGACGAGCTCGTCGATGTGCCATCCACCGTCGAAGCGCTCTCGGAGGACTATCTCGTCCGCAGGCGCGCCTACCGAACCCTTCCCGAGGCCCTCGCCGAGGTCCCGGGCGTCCTTGTCCAGAAGACCAGCCGCGGCCAGGGTTCACCCTATATCCGCGGCTTCACCGGCTTTCGTACCCTGCTGCTGGTCGATGGAATCCGGCTCAACCACGCGGCGATGCGAAGCGGCCCGAACCAGTACTGGGGCACCGTAGATCCCCTGGCCCTCGACCGGGTCGAGATCTTCAAGGGGCCCGCTTCCGTCCTCTATGGAAGCGACGCGATCGGAGGAACCGTCAACGCGATCTCCAGGAGTCCCGTCGTCCTGGATTCTCCCGACTATCGAGAAGCGGACGGCTACCGGCTTTACCTGCGCCACTCGACCGCTGAACGTTCCTTCACCTCGCGATATGAATACAGCCGGGCCCTCACCAGGAACTCCGCCGCGCTGCTGGGAGTCACCTCGCGGGATTTCGACAACCTCCAGGCCGGGGGAGACACCGGGAGCCTGCCCGAAACCGGCTATGATGAGCTCGATGGCGATGCCAAGGTGGTTTTCTATCCGACTGAAGACCTCGAGGTGGTGCTCGCCCTGCAGAGCGTCAAGATGAATGACGCTCCCAGGACCCACTCGACCATCCACTCCAGAAGCTACCGCGGAACCACGATCGGATCGGATCTCAAACGCGACTTTGACCAGCGCCGCCGCCTCGCCTACATCCAGGCCAACTGGGAGCCAACCTCTCCAGGCCTGCTCGACCGCGTCACTCTCAGTCTCTCGAATCATCAGCATGATGAAACCGAGAAGCGGATCCGCTCCAACGGCAGGCTGAGACGACAGGGGTTCCATGACGACGTCTTCGGCAGCTTCATCCAGGGCGAGAGTGACTCTAACCTTGGCCTCCTGACCCTGGGAGTCGAATATTACCGCGACTCCATAGACTCTTTCTTCAGCGAATTCGAGGTAGATGGATCCCTGAGGGTTGAGCGTCCGAGAGGACCGATCGCCGACGACGCGACCTACGACCTGCTGGGGATCTACGCCCAGGATGTCTTCAGCCTCTCCGACCGGCTCGAGCTCACCGCGGGAGGGCGCCTCAACTACGCCAGCGCCGATGCCGCGGTGGTTGATCCCGACCCCACCGACACAAACGCCATCGATCCCGTCTCCGAGGATTTCTCGGCGGCGGTGGGAAGCCTGAGGGCTACCTACCGACTCGAAGATGGCTGGAGCCTCTACGGCGGAGTCTCCGAAGGATTCCGGGCGCCCAACCTCTCCGACCTGACCCGCTTTGATGTCTCTCGCAGCGGTGAGCTCGAGGTCCCCGCGCCGGGACTCGAGCCGGAGGAATATACCTCGCTGGAGCTGGGCGCCCGATGGTTCCGGGATGACTTAGAGGCCTACGCCGCGGTCCATCACAACTTTATCGAAGGACTGATTGTCCGCTCCCCCACCGGCGACGTGATCGACGGGCTGCCCGTGGTGACCAAGGAAAACTCCGCAGATGGGTTTGTTCGCGGCATCGAGCTCGGTGGCTCCTGGCTGGTGGCGCAGCGGTGGAGCCTCTTTGGAGCCCTTGCCTGGCTCGACGGTGAGACCGACAACCCCACCACCGGCAACCCGGAGCCCCTCAGTCGCCTGATGCCCCTGACAGGGCTTCTTGGAATCCGCTGGGTCTCTGAGGATGACACCTGGTGGGTCGAAGGAACCCTCACCATGGTCAAGGGGCAGGACAAGCTCTCCGCCAGGGACGCCGGCGATACCCAGCGCATACCCCCCGGCGGCACACCGGGCTTCAGCGTCATCTCGATCCGAGGAGGCAAGGAACTCTTCGAAGATTGCGACCTCTTCCTCGGACTCGAGAACATCGCCGACAAGGACTACAGGAATCATGGCTCAGGACAGAACGAGCCGGGCCTGAACGCGATCATGGGCCTCGACTGGAAATTCTGAGCCGTTGCGACCGCAACCCCCCGCTTGCGCCTCCACTACTCCATCTGTACCATGAGCCCTCGCTGATTTTCTCCGGGAGGCTTCTCCCCGGCAGGTTGGAGTATTCAAATGCAGGGCTACTGGCGTAAAAACGTAACGATCATGATCGTCCTCCTGGCGATCTGGGCCTTCGTCGGGCTCGGCTGCGGCGTTCTCTTCGCCGACTGGCTCAACCAGTTCAAGCTTGGCGGCTTCCCCCTGGGCTTCTGGTTCGCCCAGCAGGGCAGCATCATCGTCTTCATCATCCTCATCCTGGGCTACGCCATCCTCCTGAACCGGCTCGACGACGAATATTCAGGTGAAACAAGCCCGGAAGATGTTACGCCCACCACCGGGAAGGTTGAGGAGTAACCCATGGGAATCAAGGGCTGGACCATCATCTTCGTCGGTGCCTCCTTCACCCTCTACCTGGTGATCGCCTGGATCAGCAGGGTACGCGACACGAAGGGGTTCTACGTCGCCGGGCGCGGCGTACCCGCCGCCGCCAACGGCATGGCCACCGCGGCCGATTGGATGAGCGCCGCCTCCTTCATCTCCATGGC
This sequence comes from Planctomycetes bacterium UBA1662, assembly GCA_002320775.1. Classification (GTDB taxonomy): domain Bacteria; phylum Planctomycetota; class UBA8108; order UBA8108; family UBA8108; genus UBA8108. The sequence goes on from DCKY01000060.1 coordinate 11,294, forward strand.
CGGCCTGATCTCGACCATGGGCTACACAGGATCGCAATACCTGATGGGCTGGACCGGGGGATATGTCCTGCTGGCCCTCCTGCTCGCGCCCTACCTGAGAAAATTCGGACACTTCACGGTTCCTGATTTCGTCGGTGACCGCTACGCCTCCAACGTCGCCCGCTCCGTCGCCGTGATCTGCGCCATCTTCGTCAGCTTCACCTACGTCGCCGGACAGATGCGAGGGGTCGGGGTTGTCTTTTCAAGATTCCTCGAGGTGGATATCAACATCGGCGTCATGATCGGCATGGCGATCGTTTTCGTCTACGCCACCCTCGGCGGTATGAAGGGCATCACCTGGACCCAGGTGGCCCAGTACTGGGTCCTCATCACCGCCTTCCTGATCCCCGCCATCGCGATCAGCATCAAGCTCACCGGCAACCCGGTCCCCCAGCTCGGCCTCGGAAGCGAGCTCATAACCGGGGATGGAAAAGGAACGGGACTTCTTGAAAAACTCAACCTGGTCAACGAAGACCTGGGCTTCAAATCCTACACCACGGCTTTTGGCGGCACAGACATGTGGAATATGTTCTGCGTGACCCTCGCCCTGATGGCTGGAACCGCCGGCCTGCCGCATGTCATCGTTCGCTTCTACACGGTCAAGAACGTCAAGGCGGCGCGTTGGAGCGCCTTCTGGGCCCTGCTGTTCATCGGCATGCTCTACCTCACAGCGCCTGCCACCGCCGCCTTCGCCCGCTACTACATGATCGACAGCATCAACGGAAAGACCCAGGAAGAATTGCCGCAATGGTTTGAGAACTGGGAAAAGACAGGCCTCATCCTCTGGATAGATGATGGAGATGGCAAGCTGAGATATTCCGCTGGCGCGGACAACGAGGTGTTCAACAAGGGCGGGCTCACAGGACCGGCAGCCGCGCTCGGCTGGGACAAGCTCATTGCAAGCCGGGATGGCGAACGGAAAACCACTCTCCAGTTGCTCAACGCCCAGCCGAAGATCCGCGGGCCGGACAAGGACATCATCGTCCTGGCGACACCTGAGATGGCCAACCTCTACGCATGGATCATCGCCCTTGTCGCCGCCGGCGGCCTGGCAGCCGCCCTCTCCACCGCCAGCGGCCTCCTGCTGGTGGTCTCATCGAGCATTGCCCACGATGTCTACTACCGCATGATCAACCCCGAGGCATCCGAAGCGAAGAGGCTCCTGGTTGGCCGCGGCGTGATCGGTATCGCGGTTGTCATCGCCGGGCTCTTCGGAATCTACCCCCCTGGTTTCGTCAGCCAGGTGGTTGCCTTCGCCTTCGGACTGGCAGCGGCCAGTTTCTTTCCCGCCATCGTGCTCGGAATCTTCAACAAGCGGGTCGGAACCATTCCCGCCATCTGCGGCATGCTGGTCGGTATCGGTTTCACAGCCAGCTACATCATCGGCCAGGTCTACCTCGGCATGGAGCCGTGGTGCTTCGGCATCAAGGCCCAGGGGATCGGCACCATCGGAATGCTGCTCAACTTCATCGTCACCCTGAGCCTGACACCTCTCTGCCCCCCGCCGGATGAAAGAGTCTGCGCCCTGGTCGACTCGGCCCGGCGGCCCGAGACCCCCGACGATGCCGCCCCGGCGGCGGTGGACCACTGAGCCCATGCTCGGCCTGCGCTACGACACACCTGAAGGCTGGGCAAGTCGCGCGCTTGAAGAACCCGGCGCCCTGCTCCTCGATCATCTCTTCTGCGAGCAGAAAGCCGCCGCCATGGCGATGGCGATCGCCCGGCGCCACGGCGAGGGAAAGCCCTCGCTGGTCAAGCTGATGGAAGAGCTGGCGGCGGAAGAGGAGGAGCACTTCGACCAGGTCGAAAAGCTGCTCGAGGATTACCCTCCCGCCACCCAGCCGCGCGGCGGCAATCCCTACGCCATCGGCCTGCGGCGCTTCATCCACAAAGACGGGAGAGCCAGCTTCCTCGACAAGCTGCTAGTGTGCAGCCTCATCGAGGCCAGAAGCGCCGAGCGCTTCCAACTCCTGGCGAAGGAATTACGCGGCTCGACCCTCGGCAATTTCTACGAAGATCTCTACGCCAGCGAGGTCGGACACTACAGGCTCTTCGTCGAGCTCGGGGTCGATCACGCCGGCGAAGACCGGACGCTCGAGCGCCTGGAAGAATTGCGCGAATTCGAGGGACGGCTCATAGCTTCCCTGCCCCCCGGCCCCCAAATTCATTCAAGCTGAGAGCCGCTGCCGGGTGAAAAAACCGCCTGTCTGCGGTAGACTGCCGCCTTCCAGTTCGTTTCGCCCGAACCCGGGCAGCCCCGCAGCAGCAAGGTCTCTTCCATGTCCATTGTCGGCCTCGATATCGGCACCACCGGCGTAAAAGCGGTCGTCTTCCGTGAAGACGGGACCTTCGTCACCGCCCCCTACCGCGAATACGACCTCGAAAGCCCGAAGCACGGGCACCTCGAGCTGAACCCGAATGAGGTGCTCGACGCGGTCCGGGAGGTGCTCGGCAAGGCGGCCGCGGAGACAAAAGATGACCCCATCCGCTCGCTCGCTACCAGCACCCTTGGAGAAGCGATGGTCCCGGTTGACGAAGACAACAAGCCGGTCGGTAACGCCATCATCGGCTTCGACGCCCGCGGACAGGAGTCAGTCCCCCTGCTGCGCGACAAGCTCAACGACCGCCAGGTTTTCGATATCGCCGGCCATGGCATCAACAGCTTCCACTCCATCTTCAAGCTGCTCTGGCGGCGCGACCACGACCCCGACACCTTCGCCCGAACGAAGAGATTCCTCTCCTTCGGCGACTTCATCCAGGCCTCCCTCGGAATTGAACCCCACATCGACTATTCGATGGCCTCGAGAACCCTCGCCTTTGACGTCAAGAAGCTCGACTGGTCGCCGGAGATCCTGTCAGCGGTGGGGCTGACCGCCGATCTGCTGCCCCCGGTAGCCGCGCCAGGGACGAACCTCGGCGCCCTCGGCGCCAACGACCTCGGCCTGCCGCAGGACTGCGTCGTCGCCGCCGGGCTCCACGACCAGCCGGCGGGAATCCTCGGGGCCGGCATCCAACCCGGCGAATCGATGCTCGCCACTGGAACCGTGATCTGTCTCGGCCTCCATCTCGAGGGTCTGCCCGAGGCCCAGGCCATGGTTGAAAACAACCTCTGCTACTACCCCACCCTCGGTGACGGCCAGTACATCTCGATCGCTTACAATTTTACCGGCGGCTCGCTCCTGAAGTGGTACCGGGACAACCTCGCCGGAGACGAGATCCCAGAAGCGAAGGACTGCGGCAAGGATCCCTACGACATTATCTGCTCCGGGCTTCCCGAGAACCCGACCGACCTGCTGGTCCTCCCCCACTTCGCCACGACTGGAACTCCCTGGCTCGACGACCGCGCCCTCGGAGCCATCCTCGGGATGCGGTTGACGACCACCCGCAAAGAGATCGTCAAGGCGATCCTCGAGGGGCTCCTGCATGAGATCCGCCTCAACAGCGAGATCTACGCCCAGGCGGGAGTCGACATCCAGCTCTACAAGGCCATCGGCGGAGCCGCCCGCTCCGAGACCTGGATGCAGATCGCCGCTGACATCCTCGGTCGACCGGTCGCGATCCTGGCGATCAGCGAGGTCCCCGGCGTCGGGGCCGCGGCAGCGGGCGCGCTCGCCGCGGGGATCCTCGCGAACGAAGGCGAGCTCAACGAATTCATCTCCGGCTGCTCCGAGGTCACCCGCGTCCTAGAGCCGCGCGAGAAACAGACCCGTCTCTACGACGAGCGCTTCGCGATCTACCGTGACCTCTACCCGGCCACCAGCGACATCACCCACCGCCTCTTCGCCCTAGGTGAATAAGATCGCCTTGTAAAAAGAGCGCAATTACGTGGTTTTCCGGGTTCTATAGTCTCTGGATGACCTCAGGACTTGTCGATAGGATGCAGGGTTGTAGGATGCTTCCTGCTACTTCAGAGACAGCAGACAGACCTTCGAACCTTTTCTAACCCTTTCCCGGTACTTTCAACCACTATGAGCCATTCAGCAAACGGCCAGCTTTCCTGGCCGGATCTCTCCGAACAGGACAGCGAAGAGATCGACATCTTCGAAACCGAACTCAACCGCTTTCTCGACGGTCAGATGCCCGAGAAGGTCTTTCTCGAGTTCCGCCTTCGCCACGGAGTCTACGGACAGCGCCAGGACGGCACCCAGATGCTCCGCATCAAGATCCCCCTGGGCATGCTCACCGCCAGCCAATGCGAGGTGCTCGCCGATCTCTCGGAAGAATACGCCGACTCGATCTCCCACATCACCACCCGCCAGGATGTGCAGTACCACTTCGTCGACATCCTCGACACCCCGAACATCATGCGGCGGCTGGCCTCGACAGGGATCACCACCAAGGAGGCCTGCGGAAACACGGTTCGCAACGTGACCTGCTGCCCCGACGCCGGGGTCTGCACAGACGAAATATTCGACGTCACACCCCATGCCAGGGCGATGGCCTACTTCCTGCTGCGTCATCCCGACGCCCAGAACTTCGGGCGTAAGTTCAAAATTTCCTTCTCCGGCTGTGCCCAGCATCATTGCGGCCTCGCGCGGATTCATGACATCGGAGCTGTCGCCGAGACAAGAGAAGTTGATGGCGAGACGGTCGAGGGCTTCGCGGTCTATGTCGGCGGCGGCCTGGGAGCTGTCCCACACCAGGCTCAGCTCTACAGCGATTTCGTTCCCGCCGATGAGATGCTGCCGCTGGCCCAGGCGATCTCCAGGGTCTTCGCAAGGCTCGGTGAAAAACACAAACGCGCGCGGGCGCGAATGAAATTCCTCGTCGCCAACCTCGGCATCGATGAATTCCGTAAGAACATCGAAGAAGAGCTCGCCAGGCTGCCGGAGGACTCTCTTCGAGAACAAATCATGGCGGAGGCTCACTCGCAGAAGGAAGAGCCGCTCAAGCCTCCCTCTGAACTCGACCTCGAGGCTCCCGGCCTTGAGGAAGGTTTCCGGGTCTGGCATCGCCATAACGTCCGGGCCCAGGGGCAGGATGGTTACTCCATGGTAACCGTGTCCCTGGCCCTGGGAGACCTCACCGCCAACCAGCTTCGAGGTGTCGGGACGATCTCTCGCAAATATATCAAAGACACCATCCGTGCCACCGTCCCCCAGAATCTCCTGCTGCGCTGGGTCTCCAACGAGGATCTGCCAGCCCTCTACAAGGATCTTGTCGCCCTGCACCTCGCATCTCCTCTCGCCGACAGCGTAGCCGACATCACCGCCTGCCCGGGAACAGACTCCTGCAAGCTTGGAATCGCCTCTTCGCGCGGACTCGCGGGCGTCCTGCACAGGCAATTCACTGCAGATGCACTGAGCGGCGAAGGTATGGGTGACGGCGATGGCGGCCTGCGCGATGACATCACCATCAAGATCAGCGGTTGCTTCAACTCCTGCGCCCAGCATCACATCGCCAATATCGGCTTCTTCGGTACCTCGAAGAGAAAATCCGGCCGGGTGGCTCCCCTTTTCCAGGTCATCCTGGGCGGCACCGCCGAGAACAACGCCGATTCCTACGGGCTGATGGTCGGCAAGGTCCCCGCCCACAGGGCCCCGGAGGTCATTCGTAAGCTCACCAGCATCTACGATAACGAGAAGCAGGAGAGCGAGTCGTTCCGCAATTGCATGGAGCGGCTGGGCAAGGCAAGGATCCACGACGAGCTCGAGGAATTCAGCGAGGTCGGTGAAGCGGAGGCTGACTTCTTCGACAATCGACAGCCTTGGGAATATATCAAGGAGGTCGGCCAGGGCGAGTGCGCCGGCGAGATGGTCGACCAGGCCGAGTTTATGCTCGACGATGCTGAGCGCCTCATCTTCGAGGCTTCCCTGCATCTCGAAGCGGACAAAAACCAGGACGCCGCCAAGGTCTCTTTCGAGGGGATGGTCAAGGCCGCCGACGGCCTGCTCTCAACCAGGGGCCTCCTCCTATCGGACAACTACGACACCCAGGCTGAGTTCCAGAAGCACTTCATCGACACCGGGGAGTTTCACATCGGGGTGGCGGAATACTTCGCCAAGGCCCACGGCGAGGGAGACGAAGATGTCACCCCCGAGCGCTCCCGCCAACGGGTCGAGGAGTCCAACCTCTTCATCGAGGAGGCCCACGTGATCTACAGCCGCATGGCCGGCTCGCAGGTCAAGTAGGCGCGCGTCTTCGCAGCGCTGCCTGTCTTTGACAGCCGCCGCAGCAATGAGCCCTTCAGAACAGACGATCAGTTCAAAACGCCACACGCCATCTCGCCCCTAAAGGCCCGCGGGATTTAATCTACGCTCCCGAGTAATCCCTCCACCCGGCTTCTCCCGCTTGAACAGAAGCCCTTTTTCCTCTAATCTTCCCCGCTATGAGTGAACCTATCCCCGAGCTGCAGAAAATAGACGTCAAGTTCGGCATCGGCGCCCCGGCGGATGCTGATTGGGATGCGCTGCTGAGCATCTTCAGCCGTTGGCGCCTGGAAGAAGGTGAAGAGATTCTCGACCTGGCGGATTACAGCCACGTACCGGAAGCTCCCAGCATCATCCTTGTAAGCAAGCTCTGGCAGTTCGGAGTCGATTTCTCAAGAGGCTCCGGCAGCCAGCGCCGGGAAGGTTGGGCGGGACTCTTCTTTTCCAACCGGAAGGGCCTGGAAGGCAACCCTGCTGATCGGCTGCGCTCAGTGCTGGCAAAAGCGCTCGGGAAAATCCAGCGCCTGTGTGGAGAAAAAGAATTTCCCGCGGGCGTGACGGTCGATTGCAGCGAGGTTGAGCTCTCGTTCAACGACCGCCTGCTGACTCCCAATACCGACGAGATGGATGCCTCGCTGCGCCCGGCTCTTGAAAACACTCTCGCAGCTCTCTATGGAGAGGGAGGCTTCGAGCTCGTACGCGAGGACGACCCCGGACGCCGGCTGGGCTACTACGCAAGGGCTGCGGAAGATGGCCTCGACCCGGCAGCGGCCATCTCAAAGCTCAGCTGAGGCCCTTACTCCTGATTCCTCAGAGGCAGAGCTTTCACTTGAGGCCCTGATGCTTCAATATGTGGTGGTGATCTGAAAACCCGGAAAACACCATCCCGAACCGCCGAGGCATCCAATGACAATTCGCCAGCTTCTCCCGGTCCTCCTGCTCTGCACCGCGGCTCTGAACGCCGCCGACTGGAACACCTACCGAGGCGATTCCGCCCGCAGCGGCTATACCACAGATGAGCTCCCCGGCAAGCTCTCGCTGCAGTGGGCCTACCGTTCTCATCTGCCGGACTCAGCCTGGCCCAGCTCGGTCAGGCAGAAATTTGACCGGTCCTTCCAGACCATCATCTCAGGCGACCTCCTGTTCTTCGGCAGCTCCGCCGACCACCAGCTGCACGCGATCGACGCCGCCACCGGCGAAGAGCGCTGGAGCTACTTCACCGACGGCCCGATCCGCCTGGCGCCCGTCTGTGCCGATGGCCAGGTCTACTGCGTGAGCGATGATGGGCACCTCTACTGCCTCGAGGCGAAAACAGGAAAACTGAACTGGAAGAGAAGAGGCGGCCCCACCGCCCGCAAGATCCTCGGCAATGACAGCATCTGCTCCATCTGGCCTGCCAGGGGAGGCCCCGCGATCTCCGATGGCGTCCTCTACTGGGCGGCGGGAATCTGGCCTTCTGAGGGTATCTTCATCGAGGCGCTGAAGCTCGGAAACCCGCGGCGCGCCTGGCTGAACGACACTGATGGTTTTCGCTTCATGCCCCAGCCCCATGGCGGCGCTGATGCCGCGAGCGGGGTTTCCGCCCAGGGGCACCTGGTCCTTGACAAGGGCAGGGTCTATCTGCCGACCGGCCGAGCCGTTCCGGCAGCACTCAATAGCGCCGATGGGAAGTTCCAGTACTTCCACCTGCAGAAATACGGACAGCTTGGAGGCTCTCTGGTCATCGGGCTGGGAACTCACTTCTTCAACAGCGGCAGGCTTTTCAATTCGACGACCGGACTGGCTGAAGCCGAGCTCGGCAGCCGGGTTGCCCGCCTCGGAAAGCAGCTGGTCAGCTTCTCCAAGGGCGGAATCCAGGTCTACCGCTGGGTGAAAAAAAACCGCCGCGACCGCAAGGGCAAGACGATCAACTATACCGGAATTGAACCACTCTGGAAAATCGATGGGGTTCCGGGAGGAGAGGAGCTCATCTGCTCCGGCTCCAGCATTGTCACCGCCGGTGGCAATGAGGTCGCTCTGATCGACTCCACCAGCAGGAACGTCAGCTGGAAGAGCAAGGTCAAAGGCTCGGTGTTCGGACTCGCCTCCTCGAACGGACGGCTCTACGTCAGCACCGACGAGGGCTTCATCTATTGCTTCGCAGGAAAAGACACCGGAGAGGAGGCCTCCGAGCCCGCGCGAAAAAGAGCTCTCCCCGGCCATCTCGAGAACTTCGCCGATGCCGCGGACGAGATCATCGAGAAGTCCGGGATCCGGGAGGGATATTGCCTGGACCTCGGCTGCGGAGATGGAAGCCTGGCCCTGGAGCTCGCCCGCCAGAGCGCCCTGAAGATCTACTGCCTCGAAGAAGACCCAGTGCTGGTAAGAAAAGCTCGGAAGCGTCTCGACGATGCCGGTCTCTACGGGACCCGGGTCGTGGTGCACCAGGCGTCGCTGAAGAAAACGAACTACCCGAAGTACCTCGCCAACCTGGTGGTCTCCGGACGGTCGGTCACAGGCACCCCGGCAAAAATCGACGCGGACGAGCTGACACGTCTGACCCGACCCTGGGGAGGAGTTGTCGTCACGGGCAAAAAAGGAGAAATGGCTATTCGCCGGCGAGGAGCTCTCGCCGGCGCTGGAAGCTGGACGCACCAGTATTCGAACCCCGCCAACACCTGCTGCTCAGAGGATGCCATCGTCAAGGGGCCGCTGCGCATGCTCTGGTTCCGGGACGCCGACCTCCCCGTACCTCAGCGGCATGGACGCGGACCGGCGCCCCTCTTCCACAAGGGCTACCTGGTGGTGGAGGGACTGAACGCGGTACGTGGAGTCGACGCCTACAATGGACGCACGATCTGGGAGTACTCCCTGCCGGGAATCCTCAAGGCCTACGACCAGGATCATCTGATGGGCACAGCTGGAACCGGCAGCAACCTCTGCGCCGATGGAGACAGCGTCTACATCCATCGCAAAGAGGTCTGTCTGAAAATCGACATCGCGACCGGCAAGAAGCTCGCTGAGTTCAAGACCCCGCCCACCGTCGCTGGAAAACAGGGAAAATGGGGCTACCTCGCCGCCGTTGGCGGGATCATCTTCGGCACCATCGCCGACTCGGAACACGTCGTGAAATGGCGCTACCTCAAGGGCGAGATGCGCGACCTGCTGACCGAATCGAAAACTTTTTTCGCCTTGAATGGGGCAACCGGCAAGCTGCTCTGGCGATTCGACGCGGAACATTCCATTCGCCACAACGCGATTGCCATCGGAGGCGACCGGGTCTACCTCATTGACCGGAAAAAGGCCGCTATCGACACCATCGATTATCGTAAAGGGAAAGGGCAAAAAGACACGCCCCACCCCGGCGGTACGCTACTGGCCATCGTCGCCTCCACCGGCAAGGTCGACTGGAAAAAAAGTGAGGACGTCTTCGGCACCATGCTCGCCCTGAGCGCCGAGAAGAACATCCTCCTCATGAGCTACCAGCCGACGCGTTTCCGTCTTCCATCTGAGGTTGGAGGGCGAATGGCGGTCTTTCACACCACCGACGGCTACCGCGTGTGGGACAGGAAGGTGAATTATTCCTCGCGGCCGATGCTCAACGACAAGACCATCTACGCCGAAGGCGGGGCCTGGGACCTGAAAACCGGCGTCGACAGGGAGTTCAAGTTCAAGCGCTCCTACGGTTGTGGAATCCTTGCCGGGGGAAACAATCTCATGCTGTTCCGTTCCGCCACCATGGGATACTTCGACCTCGCCGACACAAAGAAAACCTACAATTACGGTGGGCTGAGGCTTGGATGCTGGGTCAACGCGATTCCCGCGGGAGGAATCGTGCTGGTTCCGGATGCCTCGGCTGGCTGCCGCTGCAGCTATCTCAACCAGGCCTCGCTGGCGCTCGAGACCGCCGATTGAAACCCCTGGAGATGAGAGACCAACTGCCATGATCCACAAAATGAGAGCGGGCTGCGCTCTTGCAATCTTCCTGGTAGCGGCAAGCTGCCCTGGCGCGGACCTTCAATTCAAGATCAAGGTCGACCCCGCTGGAATCGCGCGAAGGAATTCTCCAACCAGTGTCAAACTGCGCCCCGGCAAGGAACTACCCGCCGGGTGGACCGCGCCCGGCGACAGCCTCGTCTCGGCCATCCTCACTCCCGCCAACGGCGGCGAGGCCATCGATGCCCAGGTCGTCTCCCTCGCAGGCGCGAAAGGAATCGAGGTCTACTGGAGAGAGAAGAAGCTCGACCCCGGCATGGAATCCAGATACACCCTGCGTCTTGGCTCCGGCGGCAAAACGGCCTCCACTGTCTTCAGCTTCAAGGAAGGCTCGGGCTACTCGGACCTGCTCTACGGCAAGACGCCCGTGCTGAGGCAGATGACGGCCTACGATCCGACCAGCAAGGACTCATTACACCAGACCTATAAGACCTTTCACCATGTCTGGGGCTTCCATGATGATGGCTTCATCACCAAGGGAGCCGGCGGACAGTTCACCCATCACCGCGGCCTCTTCATCGGCTTCAGCAAAACTCGTGTCGGCGACAAGCAATGGGATTTCTGGCATTGTAAAGGCGTCTCTGTTCGACACGAAAAATACGATCCCACCGCAGAGGTGATGGGCCCCGTACTCGGGAGGACTCTCTCGCAGACTGGCTGGTACAATCCCGAGGGCGAGGTGGTCGTCCGGGATTACCGCCAGGTGACAGCCTGGAGACAGGTCGAGGCGCAGGCGCTGCTGGATTTCGTCATCACCATCGAAGCCGTTTCAGATGACGTCAGCCTCAAGGGCGACCCGCAGCACGCCGGCTTCCAATACCGGGCGGTAGAGTCAAAACCCGGCAAGGGCAATAAGACCACCTACGTCCGCTCAACGGAATCTACCGGTGGAAAAAACGATGTCTGGGAAGGAGCCGAGTGGATCACCGGCATCTTCCAGCACGGCGAAAACAACTACGCCGTCACCCACATGGATCACCCAAAGAATCCGCGTCCGACGGTCTACTCGACCCGCAACTACGGCCGCTTCGGCGCCTATTTTGAAAAAGACCTGAAGAAGGGTGAGAAGCTCGAGCTGCGCTACCGGATCTTCATTGTCGATACGAAGAAACACCCCGACGTTTCGGTCACGCGATACGAAAAGAAATACTGGGATTACATCGAGCCCTCCAAGGTCACCGTTTCACCGGTGCGAAACTGAAAGAGAGAATGTGAACCATGGCTTACTGGCTGCTGAAGACCGAACCCGGAGATTATTGCTGGGATGACCTCATCCGCGACAAGGGCACCTTCTGGGACGGGGTCAGGAATTACCAGGCGCGCAACAATATGCGGGAGATGAAGAAGGGCGACCAATGCTTCATCTACCATTCGGTCGGCCCCAAGGAAATCGTCGGCATCGCCCGGGTGACGAAGGAGGCCTACCAGGATCCGACCACCGACAACGATGCCTGGGTCTGCGTCGACATCAAACCGGTAAAGAAGCTCAAGAGCCCGGTACATCTCTCCGACATCAAGAGCGACAAGGTCCTCTCGCAGATGGCGCTCGTAAAAAACTCACGACTGAGCGTCTGCCCGGTTACCAGGAAAGAATGGGACAAGACGCTCAAGGCCGCAGGGGCCTGACAGCCTCCCCGGGTCCATCGTCCTCCGGAGGCCTCTTCTCTTCTCCCCCCTCAAGCATCTTCGCGCGCAGGATCGCCTGATCGCCTATCTTCCGGCGGACGGCATCGCTGATGGCCGCGATGTTTTCCGCCTGCTCAAGCTCGCCGGAATCGAAAAAATCCAGCTGCCTCCGCGGTTCCGATGTCAGGCTGCTCACCCCCACGCCGAGAAGACGAATGCGGCGGCCCCCAAAATCGACCCGGCCATCAAGCAGGCCGAGGGCTGCCTGGTAGATCTCCTCCACCAGGCAGGTCGGCGACTCGAGTGAAGAAGACCGGGTGACGGTGTGAAATTCCTCATCGCGGGCCTTCAGTTGCACCGTACGTCCCCAGAGCTCCCGGGCCCGTAGCCGCCTGGCAACCTTATCGCTCATGCGAAAGAGCTCCCGCTCAATCGTCTCGCGGTCCCCGGAATCGAGAAACTCTCCATAGGTCTTCTCCTGGCTGATGGACTTGACCTCCTGGTCGGTAACGACCGGCCGCTGGTCGATACCGCGGCAGAGCCTCCAGAAATGTTCACCGGTGTCCTCGCCGAGGGCTCGCTGAAGGGGCTCGGCACCAAGCCTCTGCATATCACCGATGAGCTTCATGCCAATCGCCCCCAGACGCTCGGCCATCTTCGGGCCAACTCCCCAGATCTTCTCAACCGGCAGCGGCGCCAGGAACCTCTCCTCCTCGCCAAGGGGGACGACGACAATCGCCCGGGGCTTGCGCAGGTCACTGGCGATCTTGGCGAGGTACTTATTGCAGGCGATGCCAATTGAGCAGGTAAGCCCTCCGGTCTCCGCCTCGATTTTCTGCTGCAGCTCGCGCGCGATGGCCTCCCCGGCGCCATAGCCCTCCGCGTCAAAGCTTCCGGGTGAGCCGGTAAGCCTCGACGCTGTCACATCCAGGAAGGCCTCATCAATCGACAGCGGCTCGACCAGCGGAGTGTACTCTTCGAAAATCGAGAACACCTGGCGCGAGGCCTCGGCGTACCTCTCCGGTCTCGGGCGCAGGAAAACCGCCTTCGGACAGAGCCGCACCGCCCGGGCCGCGGGCATGGCACTGTGAAGACCGAACTTGCGGGCGGCGTAGTTGGCCGTTGCAACGACCCCCCGCCCCTCAGGCGTTCCCCCCACCACGACCGGCCGCCCCTTCAGCGAGGGATTGTCCAGCTCCTCGACGGAGCAATAGAAGGCATCCATGTCGACATGGATGATAGTTCTCCTCGATTCGGACACCTGCTGCGCTTTGCTCCCCTGCGATGAGCCTTTTTTGATGGACACCCGGAGCGCTGTTTTCCTAAACTGTGCGGCCGCGCTCCGTTACCGGGGTGTATTTTATGCAGGGTACGATAAACAACAAGAAGACTTGGAAATACCGGGAGCTCATCAGGCGGTAAAACGCCGCTGCGGGCCCTGGAAAACCGACCAGGAGATATTATGGCTATCAACGAAAGCCTCAACAGGAAGCTCAGATTCGCCCTTGTAGGCGGTGGACAGGGATCATTCATCGGGCGTGTTCACTCGATCGCTGCGCAGCTCGATGGCCGCGCCGAGCTGGTCGCCGGCGCCCTCTCGTCCGACCCCCAGAGAGCGAAGGACTCCGCCGGAGATTACGGTATCGCTGAGGAGAGAGCCTACGGCTCCTACCAGGAGATGATCGCCGGAGAGCTCGCCCTCTCTGAGTCCGAACGCATCGATTTCGTCTCGATCGCCACCCCGAACCACACCCACTTCGAGATCGCCAAGGCAGCCGTCGAGGCCGGCTTCAATGTCGTCTGTGACAAGCCCCTGACCTTCGATCTCGCCCAGGCCGAAGAGCTGGCATCTCTCGTCGAACAGCACAAGGTCGTCTTCGCCGTAACCCACAACTACACCGGCTACCCCCTGGTGCGCCAGGCCCGCGAGATGGTCCAGTCCGGCGAGCTGGGAGAGATCCAGGCGATCCGGGCTTCCTACATCCAGGGCTGGCTTCGCAGCCGCCTCGAAGAGGATGGCCAGAAGCAGGCGGCCTGGAGAACCGATCCGACCAAGAGCGGAGCGGCCGGGTGCTTCGGAGACATCGGCACCCACGCCTACAACCTGGGCCGTTTTATCAGCGGAGTCCTCCCCGACGAGGTCTCCTGCACCCTGAAGATCTTCGCCGAAGGCCGGCTGCTTGATGACTACGGAACCGCCGTCATCAGAATGGAAAACGGCGGCCTCGCCACCGTGACAGCCTCGCAGATCACCCATGGACGTGAAAACGATGTGGCCATCGAGATCGATGGAACCGAGGGAGCCATCTCCTGGCGGCAGGAGGAACCCAACAAGATGATCGTCCGTAAAAACGGCGAGCCCCACAAGATCTACACCCGCGATCCCAACCACCCCATTGCCAACGACTCGCAGATCAATGCCTGCCGGCTGCCAAGCGGGCACCCCGAGGCCTTCTTCGAGGCCTTCGCCAATGTCTACACCGCCGCCTTCGATGCGATGATCCAGCGGGCCAGCGGGGAAGACTTCGAGATGACCAATACGGTCTATCCAAACGTCCACGACGGCGCGGAGGGCATGCACTTCATCGAACAGTGCGTGGCCAGCTCGGCGCAGAACGCCACCTGGCTTCCAATGAAGCATGGTCTCGCGCGCCGCTGAGTCGGCGACGCGAAAATTTTTCAACGTGAAACCCCGGCCACCAGGCCGCGTTTGAATCAGGGGCGTAATCCAGATGGCTCTCGGTGAAATTCTACTTACCGCCAACGAAATCCAGAAATCGTTCGGCGACCGGACGATCCTCAAAGACACATCGTTCACGATCCATGACTCCGCCCGTATCGGCGTCATCGGACCGAATGGCACCGGCAAATCAACCTTCATGAAGATTTTAGCCGGCGGCGACACGGAATTTACCGGCGAGCTCAAGCACGCTCCCAACATCAGGATCGGCTATATCGAGCAGGAGCCCACGCTCGACAACGAGAAGAACTGCCGGGAGAACGTCGAGGTCGGTCTTGAGCGTGTCCGAATACTTATCGACAACTATAACGAGGTCTGCGCTGACTACTCAAACCAGGCCGACGTAAACGCCCAGGAGAAGCTGATGGACAAGATGGGCCGGCTTCAGGAGGAGATCGAACTGGTCGACGGTTGGGAGTGGGAGCACCAGCGCGATGTGGCGATGGAGGCTCTGCGGGTACCGGACCCCGACACCCCCGTCTCCACCATGAGCGGCGGCGAGAGACGGCGAGTAGCTCTCTGCCGGGAGCTCATCTCCTGTCCTGAGCTCCTGATCCTAGATGAGCCCACGAACCACCTCGATGCGGCGACCATTGAATGGCTGGAAGCCTTCATCGATAAATACCCCGGCGCGATCGTCATGGTCACCCACGACCGCTACTTCCTCGACAACGTCGCCAACTACATGGTCGAGCTCGAGAACGGAAGCCTCACCATCTACGAGGGCAACTACTCAAACTACCTTGAGCAAAAAGACAAGCGCCTGGAACACCAGGCTCGCAGCGAGGGGCGGCGGCAGAAAATACTGCAGCGTGAACTGGCCTGGCTCAACAGCACCCCATCGGCAAGGACCTCGAAAAGCAAGGCGAGGGTCAAGAACTACGAGCAGCTGAGCGAAGCTGGCCCGATGGAAACCGGCGGCAAGGTCAACCTGGTGATCCCGCCGGGTCCGCACCTCGGCAACAAGGTCCTCAAGATCAGCGGCCTGTGTAAGGCCTACGATGGGCGGCAACTGATCAAGGATCTCAACCTGGAGCTCTCCCCGGGCGAGATGGTCGGCATGACCGGGCCCAACGGCGTTGGTAAGACGACGCTCATCCGGATGATCACCGGCGAAGAAACGCCTGACTCTGGAAAGATCGAACTCGGGGAAACCGTCAAGATGACCTATGTCGACCAGACCCGGGAAGAGCTCAACTCGGAGAACACCGTCTACGATGAAATCTCTGAAGGTCGAGATGTCATCATGGTCGGCAAACGGGAATACCACATCCGCGAATACCTCTCGGGCTTCCAATTCAAGGGCTCCGACCAGCAGACCCCTGTTGGCAAGCTGTCGGGCGGAGAACGCAACCGCCTGCTGCTGGCCAAGACGCTCAGGCAGGGAGCGAACCTCCTGCTGCTCGATGAGCCGACCAATGACCTCGACCTCACCACCCTCCGGGTTCTCGAGGAGGCTCTCGAAACCTTCGCCGGTTCGGCCATCATCATCTCCCATGACCGCTTCTTCCTTGACCGGCTTGCCAACTCACTGGTGATCTATGAAGACAACCAGCGGCAGGAAGCCAGAAGCTGGCCGCGCGTCTTTAACGGTAATTTCGAATATTACTTTGAGATCCACCAGCAGGAGCTCGAGGAGGCGGGAATCAACCCCGGCAAGTACCGCAAGACGACCTACCGCAAGATGCACAAGGCCTGAGAAGGCGGGTCGTGCGTTAAATAAGAAAAAATCCGTAAACCTCGCCTCTCCCTGTGGATATAGTATGGACGCCAACAGGCATCCCCCCGTCCGCGGAACCCGTAAAATGCTTGAACAGATATCAGAACTCAAAGCCAAGGCGCTCAAGGAGCTCGAGGCCTCCTCCTCTCTCATCGAGCTGGATGAATGGCAAAACCTCTACCTCTCCCGCAAGGGCCAGGTTAAATCGCTGCTGAAGGAGATCGGCAAGCTCGAGGATCCGCAGGACAAAAAAGCCGCCTACGGAGAGATCAATCCCCTCAGCAAGGAACTCGAACGCCTGCTGGAAGAACGCAAGGAGAGCATCCAGAAGGCGGAGCTCGACCAGCAGATCGCCTCTGAGAGAGAGGACACCTCCCTGCCGGGTACGACCGGGGCGCAGGGCAGCATGCACCCGATCAACACTGTCCTTGAAGAGGTCTGCAGCATCTTCGAGAGAATGGGCTTCCAGATCTGGGAATCGCCTCACGTAGAGACCGACCAGAACAATTTCGAGATGCTGAATATTCCTCCGCATCACCCCGCCCGAGACATGCAGGACACCTTCTACGTCAGCGAGGACGTGGTGCTCAGAACTCACACCTCTCCCGGCCAGGTCCGGGCGATGAGGGCTCTTGCCCCCGAGCCGATCAGGGTCCTGCTACCCGGCACCGTGTACCGCAACGAGCAGATCACCGGGCGCAGCGAGATCCAGTTCAACCAGGTTGAGGGACTGGCGGTGGGAACGAACATCACGATGTCCGACCTGAAGGGCATCCTGGAAGAGTTCGTCCACCAGTTTTTCGGACCGGGCCGCCGCATGGTCCTCCGGGGCAGCTACTTCCCCTTCACCGAGCCCAGCGTCGAGGTCGACATCGACTGCAATCTCTGCGGCGGCAGCGGCTGCGGAGTGTGCAAGAAAACCGGCTGGCTGGAGATCCTCGGGGCGGGAGTCGTCCACCCGAAGGTCCTGGCCAATGGAGGCTACGACCCCGAGGTCCATTCCGGCTTCGCCTTCGGTCTCGGGATCGAACGGATGGTCATGCTGCGGCATGGAATCAATGACATACGGCACTTCTACTCCGGGAGCCTGCGCTTCCTGGAACAGTTTGACTGAGCCCCAGGTAATAGAAAACCTATCGCGATGCGTTTGCCCCTAAGCTGGCTGAAAGAATTCAACGAAACCGACCTCTCCATCGAGGACCTGGCCAACCTCCTGACCAGGGCCGGTCTTGAGGTCGAGACCATCGAGCGCATCGGAATCTACTCCGACAGCATTGTCGTTGGAGAGATCTCCGAGGTTCGCCCCATACCCGATACAAACGGCCTGCACGAGGTCGACCTGCTGCTCGGCAGCGACCGGCAGGGAACCGCCGTGACCGGCGCCCCGAACATCACCCCGGACTCGAAGGGCGCCAGGGTTCCCGTGGCTCTCGCCGGAGCGACACTCCTGGATTCGAAGTCCGACAGCTTCGCCCTCACCACCATCAAGGAGCGCGAGTTCCGCGGCGTCAAGTCGAGCATCGTCCTGTGCTCGGAAATGGAGCTGGGACTCTCCGAAGATCATACCGGGGTTCTCCTGCTGGAGGACAGCGCCGAGGCCGGCACCCTCGCAAGAGACCTGGTAGAGATCCCCGAAGATTGCTCGGCAGATGTCGTCTTTGACATTGATATCCTGCCCAACTACGGCCGCTGCCTGTCGATCATCGGTATCGCCAGGGAGGTGGCCGCCCTCACACGAACCCGCTTCAAGCTCGAGATCAAGGCCGAACACATCCCCTCGGACCCGGAGGCCTTCAAGGTCAGCATCGAGAACCCGGACCTGTCTCCGCGGTACAGCGGGCTTGTCCTCGAGGACGTCAAGGTCGAGCCCTCACCGAGGTGGATACAGCGGCGCCTGGCCCTTGCCGGGGTGAGCGCGATCAACAACCTGGTCGATGTCACGAATTACGTCATGATCGAGATGGGCCAGCCGATGCACGCCTTTGACCTCGACAAGCTCCCGGCCGAGGAGGTCAGCGTACGCTCCGCCCGCAAGGGCGAGAGCCTCTACACCCTCGACCAGGAACCCGCGGGCGAGAAAGACGACAGAGAGGCTCCCCGCGAGTTCGATGAATCAACCCTGCTTATCACATCCGGCGACCAGCCCATCGCCGTGGCCGGCGTGATTGGCGGACTCGATTCAGAGATTTCGAAAGACACCGGCAAGGTGCTGCTGGAATCAGCCAACTTCAACTTCATCTCGATCCGCAAGGCCATGTCGAAGCTCAAGCTGAAGACGGACGCCTCGACTCGATTCAGCCGGCAGGTGGATCCGGCCCAGACCGTCACCGCGATCCAGAGAGCCGTTCACCTGCTCCAGGAAATCGGCGGCGCGAAGCCCGCAGGCTCGATCGCCGATTGCTATCCGCAGCCGGAGGAGAACCGCTCGGTCACGATTCAGAACAGAGACATATCGAGAACCCTCGGCGTCGACCTCACAGACGAGGATATCACCTCCGCTCTCGAGCGCCTTGGCTTCTCGACCGAGACTCCCGGTGAAGGAACGATAGAGATCTCGATTCCAGGCTTCCGGCCTGACATAAGCCACAGCGCAGACATCGCCGAGGAGATCATTCGCATCCTCGGATTTGACCGGCTCCAGGGCCGGCTTCTCAACGAGCCCCTGCCCAACCAGCGCCGCAACGACAGCTGGGAGCTGCGCAAGAAGATCCGCTCGGTGCTGACCGGCTGTGGTCTCAGTGATGTCCTGAACTACTCCCTGACGACCCCTGAAGCCGAGGGGCGGCTGCTGGCGGGTGAGACCGAGGCCGGCGAACAGGCTCCCTATGTACAGGTCATGAACAAGAAGGAGAACCAGGACCGCTCCTCCCTGCGCCGGACGCTCCTCGGCAGCCTGATGGAAAACGTCGCCACCAACCACCGCGAGAGAAAGCGAATCGCCCTCTTCGAAATCGGCAAGATCTACCTTCCCGAGCACTCTCCAGAGAGCGACGATCCCGGCGATGAGAAGCTTCCTCTCGAGGTCCTCAAGCTCGCCATGGCGCTCAGCGGCCCACTGGAGGAGTCCTCCTGGAAAGATG
Organism: Planctomycetes bacterium UBA1662; assembly: GCA_002320775.1. Classification (GTDB taxonomy): domain Bacteria; phylum Planctomycetota; class UBA8108; order UBA8108; family UBA8108; genus UBA8108. Next base: position 30,623 of record DCKY01000060.1, read on the forward strand.
CAAAACCCAGAGATTCAGGCTTTCACGATCTCAAGGGCATCACCGAGGTTCTGCTGAAAAAGCTCCATGTGAGGAGCATCGAGTTCGAACCTCTACAGGGCACCCCCTACCATCCGGGCGTGGCCGCGGCGCTGCTGATTGATGGAAAGCCTGCCGGGACCATCGGAAAGGTCCATCCGAAGGTCATCGAAGCCTACGACCTCGGCAAGAGGGAGGTCTTCGTCGCGGAATTCGACCACGAATTACTGCTCGCGGCCTCCCAGACCAACTATCCCTTCCGCGCCTTCTCCTCACAGCCCGCGGTCTACCAGGATCTCGCCCTTGTCGTCGATGACGAGGTGGCGGCCGGAGCCGTCATGAGCACGATCCGAGAGGCCGCCGGTGAGCTCCTCACCGGCATCAGCCTCTTCGACATCTACCGCGGCGAGCAGCTTGGCGAAGGTAAAAAAAGCCTCGCCTTCCAGCTGACCTTTTGCGCGGCCGATCGGTCCCTCGAAGAGAAGGAGATCAACGATCTGCGCGAAGCGATGCTCGGCCCCCTTGAGGAAAAGCTCGGCGCGAAGATCCGCGCCTGAGCGGGTTCGCCATTACTTGCTGCGCTTGCCGATATATTCGAGCGCCCGGCGGGCCTGGGTGTCGCCTGGAGAGAGCTCGAGCACCTTCCTGAATGATTCCTCGGCCCGCCCCCACTCCTCCAGCTTGATGTAGAGGCCGCCGAGATTGCCGTGGAGATTCAGCCGCGCGGCCTCCGAACGCGCGTGCTCGAGTCCAGCCTCCAGGTGCCTCCTCGAGTCCTCGAGGCGACCGAGCTTGAGCTCGATCCCCCCGATAGTTCCCAGGATGCTGGCGTTCGCGGGGCGCAACCTCAGCGCCTCTCGGAGATATCCGAGGGCCTGGTCGTATTCTTTCGCGAGGGTGAAGATCTTGCCGAGATTGTCGAGAGCTTCGACGCTGCCGGGGTGGAGCTTCAGCACCCTCTCATAGCAGCTCCTGGCGCGGGCGTAATCCTTCCGATCATAGGCGAGGTTCCCCAGCGAGCTCCAGATGTCCGAACGGTCCGGCGCCAGCTCAGCGGCTGCAACGAAGAGCCGCTCGGCAAGAGCCCGGCGGCCGGATTCCCGCAAGACGATGGCGAAATGCGAAACGATGAGACCGGCTCCAAAAGTTCTTGCGATCTCTCCTACGGCTATCTTCAGCTCGCCCTGTCTCCCGAGCTGCTCCAACGCGATGAGCGTCTCCCTCCAGGCGACAAAATCATTGGGGTCGAGACGAATCGCCTCCCGCAGCTGCTTGAGACCGGCTTCGGCTCGACCACCCGCAAGGAGGGCCGCTCCCCGGCCGCGCAAAACAACTGAATTAGGCCGCTTCGCTCCCTCCGGCGCAGGCCGCGGAGCAGGCTGTACCGCCTGGGCCTGACCCTCCACCACCCGCAGCTCTCCCTGCGAAGGCAACGCGGTGATGAGCTCGACTCGCCCGCGCGGCCAACGGACCTCAAGCTTTCGAGGCTTCTCTTCTTTCCCAAGAGCGAAGACGATACGACGATCGCATTGCGAAAGATAGCTCGGCGATGACTTGACGGTCATCCTCCTCAGGCGGCTCACTCCTTCACCTTCCGAATGGAATGTTACCTCAGCCCCGATGGCGTCCCGGTTGCTCTCTGACCCCTGCAGGGTAATACGCAGAAAGCGGCCCGGGCGGACTGTATCATTGCGCAGCAGGACCACCGCGCCCTGGTTCTCCGTGACCAGGAGGTCCTGGTCTCCATCCTCATCGAAATCCCCGTGGGCCAGGGCGCGTCCAATAATTTCGCGGTCGAGAAATTCTGTGGATTCACCACCGCCCCTCAGCTCGCGAAAGCCTCCCCCGGGGAGGCCCCTGAAGACCTGCAGCGGCTGACGATAGCTGGCTCCCGAGATGTTCTCGACATCAAAGACGTGACCGTTCGCGGTGACGATATCCTGCTCGCCATCGAGATCGAGATCGCAGAAGACGAGGCCGAAGGTGACCCTCTGCATGCTCTCCCTCCCGACTCCAAGCCCGATGCTCCGCTCGACAAAGTAGTCCCGATCCTCCTGTACGTGGATGGTCGTCGGCTCGTCGGAGAAATTGCCGATCCCCACGACCAGCCTTCCCGAGCTTGGCTCCGCCGCGGATTCCCCGGCGAAGGTCCAGGCCGTATCGATACCCATCCCCGCCAGAGAGGCGCCGGCCCCGTCCGTCGCAAAACCGGAGTCTACCCCGTGATCGCTGAAGGTTCCATCCTGCCCGTTCAGGAGCAGGAAGTTCGGCACTGAATCATTGGCGACAAGCAGGTCCGGCCAGCCGTCACGGTTGCAGTCCTCAACCGCGACCCCCAGGGCCTTGCCGAGCAGCTTGTCGAGACCCGCCTGCTTCGTCACCTCGCTGAAGCCCCCCTGCCCATCTCCGCGGAAAAGCTGCGGGGAACTCGCCTCGAACATCGCGACCGGACAATATTTTTTCTCCGCCGTTCCAAAATCGCACTCGAGACCGGACTCGTATTCCGGCTTCCAGTCGACATAGTTGCCGACGAAGAGATCCAGCTTGCCATCACGGTCGTAATCGAAGAACGCCGCGGAACAGACCCAGCCGCGCAGAGCCGCGAGACCGCTGGCCTCACTCGTATCCGTAAAGTTTCCGGCTCCATCGTTCAACAGAAACATCGACTCGTGCAGGCCGTAGATGAGAACATCCTGGTCTCCATCGTTGTCAATGTCAGCCGAGCTGAACCCCATGGAATAGAAGGCTCGCTTGAGCCCCAAGCGGGCGCTGACGTCTTCAAACCGGCCATCGCCCCTGTTTCGGTAGAGAACAGGCCGAATCGACTCATCTAATGGAGACCCGAGCAGGTTGCCGTTCACCAGCAGCAGGTCAAGCAGCCCATCCCCATCATGATCAAACCAGCCAGCTCCCGGACCGAAGGTCTCGGGATTGAACATCTTCCCGCGAGCTCCGGCCTCATGACGAAACTCGATTCCCGCCGCAAGGGTTATGTCGCTGAAGAGGAGCTCCCGCGCGGGATTCAGCGGTGCCTCCTGCCGCTGCCGGCTCAGGAGATACGCTCCGGCGGCGGCGGCCAGAACGGCCACGCTGGTCATGATCACAGCCCTCGACTTCATCAGGAGGTAAGGATAGCACGAATTATCACGAGTCCCCTTCTATTCCGCCGAAAGCAGACGACCCCCCGCCCTTGCTTGGCTCTTTTATTTCAGACGCCGAAATGGCACCATCTCGATACGGAAAAAGGAAACCCCCGTTGTGGAGAAAATCCTGTGACAAGAACGATCTCACTCGTGGCCCTCGCCTGCTGCCTGGCGGCCGGAGTACCGGCACTGGCCGACAACTGGCCTGCCTGGCGCGGTCCGACGGGGCAGGGAATCTGCAAAGAAACCGACCTGCCGCTCAGCTGGAGCGCGGCGGAAAACGTCAGGTGGAAGCTTCCTCTTCCCGGCCCCGGCAACTCGACTCCCATTGTCTGGGAAGACAAGGTGTTCCTTACCCAGGCGACCGATGGCGGAGCCAAGCGCTGGACCTGGTGCATCGACAGTAAAACGGGAACGATCGCCTGGAAGAAAATGATTCCCTACGGCGGCAACGAACCAACCCACGCGACCAACCCCTTCTGCTCGGCCTCACCCGTTACAGACGGGGAGCGGGTGATTGTCTCGCATGGGTCGGCGGGGCTGGTCTGCTACGACCTCGCGGGCAAAGAGCTCTGGCGGCGGGATCTCGGCGAGTTTCGCCATATCTGGGGAAACGCCAACACCCCGGTGATCTCCGGCGGATTCTGCTACATCAACTGCGGCCCTGGAATTCGCACTCAGCTGCTATGCCTCGACAAGAAGACAGGTAAGGAGACCTGGAAGATTCCCATCCCGGGAGGACACGAGGGGCTCGGCGGCCGGGAAAACTGGACCGGATCCTGGAGCACCCCGCTGGTGCTTGAGAACAAGCTGCTCGTGAGCTACCCGGGGCGTCTCATCGCGTTCGAGGCCGGCAGCGGCAAGGAGCTCTGGAGCTGTTCAGGCCTGGGCAAGCTGGTGTACACCTCGCCGCTCGCCCGAGAGGGCGTAGCCGTTTCCATGTCCGGCTTCATGGGCCCGCCGTTGGCCGTGCGCCTGGGCGGCAAGGGCGAGGTGACCGAGAGCCGACGGCTCTGGAGGCAGGAACGCGCCCAGCAGAGAATCGGCTCCGGGGTGATCCACAAGGGTCATATCTACATCCTCAACGACCCCGGGGTCCTCGAGTGCATCCAGCTGAAAACCGGCGAGAGTGTCTGGAAAAACAGGCTGGCGGGAAAGTCCTGGAGCTCTGTGGTGCTCAGCGGCGACCGTCTCTACACCGCCGACGATGGAGGGAGCTGTTTCGTCGTGAAGGCCTCTCCCAGCTTCAAGATCCTCGCCCGAAACGAGCTGGGCGAGCGGATCCGGGCCTCCATCGCCATCTCCAATGGAAGGCTCTTCATCCGGTCCTACAAGCATTTATGGTGTATCTCAAAGCCCTGAACCCGGAAGAAAGGGTAAGCTTCCCATGACCCTCCGTATCTTTATCTACGAAGAGACCTGCGGAGGCGGCTGCGAAGATCCCCTGCCGCTGCAATTGCGCGGCGAGGGGATGGCGATGCTCCGCGCCCTCTGCGAGGATTTCACGAAGCTCGAAAACGTAGAGCCCATCACAACCCTCGATAAGCGGATGGATCCCGGAGACCTGCCGCTTGATCCTGTCTCCATCGCCTCCCCCGGTGAGCTGACTGAATGCTTTGATGACCTTGCCGCCCAATGCGACCTCAGTCTCATCCTCGCTCCTGAGCTTGGAGGAAGACTTGCCGAGCTCTCCAGGCGGGTCTCCTCCCTCGGAGGAAAGCTCCATGGCGGAGATCTCGAATTAATCGAGACGGCCTCCGACAAGCTCAGGCTCTACCGGCACCTGGAAACGGCCGGCCTCCCGGCTCTACCCTGCAGAGAGCTCGAACCCGGCAGAAGCTCGCGCGGAACTGTCGTTCTCAAGCCGCGCTTCGGAGCCGGCTCCCTCGAGATCTCTACCCTCGCCCCGGAGCACCCGGAGCAGGCCGGCCGCGAAGAGCTGATCGCCACCCCCCTCATAGAGGGAATGGCAGCGAGCGTGCTCTGTATTGCCGGCGGCGGTGCGATCATTCCGCTGCAACCCTGTCGACAGCGTCTCACCGATGACGGGAGGTTCGGCTACCTCGGGGGCAGCGTTCCCCTGCCCGGAACGGGTCTTGCGGAGCGAGCCATCGGGCTCTCCGTCGACGCCATCGCCAGCTTCCCGAAGGCCAGGGGATTCATCGGAGTCGACCTGGTTCTCGGAGAAAAAGCCGGAGATGACCGGATCATCGAGATCAACCCGCGCCCGACAACCTCCTACTGCGCCCTGCGAAGACGAAGCTCCGTCAACCTCGCCCGGCTCAGTCTTGACCTGCTCGATCACCGCGAGCCCGAGCTGCCGCAGTGGCCCGCCGAGCCGGAGCTTTTCGACAGCGAAGGAAACGCTGGAGGGTGGCCCGCGGGGTGGGTGAGCGCGGCGCCCGATATGGAGAAAGTATCTTGAACGCCGCCGGGATCGATATTGGAGGCGCCAACCTCAAGGGAGCCCGCGACGATGGCCTGGTCGCGACCAGGAGCTTCCCCCTCTGGCGCGAACGCGATGGCCTGGCCCGCGCGCTCGAAGAGCTGCTCGCCTCACTCCAGCCATTTGACCGGCTGGCGGTCACCATGACCGGCGAGCTCTGTGATTGCTATGCCGGCAAGGAGGAGGGAGTACTTCACATCCTCGCCTCCGTCGAAAAGGCCGCCGGAACCGTCCCGAGCGTATGGCTCATCGGCGGGGGACTGTCTTCCATCGAGATGGCCCGCTCAGAACCGCTCAGAGCCGCTGCCGCCAACTGGCACGCTCTGGCAACCTGGGCGGCCAGTCTTGAAGGCAACGGAGACGCCCTGCTCGTTGACGTCGGCTCGACTACAACCGATATCATCCGGCTCGCGGCCGCGGCGCCGAGCTGTGAGGGCCTGACCGATACCGAGCGCCTCCGCAGCGGCGAACTGGTCTACACGGGAGTTCGACGGACCCCTGTCTGCTCCATCCTCGAAGAAGCCGATCTTGGGGGAAAGGGCAGCCCTCTGGCCGCCGAGCACTTTGCTACCTCTCTCGATATCTGGCTCCTCCTCGGCGAGCTCAGCGAAGATCCCGCCTGCCTGTCGACCGCCGATGGCCGGCCCGCCACACGCCAACTTGCTGAAAACCGGCTCGCCCGCATGCTCTGCCTCGACCCGGGAGAGCTCCCAGAGAAAGATGCGCGCGCCCTGGCAGAACAGGCCGCCTGCGCCCAGGAGGACAAAATCTGCCGGGCTATCGGCAGGCTCATCGAAAAGCAAAAGCCCGCCGGCGCCTTCATCTCCGGCGAAGGAGAATTCCTCGCGCTCAGGGCGCTGCGGTCCCTGGGGCTGGACGATGACCGAATCATATCAATGAGCGGACTCTACGACCCGGCGGTCTCCGAGGCGGCCTGCGCCTTCGCGCTGGCCCGGCTCGCGCGGGAAGCCTGAGAGGTTCTAGAAGCTCCGGCCAACCGCCAGCATCTCATCGGCATCGAGAACCCGGTCGTTTGAATCGAAGAGGCTCGATACGCAGGACCGGTGAATCTTCATCTTGATACCACCAACGCCGATCGCTCCGTAGCAGATGACTCCATCGATCTCTTCACCCGAGACCGTCCCACCCACGCCCTCAATTCCTTCGGGCGGAACCGCGTTAAGATCGATGGCCACCCGCAGGCTCGAGCAGGCCTTGCGGGCCTCCTCGCCCAGGAGACAGACTCCCGGACCGCCGGTGGCGATGACCAGCTCGGCGCCATCCATGGCGGCGGCAAGCTCGGAAGCCTCGCCCGTAGCCGCACCGGTTATGGACTGCGAGCCCTCGACCGCGGCGCTGATTTCCCCGGCCACCTCTTGCGCCCTTTCCTGCGAGCGGGAGCCGACCACCACGTTCGCCCCGGAGGAAGCGAGCAGACGAACGACCCTGCGTCCAACGGGTCCAGTGGCGCCCAGGACCACGGCGGATTTTCCTGCGAGCGGCTCATCTCCCGCGTCGAAATGACGCATCGCGGCAACCACGGCCGCGGCGGCCGTGGTGTTGGCGCCGCTCGAATCAAGCATGACCGACACCCGGTGATTGCCGAAGAAGGTCCCCACGATCTTCTCCATGACCTCCTCGCCCGCGGCAACCTTGCTGCCGCCGACGAAGATCGCCGTCGATTGAAGATGCTTGGCCGGCCTGGTGAAGATTGCTCCGTAGACAATGTCTACGACGTTCTCTGGTGTCACGTCGCTGTGACAAAGAAGAACATCGACGCCGGAATCCACCGCCACCACGCTGTCAAAGGAACTCGAGCGGGAGTCCGTATCGAGCTGGAGCAGTATTTTTCGCTTCTCTGACATGAAAGCCACTCAAGAAAAGCAACTCCCCGGCGGAGGCCGCAACCGCGGCGACCGCCCGGGAGTTGTCGTTGACGGGAGCCTGCAGAAGGCTCCCGATAAACTGGTCTCAGCTATCAAGACCGGCAAAGGGGTGCTCAGCCGTTTCCCTGGCAGCGACGACCTCTTCGACGCTCGGGGAGGCGTTCATCGCGTTGGCGATGGCATCCTTGGTGGCCTGGTAGTTGTACTCGTAGATCTTGGCATCCTCGGCGGCTTCCCAGTGAATGAACACGCCGCAGACGATACAGAGATCTTCGGCCTGGTCAGCGGGGATCACGCCATCAGCGACGGAGTCCGCGACGGCTTTGGCGACCGCGTACTGGGCGGGGCCAAACATCTGAACAGCCTGGGTCGCGCCCTTGATCGTGACCTTGGTGATCATGACTGTGGCGGGCTTGACCGCGATATTCGGAGTCAGGACCGCGAGAAGATTCGAGTGACCGGCACTCTGGTTGGCCAGGGCATTGGCGAAAGCCGTGCCGACAGGACCATCTTTTGAACCGATAAGGAGATCGATATGGGCAATCTCATTACCATCACCAACCAACGCTTCACCAACAAACATGGACATAAGACCCTCCTGGGAAACTAAAATAAATCTTCAGATGAGTTGTTTCAGACTCTGTACGAATCAAAGTTTCTACCAGAAAATCGGTCTTCATGGCAACGCTTTATAACACCGAAGAAGCGGATGTGATCTGCGCCGGGGCCAGCGTGCGCAGCCTGGCATTCTCGTGCCTGCGCGCAGGACTGCGTCCTGTGACCTGCGATCTCTTCTACGATTCCGACCTCGCCGCCCGCTGTCCGGGGGTAAAGATCGCCTCCAGCTCCTGGCCGGAGGGCATCCTGTCCACCCTCGAGCGGCTGCCCGCCCTGCCGATCATCTATTCGGGCGGCCTCGAAAACCACCCCGGGCTTGTTCGCCGCCTGCAGGACCGGCACGAGATCATCGGCAATAACGCGGAGGTCCTCGAGCGGGCTCTCGACCCCTTTACCCTCAGCGGCTTCCTCGAAGCCGCCGGGCTCAGGGTGCCGGAGACCCGAAGGGCAGGGGATGGCTCGACCTGCGAGTCCGGATGGCTCTCGAAACCCATCCGGAGCGGCGGCGGCATCGCTATAGAGTCCGCCTCGAAAGCGAAGAGCTCGCAAGATCGCTACCTGCAGCGTTTCGTTGATGGCACTCCAGCCTCCGCTCTCTTCCTTGCCGGAGAAAATGATTCGGCGCGCTCCCTGCTGCTGGGCGCCACCGAGCAGCTGATCGGGGAGAGCTGGCTTGGGGCGACGGGCTTCACCTGGTGCGGCAACCTCGGCCCCCTCAAGCTCGATGAGGAGCCCCATCGGCAGGTCGCTCTGGGCGGAGAAACCGTTGCCCGAGAGCTCTCGCTGCGGGGTCTCTTCGGCCTGGATTTCGTTCTCACGAATGACGGCCCTGTCTTCATCGAGCTCAATCCACGCTATACCGGCTCGACAGAGATCATCGAGAGATGCTGCGAATTTGATGTCATCCCGCATCACCTGACCGCCTGCCGCGATGGTGAGCTGCCTCCGGCCGCGCCCGCCGTCTCGAAAGCCTGCGCCAAGGCGATTCTCTTCGCCGAGGCGCCGCTCGAGCTGACCGCCGTCCCCGGCTGCGAAGAAGAGAGCGGCTCGTCCTTCGCCGATCTCCCTCGCCCGGGAGAAAAGATAGAGATCGGCTCCCCTGTCCTCACGATGCTGACCGCCAGGGAGGACCTGGCCAAATGCAGATCCGCCCTGAAACGGATGGCGAAGGAAACGCGCTCCAGCCTCCGGTAGCGGTTAGTCGCGGTAATCCGCCCCGGCCAGGCTCGCCTTCGTCGACTCCCGCCATTGCTCGAGCTCTTTGCGCAGCCTTGCCGCCAGCTCAGGTTTTTCGGCCGCGAGATTTTTCTTTTCCGACGGATCGACGGCGAGATCGAAGAGCTTGTCCTTATCCTTGCCGGTGAGCTTGCTGTGCAATTTATAGCGGCCGGCGATCAGGGCCAGCTCGGCCCGGCTCTGGAAAGCGAGCGCCTTCTCCCGCTTGAAATCCTCCCCCTTGATCAGGGGCAAGAGGTTGACTCCATCGAGCGGCCTCGCCGGGTCAGGCGAGTGGATCCCCAGGGCGGCAAGCACGGTGGGGAAATAATCATGTGTCGAAGCGGTGATATCGCTCTGGCGGGCCTTCGGGATCCGGGCCGGCCATTCGAGGAGGCCGGGCACCCTGACACCTCCCTCAAACAGGCTCCGCTTTCGGCCGCGCAGACCACCGGTGGTTCCTGGGGCTCCAGGGCCCTCTTTCTTGCCCTCAGGTCCATTGTCGCTGGTGAACCAGAGCATCGTGTCGCGCGCCACACCGAGCTCCCGGAGCGTCGCGCGCAGACGCCCGACCTGCTCGTCCATGGCCGTCAGCGCGCCCCAATAGTGTTTCTCCTTGTCCTTTCGACCAGGGTAGAGCTTGCGGTGTTTCTCAGAGGCAAGGATGGGCAGGTGCGGGGTATGGAACCAGATCACGGCGAAGAACGGCTTCTTTATCTCTACCGCCGAGCGAATAAACGGGATGGCCCTGTCCATGATGATCTTCGAGTCATCCCCCTTCAGCGGACCCTCGAGCTTCTTTCCGTTGTGGCGGTAGCTCGCCGCGTCCGGATGCAAAGTCGCGACCTTGCGCGCCGTCGAGAACCACTCATCGAATCCGTGGTCGGAAGGCGCCGAACGGGTCTTGCCCTCGAAATCCCCGAGATGCCACTTGCCAAAATGCCCGGTGCGATAGCCGCGGCCGGAGAGGACCTCGGCGAGGGTGTGTTCCTTCTTCGGAAGGAGATAACGGGAAGGCGTCTTCGGTCCACCGGCATTGGCGTGGAGAATCCCATAGCGATAGGGATGGCGGCCGGTAAGACAGCTCCCCCTCGTGGGTGAGCAGACAGGGGAGGAGGAGTAGAACCGGTTGAAACGCAGGCCCGCCCCCGCCATGGCATCGAGATGCGGTGTCTTGAGAATCTTGTGGGCGTTATAACCGACATCACCCCAGCCCTGGTCATCCGACATCACCAGGATCACATTGGTTGATGGCTCCTCTCCCGCTATTGCAGCTGAGCACAGGGTGACTGCAAGGAGAAGCCATCCCGAGAGCTGGTATCTTATGGTTCGTCTCATAGCCCGCGAATTACGCCATAGAGGGCGCGCTCAGGAAGGCCCCCCGAAGTGCGCGTTCTGTACCGGGGTCACCTTCTCGAGAACCGCGGTAAGCACCTCGGATGGACTCTGGGTGGCATCGACCTCGATGATGTTCTCGGACGGGTAGAAGGCGAGGAGCGGACGGGACTCCTCCTCGTAGATATCCCAACGATGGCGAATGACCTCTTCGCGCGCATCGTCGGCGCGGTTTTCCTTCAGGGCGCGGCGCCTGAGACGCTCGATCATCTTCTCCTTGTCGGAACAGACGAGATGCACAACCTTCAGCACCTCGATATGAGAGGTGAGCAGCTCGGCCTGCTCGGCATTGCGGGGAATTCCATCGAGAACGAGCAGGTCGGTATTGGGCTTGTAGTCGTTGAGAACCTTCCGCGCGTTCATGTTCTCCTGCCAGAGCTCTACGGTGATGTCGTCAGGTACGAGGTCTCCGCGCGAGGTGTACTCGCAGATCTTCTGGCCCAGCTCGGAGTTGATATTGATGGTGCGGAAAACATCGCCGCAGGAGAGGTGAAAGAAACCCGGGATCGAGCCAAGGATCTTGCCCTGGGTTCCCTTGCCGGCGCCGGGAGCGCCGCAGAGAAGTACTGTCTTGTAGAGTTCAGGTGGCATGAGCGTCTTCCTGTGTCGTTCCGGTTAGAAGGCGAAACCGCGATTTTACACCGTATTGACGGAAAGTTAATACCTTATCAATACCGCTTTATTTCAGGGGGAACAGGTGAATGAGAACCAGCACCTCGATGAGACCGAAAATCCCCATCGCCGCCAGCTGGGCGGTCCAGGTCTTGAGCGTCTCCTTCTCGGTGAAGCCGCTCATCTTACAGACCACCCAATAGCCGCTGTCATTCATCCAGGAGATCACCTTGGCGCCGAAAGAGATCGCCGCGAAGATGTAGATCTTGTGGTAAGGCAGAGCGACTCCCGCCTCGTCAAGTCCGGCGAGAACGCCGGCCATGATGCCGGCCGCGGTGATCACGGCCACGGTGCCGGATCCCTGCGCGACCTTCATGACAGCCGCAGATCCCCAGGCGATGAAGATCAGCAGTACACCAAGTCCCCCGGTGGCCTCCCCACCATCCACATAACCCGTGACCATATCCGAGATGGTCTTGCCAATACCCGTCTCCTTCAGCATACCGCCGAAAGCTCCACCTGCCGCGGTGATCAGGATGATCACTCCCGCCTCCCTGAGAGCGGGCTCGATCGCCGTGGTCAGTTGCTTCAGGTTGTAACCCTTTGATCTCGCCAGCAGCGTCATCGCCACTCCCGTAGCGATAAACATGGCCAGATTTTTATTTCCCAGGAGCGCGAGAACATCGCTCTCGTTGCCAAGCGCCTTCCAGACGCTATGGGCCGTGATCAGGATAACCGGCAAGGCCACGGGGAGAATCGAAACGAAAAAACCTGGGAGCTCTTTCTCGGACCGGTCAACAATCTCCTGCAGGTCCGCTGTCGAGGCCCCGGGAGTATCCCGCATCGGAAGATCCAGGCCGCGCGAGACAAACAGGCGCGGCAGCACCAGGCCTCCGAAGAGGGCGACCGGCAGACCGATCAGAAAGCCCCCGAGGATAGCCTGCCCGAGCTCAATATTGAGTGTCTCCGCCATCAGAAGCGGGCCGGGTGTCGGCGGCACGATCCCATGCGTGATGACTCCCCCGGCACAGATCGCCATGACGTAGCCCATGTAATTCTTCCCGGTCCGCAAAAACATGGCCCGTGCCAACGGCACAAGCAGGAAAAAGACCGTGTCAAAGAAGACCGGTATGGAGAGGCAGTAGCCGCTCAGCAGCAGGGCCCAGTTTGCCCGTTTCTCTCCGAAAATATTGAGCAGAGTCCGGGTAATTCGGTCCGCCGCTCCGCTTTCCATCAGGCACTGGCCAATGACCGCCGCCAGGGCTATCACGATGCCGATCTTGCCGGCCATCAGCCCCAACCCTGCAGCAGAATTCTCAAAAGACCTCAGGGCCTGCTCCCACACAGAAACACCGGGAGCCACCTCAACGGCAGTCGAAGGAAGAAGACCAACCAGAACAGCCGCAAGGATCAGGGCGAAAAAAGGGTGCAGCTTGAGCCAGATGATGGCGGCGACGATGAATAAAACGCCGATCAGGAGAATCAGAAAAGGTGACATGACGTGCTCGTCCTGGAGTTGTATCGACCGGTTCCCTGCAAGGCATGATAGCAGGAGGCGGTGGAATATCTCAAGAAGTGCGAACCGCAGCGGCCTAGATCGTTTGACCCAGTCGTCGACTCTGGCACAATGCTGTAGCGATCACGGAGGGTCCCCATGTCTGATGCACAATTGAACGAACGCGCCTGGAGCTTCGTCGAATCACAGCTCGCCTGCAACGAGTGGCTCAAAGAGAGCTGCTCCATTGCCGCCGGCGGCGGACGAATCCTCGACTGTGGAATCACGGGCGGCTACGCGGCCGGGCTCTTCCTCGCGCGGCTCACCCTCTGTGATCTCGCCGAGGTTTCCATCGGCCCGGGAGAAGACCCGGAGCTTCCCTTCGACCAGGTCTTCGTGAAAACCAGCCAACCGGTAGCCGCCTGTATGGCCTCGCAATACGCCGGCTGGCAGCTCTCCGTCGGCGACTTCTTCGCCATGGGCTCAGGTCCGATGCGCGCGGCCTACGGCGGCGAGGAGCTCTTCAAGGACATCGGACATGTCGAGAAAGCCGCACGAATCGTTGGAGCGCTCGAGACCCGGCAACAACCCACAGAGGAGGTGTTCGGCTTCATCTCCTCGAAGACGGGTGTCGAGCCGAGCAACATCACCTTAGCCTTCGCCCCCAGCGCGAGCGACGCCGGCGGGGTGCAGGTCGTGGCGCGCAGCGTCGAGACAGCTCTCCACAAACTGCACGAGCTCGGTTTTGACCTCGCGCGAATCCTCGCAGGAAAAGGCGGCGCCCCCATCCCGCCGACGGCGGACGATGATCTTGCCGCCATCGGCCGCACCAACGACGCTGTGCTCTACGGCGCGCGGGTCGAGCTCGAAGTGACCGGAGATGACGAGTCCATCGCCGAGCTGGGAGCGAAGACCCCCTCGTGCGCCTCCGGCGACCACGGCGCTCTCTTCAGCGAGATCTTTGAACGCTATGACCGCGACTTCTACAGAATCGACCCGGGGCTCTTCAGCCCGGCCGAGGTGACCTTCCGCAACGCCGACACCGGAAATGAATTCACTTTCGGAAGCATCGAGCCGGAGCTGGTGAGGAGGTCCTTCCTGGGATGACTGCCCCGCGAATCGCCGTTCTCTGCGGCCCCAACCTGTGGCATGTCGGCGACCTGCGGCGCGCCGCGAAGCTCAGGAATCTCGACCTGGAAATAGCCGATCCGGAGAAGCTCCGGGCCGAATGCCCAGCGCGGCCCGGCTCTCCCCAGTCGGTTCGCTGCGCTGACCTCGAACTGACAGAGCTCGATGCCCTGCTGGTCAGAAGCGTTCCCGGGGGCAGCCTTGAGCAGGTCGTCTATCGAATGGACGCCCTCCAGGCCCTGCGAACAGCCGGCGTTACAGTCATCAACCCGCCGAAAGCCGTCGAGGCTGCGGTCGACAAATATCTCTGCCTCTGCCGGCTTCACGAGGCAGGGCTCCCGGTTCCGCGCACCATTGTCTGCGAAGATCCGGACCAGGCCCTGGAGGCCTTCGGCGAATTAGATGAACAGGCACTGGTGAAACCGCTCTTTGGCGCAGAGGGCCGCGGCATCATCCGTCCGCGCAGTCTCGCCGAGGCCGGGAGCGCGATCCGGGAGATCACCTCTCAACAAGGGGTTTTCTATCTGCAGGAATACATCGATCATGGAGGGTCCGACCTGAGACTCTTCGTGATGGGCAACGAGATCCTGGCCTCGATGAAACGCAAGGCGCCCCCCGGACAGTGGCTGACAAACATCTCCCAGGGGAGCTCGGCCGAAAGCTTCGCTCCCGGGGAAGACATCGAGGAGCTGGCCCTCAGGGCCGCCCGGGCCGTCGGCGCCGAGATCGCCGGGGTAGATATTCTCAAGGGTCCGGATGGAGCCCCTCGCATCCTGGAAGTCAACGCGATACCGGGCTGGCGAGCCATCAGCAAAGTCTGCGGCAAAGACATGGCTCTCGCTGTCCTTGACTACGTGACAGAACGAGCCGCCGACCTGGATTCGGAAACCATCGGAGCCCTGCAATCGTGACCGGCCCAGATCGTGAAACCTCCATCGGCGACCTGGCCATGATCGCCTGCCTCCTCGAAGCGAGGGCGCCGAAGGCGGGAAACGTCCAGCCCGGTAAAGAATTTGAAGGAACCACGCTTCACCACTTCCTCGAGGCCGCCGGCGCCATCTCAGGCCCCCTGAACCGCGCGCGGGAAAACTCCCTGGGAGATACCATCCTCGAGGCCGTAAAGGAGAGCCGCAAGGTCACCGGCCAGAACGTCAACCTCGGTATCATCCTGCTGCTGGCTCCTCTTGCCAGTGTTCCCGCCGGGTCCGCGCCGCGCGACGGCCTCCGGACTGTCCTTGAAGAACTTGACAGCGAAGACTGCCGCAAAGTCTACGAAGCCATCCGGCTCGCCTCGCCCGGCGGCCTTGGTAGCGTCGAAGAGGCCGATGTAAACTCGCCTCCTCCCCCGAGCCTCATCGCCGCCATGGAGCTGGCCGCGGACCGTGACCTTGTCGCGCGTCAGTACGTCAACGGCTTCGAGCAGATCTTCGAAGAAGGTCTTGGCTGGCTCCTCGATGCCCTCGAATTAGAGCTCGACCTTGAAACGGCCATCGTCCACCTCCACCTTCGATTCATGGCGGCCTATCCCGACAGCCTCATCGCCCGCAAATGCGGCGACGAAACGGCGAAGGAAGCTGCCGCAAAAGCGGAGCGGGTACTTGGCAGCGACTGGCCCAAGAAAGGCTCCGAACACCTCCTCGAAGAGCTCGACGGATGGCTGAGAGAAGACGGCAATCGCCGTAACCCCGGAACGAGCGCGGATCTCGTGGCGGCCTGCTTGTTTCTCGGTCTCCGTGCTGGCATAATCGGCCTTCCTCCATCCGTTCCCGGCAGCGAGAACGGGGAGACCTGACCTCGAACCGCCAAGCCGGCTGGAATATGCAGAAATACACCGTTCGCGTATCAAAAGATTATCTCGGCTTCTGCGCCGCCCACTTCATCGTCTTCGGCAACAATGTCTGCGAGCGGCTGCATGGGCACAACTACCAGGTTGCGGCCGAGATCGAGGATGATCTCAAGTCGGACCATCTCGTCTTTGACTTCATCGAGTTCAAGCAGATCCTGCAGGGCATCACCGACAGCCTCGATCACAGGATGCTCATTCCGCTCAACAGCGACACCCTGGGTGTCGAGGTAACCGATGAGACCGTGAGAATCACCTCTGACGAAAAGGAGTGGATCATTCCCCGGGACGACTGTGTGCTGCTGCCGATCGAAAATACAACGGCCGAATTGCTGGCCCGCTGGGTGTCGGATGAGCTCAGTGAAAAACTCGAAGCGAAGCTCGGCCAGCTGCCGCGGGTTCTGCGCGTTGAGGTCTTCGAGTCCCCCGGACAAAGCGCCATCATCGAGCTCAGAAACGAAGCCTGAACGCGGCCGACCTCCTCCCCGGCATAAGGGAAATACCTTGAACGAAAACGAAATGCCGCAGGATTCTCTCTCCCTGGAAGGGCGCCGTGTCGTTGTCACGGGCTCATCATCAGGAATTGGCCGGGCCATCGCCCTGCAGCTCGCCGCCGCTGGCGCCGAGGTACTCATCCATGCCAACCGCTCCGTCTCCGCTGGAGAGACGCTCCGAGAAGAGATCACCGCCCAGGGGAGGCGTTGCGCCTTCCTCCAGGCTGACCTGGGAACAGCCGAGGGTGCCAACTCCTTCTTCGAGGCTGCCCTCGAAGCCCTGGGAAACATCGACATCTGGATTAACAACGCCGGGGTGGACATCCTGACTGGAGAGGGAGCGAAGCTCTCCTACGAGGAAAAGCTCGAAGCGCTCATCGCCGTAGACCTGCGGGCCAGCATGCTGCTCGCCCGCCGGGCCGGCGCAGCCATGAAGAAACGCGGCGGCGGAGTTATTCTCAACATGGGCTGGGACCAGGCGGCGGTCGGTATGGAGGGAGAGAGCGGAGAGCTCTTCGGGGCCATCAAGGGGGGCGTGATGGCCTTCACCAGGAGCCTGGCCCTCAGCCTGGCGCCGGAGGTTCGGGTCAACTGCCTGGCGCCGGGCTGGATCCGAACATCCTGGGGAGAGGAGGCGCCGGCGGAGTGGCAAGAACGGGTTCTAAGGGAGGTCCCCCTCGAGCGCTGGGGAACCCCAGAGGACATTGCAGCCACGGCGCTCTTCCTGGTCTCCGATGCCGCGAGCTTCATCAGTGGACAGGTCGTCAATATCAACGGCGGAGCTGTCAGCTGAGCCAGCGCCGCCTCCGCCGCATCTTTTCGAACGACTTCGAGGCTGGATTCTGTTAATTGTTGGTATTGGCCGGAAAACAAATAAACACCGGCAAGGACTGGTCTCTAAATCAGGAGCCGAGAGCATGAACGACGAAAAGGTCTACAGTGAGGAAGAGATCCTCGGAAAACTCAGCGAGCTGCCGGGCTGGGAGCTCCGAGATGGTTGGCTCAGGAGAAGCTTCAAGACCCCCGGCTGGCCCCACACCCTGATGCTCGTCAACGCCATTGGCTACAGGGCCGAGGCCGGCTTCCATCACCCGGACCTCGAGGTCGGATGGGCCAGGGTCGTCGTCAGGCTCCAGACCCACAGCGCCGGCGGCATCACGGACAAAGACTTCAGCCTCGCCCGCGAGATCGAGGAGCTCTCCACCTGGACTCCCGGTGAGGACAGCGCCCTCGAGGGCTTCCCGAAGAAATGGATACGCTGAGAGGCTGAGATGGCCGATTCCAGGACCAGAGGCTTCGTCACCGGAAAGCTCGCGGCGCCGGCGCTACGCAGGCTCCTCGAACGCCTGGAGCCTGAGCTCGACTTCAAGGCCGAGGTCATCGAGCTCAACATCGACGTGGCGGCGCTGCTGACGACCGACTGGGTCGCGCGCAAGCTCGAGCTCAACGAAGAGATCGACTCGCTGGTCCTCCCGGGCTATTGCCGGGGCGAGCTCGAGGTGATCGAGAAAGCGACCGGGGTGAAGGCTGAGAGAGGCCCCCGGGACCTGAGGAACCTGCCGGAACACCTTGGCCAGCGCGCTCTCGATGAGGACTACGGAGAACACGATATCGAGATCATCGCTGAGATCAATCACGTGCCGCAACTCGAAGCCGAAGAGGTTCTCGCCATCGCCGAAGGCTACAGGGCAGAGGGCGCCGATGTCATCGACCTTGGCTGCGACCCGGACGGACCCTTCGAGGGGATCGGGGAGCTCGTCAAAGAGCTTCGCGGCAAGGGCTTTCGCGTATCGATCGACAGCCTCGACCCGCTCGAGATCGTACCCGCTGTCGGCGCGGGCGCAGAGCTGGTCCTCAGCGTAAATTCATCGAATATAGAGGTCGCCCGAACACTTGGCTGCGAGGTAGTCCTCATCCCGGACCAGACGGAAACTCTCGGCGGAATTGACGAAAACGTCACCCGGCTCGAGTCCTGGGGAGTGCCCTACCGAATCGACCCTGTCATCGAGCCCATCGGCTTCGGCTTCGCCCGGTCACTTGGACGCTACCTCGAGATACGCGAGCGCTACCCGAACGCGGAGATCATGATGGGGATCGGCAATCTCACCGAGCTCACCGATGCCGACTCGGCGCCGATCAACCTTGTCCTGCTCGGCTTCTGCCAGGAGCTCGGAATCCGCAGCGTGCTGACAACCGCTGTCATTCACTGGGCCTCAACGAGTGTCCGCGAATGCGACCTTGCCAGGAAGCTCGTCCACTACGCCTGTGCCAACGGGACCCTTCCCAAGCACCGGGAGCCAGGTCTGCACCTGCTACGCGACCCGAGCATCCTGAAACATGGGCTCAAGGAAATCGAAGAGCTCGCCGCCGGCCTCCGCGACCGCAACTTCAGGCTGTTCGCTGAAGATGGGGAGCTCCACGTGGCATCATCCGAGGGGCTCGTCCGTGGAAAAGATCCCTTTGAAATCTTTGACCAGCTCGGTGTGGAAGATCCCTCTCACGCGTTCTACCTCGGCTACGAGATGGCCAAGGCCATCACGGCACTGACCCTCAACAAGAACTACGTCCAGGATGAGGCCCTTCGCTGGGGCTTCCTGACCCGCGAGGAGCAAAGCCACCTCGACCGCAGAAAGGAGCGGCCGGAGCAATGACCGCGGCAGCTTCTGAAAAAACAAACACCCCGCTGGTTGAAAAACTGACGGAAGCTCTCTCTCCGCAGGACGCCTTCGAACGCCTCGCCGGGCTGCCCTACATCCTGTTCCTCGACAGCGCGGCCGAGAATGATACGCAGGGACGCTACTCCTACATCACGGCGCGGCCCTTCGAGGTATTGAAAACAACCGCGGACTCCACCGAGCTCCTGGAGGCTGAAGGCGAATTGGAGAGCCCCTCGTACAAACTCGCCGGCGTCGAGGAGACCGACCCCTTCGAGGTTTTACGGAGGCGTCTGGAAGGCTGGGCGACTCCCTCTCTGCCGAACCTGCCCCCCTTCCAGGGAGGCGCGGCTGGGCTCCTGGGCTACGGGCTGGCTCACTCCATCGAAAAGATCAGCCGTCCCCGGCATGACGAATTCGCTATCCCCGACCTGGTGATCGGCCTCTACGACTGGGTTCTCGCCTGGGACCATCTCGAGAGATCCTGCCATATCATCTCCCATGGTTTCCCCGAGGCGGGTCCGGGCCGAAGGGAGCGGGCCGCGAGGCAAATCGAAGCCCTCAAGAGACTGCTTGGCGAAGGCCCGCGAATTACAAAGAGACCCAGAGCGAAGTCTCCGCCCGATCTCACGCGAGAGCAACTCTCTGAATCCTGGAACGTGCCCGAATTTCCCGGGCTGCTCAGCAATTTCTCGCGGGAGGCCTACATCGAAGCCGTGGCACGGTCGATCGAATACATACGCGCTGGCGACATCTTCCAGGTGAACCTGTCGCAGCGCCTGGCCTACCCGGCGTCAGCGTCTCCCGAACGCTTCTACCTCGCCCTGCGAAAAT
>DCKY01000264.1 GCA_002320775.1 Planctomycetes bacterium UBA1662
CGAGGGCGGCCTGGTCCTGGTCGCTGTCATCCTCGGCTACCTGCTGGCGGGCCAACCGCTGCTGAACCCCATCCGTTTGGACCTGGATGGGCTCGCTACCGGCCTGGCCGCAACGCTGCCCATGGTAGCCTATTTCGTCTTTTCCCTGTCACGATTCGGCCGGAATATCGCCGGCTTCCAGAGAGTCTACAGGATCCTGCGGGAAATCCTGTCGAAGGCCATCATCGAGCTGCCGGGCTGGAAGCTTGTCGTGCTGGGAATGTCGGCAGGAATCGGCGAGGAGTGTCTCTTCCGAGGTGTGCTCCAGCCTCTCTTTGAAGGCTGGCTGCCGGGGGTCAACAGCATCCTGACCCCGGAGGTCAACGCCATCCTCGTCACCGGCATCATCTTCGGGCTCCTCCACGCACTCACCCCCACCTACTTCATCATCGCCACGCTCCTGTCGATTTACTGCGGCTTCCTCGTCAACTACACGGGAAACCTCCTGACTCCCGTGCTGGCCCACGGCCTCTACGATGCCATCGGCTTCCTGCTGCTGAAGCGAATGTTCGTGCAGGAAGCTCCGCCGGCGGCCCAGTCGGTCGATGAAAATCCTGTGCCGAACGAGACTCCCGGCAAGGAGCCCCCAGCCCCCCCGGCAGACTAGCCCGGCGGCCAGCCGAGCTCCCGGCCTCCCAGCAGGTGCACATGAAGATGGAATACGGACTGCCCCGCCCCCTCGCCATTGTTGGTCACCAGGCGGTAGTCTTCGAGTTCTTCCTGCCGAGCCACCTCGGCCGCCACCCAGAGCAGGTGACCGAGAAGCTCCCGGTCCTCTTTCCCCATGTCCGCAACCTTGACGATCGGCTTGCGGGGGATAATAAGGACATGGGTTGGAGCCTGGGGCTGGATGTCTCTGAAGGCGAGCGCCCTCTCGTCCTCGTAGACGATGTCGGCAGGAATTTCCTTGTCGATGATCTTCTGGAATATGGTGCTCATGGACGACTCTCCTTAGCTCTTCTCCACGGCAAGCCCGGCAGGGTTCGCCGTCCGACATTGGACTTAGCGAAGCTCAAATGCGAAAATACCTGTGCCTAAGGTGCACTGAAAACCGGGCCATGTCCACGATGCGACAGGACGGGCTCCGGACGCCGACATCTTCACCAAGAGCGAAAGGCGAATCGATGAGCGAAAGCCAAACCGGGAAAAGAAGACATTCCAGGCGCGCAGCCATCCGAGCCGGAGCTGTCGGACTCGCTGGGCTCGGGCTGGCGGAATTCAAGGCCCTTCGCGCCGAGGCCGAAAAGAACCCGGATGCCGCGGCACCGAAGGCGCGCTCGGTCATCTACATCTTTCTCTCCGGCGGTCTCTCGCAGATCGACAGCTTCGACATGAAACCCGAAGCGAAAAAAGAATTCCGCGGGTCCTTCAAGCCCATCCCCACCGCGACCGCTGGACTGCAGGTCTGTGAGCACCTGCCCCTTCTCGCCAAGCGAAGCGAATCCTGGTCCATCTGCAGATCGATGACCCACCCCTTCAACGAGCACTCCGAGGGACACATGGTTATGCTCTCGGGGCGCAGCGACCTGCCCCCGGCCTTCAATCTCAACAAGCCAAAGGAGAGCGACTGGCCGGCGATCGGGGCCATAGCCAACCAGCTCGTCAGGCCCAAGGGTGTCATGCCATCATCCGTCGTGCTCCCGGAACGGCTTATCCACAGGACCGGACGGGTGATCCCGGGCCAGTTCGGGGGAGTGATGGGGAACCAGGCGGCGCCCTGGTTCATCGAGGCCTCGACCTTCAACAGCAAATCCTACGGGGCCTACCCCGAGTTCACATTCCATCATGAAAAGGGCACCCAGAAGAGATCGAACGACCTCTTCAATATTCCCCAGCTTTCGCTCTCCGAGGATCTCTCGAGGACCAGGCTGCGTCGGCGAATGGATGTGCTCGAATCCATCAACTCCCAGCAACAATCTCTCCAGCGCGCGCGCCCGGTACAGGAGTTCCGGCGCTACCACGACCTGGCGCTCGGGCTGCTCGGCGACCCGAAGACCCGGGGCGCCTTTGACATCAACGACGCGGATTCAGCGACCCTCGAGCGCTACGGAAACAACTCCTTCGGCTGGTCCCTGCTGACCGCCCGCAAGCTGGTCGAGAACGGGGTCAACCTGGTCCAGGTCAACCTGGGAAACAACGAGACCTGGGATACCCATGTCAACGCCTTCCCGAACCTCGAGAAATACCTCTTCCCACCGATGGATCGTGCTGTCTCAGCGCTCCTCGATGATCTCGGCGAGCGCGGCCTCCTCGAGGAAACCCTCCTGGTCATGGCCGGTGAGTTCGGCAGGACGCCGAAGATCTTCAGCATCGGTAAGGGAAAGCCTCCGGGTCGCGATCACTGGGGAGCGGTTCAGACGGTCTGGTTCGCCGGAGGCGGAGTCCAGGGCGGACGTATCATAGGCTCTTCGGATGCCGAGGGAGGCCAGCCGAAAGACAATCCCCAGAAGCCCGAGAACATGGCCGCGACGATGTTCTCGGCCCTGGGAATACCCCGCGACGGACACTGGATGGAGCGCCGTGGCCGTCCGCACCCGGTGTACTCAGCCGACCCGATTGAAGGACTTCTCTGAGAAATCACTCGTCGAGCTGGTTGAGCAGCTTCCTGGCTCCAGGGTGGCCGGGCTCCCGTTCCAGATAGCCGCGCAACAGCGAGCGGGCCCGCCCCTCACTGCCAAGCCGGATGTAGAGCTTTGCCAGGTTCAAATGGGCGGCGGGTTCGGCGGGCACCAGCAAGATGGACTTCTGAAAAGCCGAGATGGCGCCGTCCGCCTCACCGAGGGCCTGGAGAACAAGCCCCAGGTTGTTGTGGCCGGCGGCGTAGCCGGGGTCGACCCGAACCGAGGTTTCGCACATCTTCCTGGCCTCCTTGAATCGACCGCTCTCGGCGAGTATGACACCGAGGTTGCTCCACAGCTCGGGATCTTTCGAATCGATGGCCGCCGCCTTTTCATACATCTCCCGGGCTCCCTTGAGATCACCAGTCGACCGACAGACGGCTCCGAGACGTTTGTAGCCGGCGACCAGGCCGGGCTCGAGGCGGATCACCTCTTCAAACCGCTTTCGCGCGCGCTCCGGAGCCCCTACCGTCAGCTCGATATTACCGATATTGATCAGCGACTCGATGTGTCCCGGTCTCAATTCGAGCACCTTGTTGAACACCCGGTAGGAATCCTCCAGGTGTCCCTGCCTGGCGAGAGCGACCCCCAGGTTGGCCGCCGCGTCGATAAATTCCGGTTGGACCTCGAGAACTCCTTCGAAGGCCTTTCGAGCGGACCCGAGCTTTCCCGCCCTCAGATGGATGAGACCGATATTGTAGAGAGCTTCGGTCTCGCCAGGGCGTCGAACCAGGGTGCGCTCAAAAGCCTCGAGGCCATAGGCCGGCAGGCCTGCCTCCAGGTAGGACACGCCAAGCTGGAATTCGTTTCGGAACCAGTCCGAGGAGTAATATTTCCCGGGAAAAGGAAGTCCTTTCTCCAGCCGCCCCCGCGGAGCCGCGGGGATACCGGCCGCGTCTTCGCTCAGAGACGCCCAGCCCACCCGGCCCTCGTAGATCCGCACCAGGTCTCCGGCTGAATTGAGCAGCAGGGTGCAGGGAAGTCTCAGCCCCCTCGGCCAGCGCACAACCTCCTCAACAAGCACCGAAAGCGCCAGCAGGTCCTCTGGCCCCGCGAAGGCGGCCGGAAAGCCGGCCTTTCGAACGAGCTCGGCGGTCTTCTCCGCCCCCCGGTTGGATTCACCTGTAACGATCAGGACAGGGAGCCTGGAGCCCGAGGCGGAACGCTCCTTCTTCCACTCCGAGAGCTCGAGCACACAACTCGAACACTCAGGGGACCAGAGGTTCAGCGCCAGCGGAGCGCCCCTGTACTTGAGGAGCGACGACCTTTTACCGGCAAGGTCACGCAATTGCAGTCCCGGCAGGGTGACGGGGTCCAGCAGCCAGACCCTCCTGGAATCCGGCGAGGCGCGGCTGAAGACTGGCGCCGAGGGCGCGGACGCCTGCCCGCTGCGCTGTCCGAAAGGACGAAGAGAAGGTTTCTTC
>DCKY01000243.1 GCA_002320775.1 Planctomycetes bacterium UBA1662
GCCTTTATCTTCCGCTCGGGAAACGTGACCATGTGGGATCGGTCAAATGGGAAGGTCACGAGCTGGAGCAGGCTGCGTCCGGACTGTTGGCTGTCGACGATCCCCGCCGGAGGGATGCTGCTTTCTCCTGAAGGCGGCGGAGGCTGCAGCTGCGGCTCCTGGCTGGAAACCTCGATCGGTTTCATTCCCGTGGTTCGAAAGTAAACAGCCTAGGTCTCGATGTCCGCACCGTCGCCCATCTTCCTGAGGTCGCTTTCTCTGATGTTCCTGTAGACGAAGCCAATGACGAAACTCGCCATGCACAGGAAGAGCCCCATCATGAAGAGAATGCTCCAGGTGAATCCCGACGCCGAACCGGAGTCGATACTCTCTCTTCACATGGGGCATTGCGCCCATACGATGGTCGGGGCAAGGGAGAGGGTCAGCCAGACCAGGCAGGTGAGACAGGTATATTTCATAGCTTGAAAGTATAGCTCTCAGCGACCGGCTGTGAAGAGTCCCACGGTGGAAATCGTGCGGTTCTTGTTCATCCGGTCCGCTTGCCGTAACATTTGCGCTTGTCAGAAATCACGCGACCTTCCATGAAGATCGGCCCTGGGGCGGTTACCGTGTTGCTGCCGCTCGTGTTGCTGCAATACGCCGTCGGCGGGGCCTTCTATCCCTTTCTCGGGCCCTACCTCGAGAGTACCAAGGGCTTCGAAGTCAGAGATCTCAGCCTGCTGGCCCTTGGGGCGGGGGTTGTCAATTGCGTGATGCCCTTTGTCTGGGGGGCCCTGGCTGACCGGGTCATAGCGGTGAACCGGCTGATCTGTCTGCTGCATCTCTCGGCGGCCTTCTCCCTGCTTCTTTTTTCGCGTGGCGCCGGCCTCGTGATGTTGACCGGGCTCTTCGCGCTCTATACGGCCCAGCAGCAGCCCACGAATTCGCTTTCCAATGCGCTCTGCTACCACAACCTGGAAGACCCGCCGAAGCAATTCGGTCCGCTCAGGCTCTGGGGGTCGGTCGGTTGGGCGCTGCCTTCGGTGCCGATCGCCTTCTGGCTGCTCGAGGGCGGCGAGCGTTCGCTCCATTTCATCATCTACCTGACCTTCGGGCTTCACCTCGCCCTGGCCTTGTTGTTCCCCCTGCTGCCTCACACACCTCCGGCGGGCCGCAGGGAGGGCGCCGGGAGCTTCCTGGAGGATCTGAAGATCCTGTTTCGGTCGCCAGGGTTCGCCAGGCTCCTGCTGGTTACCTTCCTGGTCCAGGCCGGCTTCGCGATCATGTTCTATCTCTCGCCCCTGGCGCTCGGCCGTTCCCTGGTTGAAAACGACATTCGTCTTGGCTGGCTCGGACCGATTCAGACCTGCGGGGTTCTCCTTGAGATTCCACTCTTCCTGCTGCTGCCGCGTTTTCTGCGGCGCTTCGGGTACAGGAAAGTGCTGGGCCTGGGGATCGCCGCCTCGGTGGTACGCCACCTGGTCTTCGCCAACTCGACCAGCCCGTTGATGCTCGGGCTCGCCAGCCAGCTGATCGCTCCCTGTGTCGTTTTCTTCCTCATAGGCGTCAGCCTCGCCATCAACTCGATCGCGGCCAGGGAGGTGCGCGCCACCTCGCAGACGCTGCTCGCTCTCGCTGGTTCAGGCCTCGGGTCGGTCCTGGGGCTTGCGACCAGTTACCTGCTCGCATCGGAAGACTCTGTGCAGAGCTCGTTCTTTTTCGCTTCCGGTTGCAGCGTGCTGGCGCTGGCGCTCCTGGTGGGTGTTCGATTTCCGGGCGAGGGGGCCGGCCGGGAAAAGCGTGGAGCTTGAGACCTATTCGTCGAGATCTTCAGGGTCGGCTTCAGCTTCGGGCTCGGGCTTCTTTTCGCCGAGGGTCGCCATGTATTCCTTGAACTGCTTCTCCAGGGCGTTGAATCCGCCTCCACCTTCGATCTTGATGTACTCGGCCAGGGAGTCGTTGCTGATCTTGCCCATGTAGTAGGCGCTGAGGAAGCGTACGAAGTCTTCCTTGTACACCTCATCGTTGTAGTGCATGAAGAAATGGCAGAGTGCTCCCGCCAGGCAGTAGTTGAGGCCCCGGTTTACCTTGTGGAACTGGTCATTGTCGATATGGGCGAAGCCCTGGAGGCTCCAGTCCCCGTTGGCCGCCAGGAAGCGCTGGGCTATTTTCATCCGGCTGCTGTCAATTTCATATCCCGGTACCCAGTTGCCCTTGATCTTCTTCCAGGTCTCGATATAAACCGCGATCCCCTCGACGACCCAGTTGTTCCCACGGCTTCCACCGCTGCGCGTGGACTTGGTTTCGGCGAAGAGCTGGTGGGCTACCTCGTGGTAGAAGGTGCGGTAGGTCTCCTCCTCGTTGTCGGACCAGTAGAAGCGGGATTTGCGGTCGCTGCCGGAATAGAAGCCGGCTGATTCTCTCAGCAGCTTGTCGTTGCCTTTCTCCTGCTTGACGTGGGTGAGGTAGTCGTTGCGGCTGGGGAAGAGGATCACAAGGTGCATCTTCTTGGTCTCGGGACGGTTGAAGAGCAGCCTGGCGCCGGCGATCTGGTCGTAGTACCCAATGAAAACGCGGAAGAACTGGGTATAGAAATCCTCGAGCTTCAGGGCGAATTCCCAGGCTCGCTCCCTGCCCATGTTGGTTTGAACCTCGAAATGCTCGCTCTTTACGGTGTAGGGGGCGTATTCGTTGCGCGTCCGGATGGATTTTTCACGTTCGGCTGATAGCCACTTGCCCTTGTAGGGACGCAGGCCCTTGTCGAAGTCTTTCTTTTTCTTCTTTTCGAACCAGCCCTCCTTGGTGAGGAAGTTCTTTTTGCGATGGCTGTATTCCCAGGCGCTGATCCATGTCTTGGTTTTCGTGTCTTTCTTGTAGCCCAGGATCTTACGGGCCTTTGAATCATCCGGGCTGATTTCGAGAACGTAGTTGATCATGTCGAAGGCCCGGGTGAAGAGCCCGACCTTCATGCAGCCGGTTGCCAGCTTGACCAACTCCACGCCCTGCTTCTTGTCTGCTGACTTGAGCCGCGTGAGGAGTGACTTGCCGTTTTTTTCGTTTTTTGCCGTGTCGCTTTCCTCCTCGGCCTCTTCCACCTTCTCGCGGATGTCTTCGAGCTTGGGATACTGCGGATTGATTCCGCTGATTTTTTTTACCAGCGCGGCGGCATCCTTCTTGAGGCCCTGGAGCGCGGCCCAGTTCGCTACCCTGACGAGATCCCTGCAGTACTGGTCCTGGATCTTCTGGGTGCGTTTTCTGAGCGCCGCCTCGATCTGTTCGTCACGGCTCAGGCGGGTTTTCGAGGAACGCCTGGTCTGGGCATCGACCGTCGCGGGGACAAGCAGGAACGCGACGAGGAGAAGGGAAACGGATGGGGGGGCTTTGCGCCGCCTTGGTGTTCTGTCTTTCACAGGATTGCCGGAGCCGAGCTCAGTCCTTTTTCTTAGAAGCGTCTTTTTTGACCCGCGTGAACTTTCTCAGGAAGCCCGCGACGTCCTTATTGAACCGTTTTGATTCTTCGCAGAACGGCATGCAGGAGGAGTAGCCATACACCAGGCAGAGTCCGCGATAGTACTTGGCGATTCCCTTGGAGTCCTCGATGCTGTTGTAGAGGCTTGACTTGCCGGTGATCACCAGGGTCGGGATCCTGAGGGCCGGCTTCTTCTCCTTGAAGAGGTCGAAGTCAGGAATGGCGACGCTTCCCATCACGTGGTTCTTGACCGGGTAGAGCATGCTGATGACATAGTCGCGTTCATCGTGAAAGAAGAGGCTCCAGGAGCGCCGGTCGATGCACCCGCCTTCGCCTTCCCACTTGGCGATTTCGTTTTCGCGCTGGTAGCTGTCGAGGTTGCTCTCTCCGGTCTGTGAGTTGAATCTTCGGGTCAGCCCGAAATAATGCATCTCGGTGTCCTTCTTTCCCTTGCCCTGTTTTTCAAAGCGGTCAGTCGCCCGGGCGTATTCCTTGACTCCGGACAGCGGCGCCACCAGCAGCATTCCGGCTACCGACCTGGGATATTTTTTCGCGTAGCGCATGGCGATCCAGCTGTTCATGCCACAGGCCATGATCGCGAAGCGTTCTTCCTTGGTCTGCTTGCGCAGGTCCTCGAAGGCGTCGACAAGCTGGTCAATCGGATAGTAGGGGATATTCTTGGCGCTGACGGTGCGAAGTTTCTTGAAGCTCCTCACAGGAGGCAGCTTGATGTAGTGGAGCTTGTGCCGCTGCTCGAGTCCCGAGAGGAACGGCAACATGATGTTCTCGCTGTAGCCGTAGGGGGGAATGATGAGGATCGGGACGCCGATGCCCGAACCCCTCTCAGATGATTCGAGCGTGACCCCGCCGAGGATGGAGACGGTTCTTCTCTGCTTCAGCTTGTGGCCGAGGTCTTCAGCGGCTTTTTTCGCCTCTTCATCGGTCTCGCCAAGTTTGTAGTCGGGATCGTTCTTGGCGGTCTCCCACCAGGACAACCAGTACTCCGGCTTGGGACCGCGGTAGGCCTGGGTCAACTCGTTGAGGGATTTTTCAAGAAAGGTTTTCACGACCGGGTCGTCTTCTTTCTGGAAGCGCTGGACCAGGGCGTCGACAGCTTCGGGCTTCTTGTGAACGCGCAGGCTGTGGACGACGACCCGGCGAACGGTGGGGTCCTTGTCGTCGAGCGCTTCGTAGAGATGCTTGTAGAAGATCGGGTCATCCATCTTGGCGAGGGCGACGGCCATGCCCTGGCGGACCGCGCGGTCCTTGTTCTTCTGGAGAGCCTTGATCATTTTCTCGAGAACCTCGTCGCTGGCGGCGGTCGCCAGCGCCTTGATGGTGCCATCCCGGTCGAACCAGGGTTGCTTGGCCATGATCTTCAGCAGCATGCTGAACTGGCTCTTGTCCTCCGGATTCATCTTCGTCCATGTGTCGTGACGAATGAGGGAATTGGGAGTGCGCAGAGCCTTGCTGATCGTCGCCTTACTGACGCCTTCCTCCTGGCCGCTTACCGTCGAGGGTAAAAGGAACAATGCGGCGCAGAGAGCCGTCAGGGAGAGGGTTTGCATATTGAAAGAGGTCATCGAATTATCCTGCCTGGTTCATAAGTCAAAAAAGGAACCGTTTCCCGTGTCGCATTAGCTACCTTAACGTCAGGAGACGGGATAGATTATTCTAAATGGAGCCGGAACAGTCGCCCATGATTTTTTGCCCGACGGTTATTCAGCAAGGCTATCATCCTGCCTGATACCATCCAGCCGAATTTTAAGGTGTCCGGGGCGGGAGTGTCCTGGAGACGGAGGGATAAATGGAAAGAGCCAGCCGTGATTTGACAGGAGAATTTCTCGATGAGTGATGGGTCTTTTCCGGCAGCAGACGCCAGCGAGGATGATCTCGACATGCTTGAGGCGCAGCTTGGGCGCCGGCCCACCGGGGTTCTGAAGGTCGAGGTCTACTGTCCGGCGGGGCATCCCCAGGTCATTCGTTATTATCCCCTTACTGTTGGCGAGCAGGGCGAGGCGCTTTCTCCCTTTCCAACGCTTTTCTGGCTTACCTGTCCATCCCTGATCCGCCAGGTCTCCGAGTTTGAATCCTATGGCTGGATAGGGAAAATCGAGGAGAGGATCCAGGCCGATTCCGATTTCAGGGCGGAGTACCACGAAAACCACAGGGCCTACGGCCTTGAGCGATGGGCTGCTCTCCTTCCGGCTCACCAGGAGACTGTTATCGAGAAAGGTTGGGAAAACGTCTACAGGAATACGGGCATCGGGGGTATCAGGGAATGGGATTTCGTCAAGTGCCTGCATCTCCAATACGCCCATCACGCAGGCGCAGCTAATGTTGTGGGCCGCTTTCTCCAGGAGCAGTTTTCTTTGCAACCTTGCATGCCTCCGGAGTCCCCGGTAGGTTGATCCTGCGGGCTGCGCGGCGTTCCCGGTGTCGACAGGATTGGAGGCCAATTGCAAAGAGAAGGGTTTGACCGGTCCAGGCTGGAGTTTCTGCCCGTAAACTCGAGGCGGAGCAAGCTCGAGATGAGCGAGGTAGCCGTTGATCCGGAGGCCCCGGCCCCGGACCCGGGACTCGCCGCGTCCGTTATCGACCGGGCCGCGGAGCGGATTATAGAAGCCAGGAAAAGGGGAGCTCCCGTCGTGCTATGCCATGGCGCCCACCTGATCAGGAACGGGTTGGCTCCGCTTCTCGGCAGGATGGTCGAGGAGGGCTGGCTGCAGCATATCGCCACCAACGGGGCCGGCTCTATTCATGATTGGGAGTTCGCCTTCCTCGGCCGTACCTGTGAGGACGTGGAGGAATATGTCAGCAGCGGGCAGTTCGGCATGTGGGAAGAGACCGGGGGCAGTATTGGCCTGGCCCTCCTGGTCGGTGCTTTCGATGGCCTGGGGTATGGGCATTCCATCGGCCGAATGATTGTCGAGGAGCGTATCGATGTTCCCGAGAGAGAGGAACTGCTGGCCGCGCTGGAGGCCGGAGCCTGCGGAGGTCCGGGGGCCGCCCCCAGGGCGGCCGCGGCGGCCGATCTCCTCGATGTGATGGACAACTCCGGTCTCGAATCCGGGCCGCTGGATCTTCCGCATCCTCACTCATCGATGAGTATCCAGGCCGTCTGTTTTCGTCAGGGCGCTCGTTTTACCGTTCATCCGGGAATTGGTCAGGACATCATCTATCCTCACCCGTTGCTCAATGGAGGGGCTGTTGGCCGCGCCTCGATGTCAGATTTCCTGCTATATGCCGATACGATCAGCGGCCTGGAGGGCGGGGTCTACCTGAGCGTTGGCTCGGCGGTGATGTCGCCGATGATCTTTGAGAAATCGCTTTCCATGGCCCGCAACCTCGTTTGCCGTGAGGGCGGCGCTCTCGAAGATTTTCTAATCGTGGTCAACGACCTGGCCGAGTCGACCTGGGACTGGTCCAGGGGGGAGCCGCCAATGGACCATCCAGCCTACTATGTTCGCTTCTGCAAATCCTTTTCCCGGATGGGAGGGGAGCTTCATTATGCCGGCATGGACAATAGGGCGTTTCTGTTGAATCTCTACCAGCGCCTGGCCGGCGCGAGCTGAGTCCGGTCTTGCAGATTCGGAAATTACCCGGCGCTACGGCGTATTTTCTTTTTCGCCCTGCTTTTTTTCGCCGGCATGCTGAAGCCATCCCGAGTCTTGACGATTCCGGGGAGCTGCTTGGCGGTGTTGAAAACTGCGGTGTAGAAGCTCTGGGGCTTGGCCGAGGTCTTGTAGCCGGCGGCCAGGATCTTGTTCTTGAGCTCGATGGGCCGCAGCGGGCCGCGGTTTGAGCTCAGCACTTCTGCTATGGTTTCGGCGAGAGTTTTTCTGCCTTGCGGGCGTTTATTTCGCCTGCCGCCTTTCCCCTTGCCGCCATTTTTCCGCAGGCCGCTGGTGCTGGATTTCTGCACCTCCAGGATCTCTTCGCAGAGTTCTTTGACCCGGGTATTACGGGAGATGGCTGTTTCGAGGGAAGAGATGATCTTTTCGAGCTCACCTGGATTGATGGATACATCCTGGACGTTGATCTTCATGGGTGCGTACCTCGTGGATGAAAAGCTTAGAAGAACAGTAGCCGGAATCAAAAGAGGGGTCGTGAGTTTCTCAATGCCTCTCTGCAATAAAGCAGGGGAGCGATCTTATGCGAGGCGGTTTATTTTCACAAGCGGGGTGTTGTGGTCATCCGGCAGGGAGGCGGGACGATCTGAAAGAAATTAAATGGAGATGGATTCAGGATGTCTGGAATTGTCGGATGAGATGAGCAGGCTCCCTCAAAGCAACATTTCAAGTTACGATTACCGGCCTGACTAACGATCTCGTTTCCGGCGCCGGGCCGGTTTTGTGATCTTGACCCTCGTGCGGATTCAGAAACCATCTAGCTAATTAGGATTCATTAGATTATGAGCCGCTGTCTCACTTTGCGATCAGCTCGGGTTTTTACATCCCTCCTGGTTGGGCTTTTCGTTTGCGCCAACCTCCAGGCGGTGACGATCTCCGAGATCATGTATTCGCCCCGGGGCGAGATTCAGAAGCGTTTCGAGTTCATCGAGCTTTACAACGAGAACCCCGACCCGCTCGATCTTTCCGGCTACGCGATCTGTGACGGGATCAGCTTCGTTTTCCCCGAGGGAACCTGGATGGAGGGATACTCCTTCCTGGTCGTCTGCGCCGACCAGGAGGCGATCCGGGCGCTCTACGGCATCGACAATACCGTTGGCAACTGGGCCTGGGAGGGAGAGAGCGGCAACTCGCTGTCCAACGGCGGCGAGGACATCGAGATCTGCAACCCGGGCGGCCGGACTGTCCTCCGGGTGGAATACAACGACCGCGGCAAGTGGCCGGTCGGAGCGGATGGGCTGGGACACTCCCTCGAGCTCTTCGCTCCCTACACCGACCAGGATGATCCCGACAGCTGGATACAGTCCAGCGATCCCGGCGGCTCACCCGGCGGTCCGAACCCCTGCTGGGAGGGGGTCGAGGTGTCGGAGGGTCCCTCGGGACCCGGTCCTATTTACGGCAACCCCGTTGGCCTGTTTCACGGGCAGCAGGACATCGGCGAGCCCTGTACGGCCGGCGGCTTCGCCACGCGTGTGGTTGACGGCGTCGAGAGCTACGAGATCACCGGCTCCGGCGATGGTGTCGGGTCCGGCGGTGACCAGTTTCATTTCGGCTATATCCAGGTCAGGGGAAACTTTGACCTGAGGGGGCGGCTCGCCTCGCGCAACTGGCTCGAGGGCGAGGGCATGGACCGGGCAGGTATCATGATGCGCCGGGACCTGACGGATCGTTCGGCCTTTGTCTTCGTGCACGACTCCCCGGAACCCGACGGGGCGAGGATCCTGCGCAGGACGACGCATGACAGCGACAGCAGCGAGGAGCCCGAGTCGCTGGACACCCACCCGGAATGGTATCGTCTGCGCCGCAGCGCCAACTCCATCACCTGCTACTATTCGACCAACGGCAGGTCGTGGCGCGCCATCGGTTCGTTCAACAGCGGGCGCACGACCTGGAATAATGGAGAGGCGGCCTACGTGGGCTTCGCCCTGACCTCAAGCGGCGGCTGCGGGACGTCCTCGGTCACCTGGGAAGACGTTCAGCTTACCGGCGACGTGATCTCCAGTCCCGGAGACGGAACGCTTCCCGGCGACGGCGGGGGCGAGGTGAAGGTGCCCGAAGACCCCGGCGGTTTCTGCCGGGATCCGCTCGGGGTCCGGATCAACGAGGGCTTCTTCCGGGGCACGGACGAGCGCTGGATTGAGCTCTACAACTCGACCTCAGGAGATGTTGATCTTGCGGGCTATTACGTGACGGATGACCGCAACGACTCTCAGAAGGTGGAGCTGGCCGCCGATACGGTCGTTCCGGCCGGCGGCTACCTGGTGGTGACCGAGGCGGCCCTGGGTCTGGATCTCTCCGTCAGCGAGGAGAGCAACGATGTTTTCCTGGCGCTCATCGAGCCGAGGGGCGGACGGGTGGTCGACGCGGTCAACTTCCGTCCGAGCCACGACGGCAAGAGCGAGTCCCGGGTACCGGACGGGGGCGAGATGCGCGACGCGGCGGAGCCCACGCCGGGGGTTGAGAACAGGCTGGATGTGGAAACGGGCATCGTGATCAACGAGATCATGTATCACCCGATCTCCAATGACAGGAACCGCGAGTTCGTGGAGCTCTACAACCGCTCGGATGCGCCGGTGGATCTGACCGGCTGGGAGTTCACCAACGGCGTCGAGTTCAGCTTTCCCGACAATACGGTCATTGAGCCGGGCGGCTACCTGGTGGTGGGGCGGGACCCTGTCCTGCTCAGGTCGGTCTACAGCCTGGAAGAGGGTTCGGTGCTTGGGCCGGTTGACGAGGAGGCCCTCGATGATTTCGGCAGCCTGAGCGACCGCGGCGAGCGGATTACCCTGCAGGACGGGCTGGGCCGCACGATCGACACGGTGCGTTATTTCGACGGCGGCGAGTGGCCGCGCTGGGCGGATGGCCACGGGTCTTCGATCGAGCTTATCGATCCGCTGCAGGACAACCGCTTCGGCATGGCCTGGGATGCGAGCGATGACTCGGACAAGTCCGAGGTTACCC